>JAFEER010000100.1 GCA_018240985.1 Pseudomonadota bacterium
GCAGGATGCGGTCGATCAGCAGCGCCGCCTTGTCGTCGCCCAGGGCGCGCTTGAGCACCGAGCGCACATAGTTGCCGGTGTCCGACACCAGCAGGCTTTGCGCCGCCGCGTCGTTGGTGAAGCGGGTGAGCACCTCGTCCACCTTTTCCTTGGACACGGCGCGCATGCGCGCGATGGTCTCGCCCAGCTTCTGTACCTCCTTGGGCGACAGATGCTTGAAGACCTCGGCGGCTTCCTCCTCGCCCAGGGACATCAGCATGATTGCTGCGTCGTTCAGACCCTGCTCATCCATATCTGTCTCATCCTCCGCGCGGTGACGCGATCACTCGCCATTGACCCAAGTCTTGATGATGTTGGCCACCGCAATCGGGTTGTCACGCGCCAGGCGGCGCGCCTCCTCCAGACGCAGCTGCTCGGCCGTGGGTTGCAGATCCTGCGGCTGCTGCGGGGCCGGCAACGCCGGGCGCTCCAGATCCTCGGCGGCAATGGCGCTCAGCTGGTCGCCCGGCGCCGGCTCCTGTGCCGGCGTGGCAGGCTTGCGGCCCTTGAGCACCGGGCGCACCAGGCCCAGCAGCAGCAGCGCCACGGCCAGCGACACACCCACAGGCCAGCCCAGGCTCTTGGCCAGCTCCACCACCTCGGGCTGCTTCCACAACGGCAGGTCGGCGGCAGGTGCCGCATCCGTCAGGAAGGGCGTGTTCATCAGGTTCACCGAATCGCCGCGGTCCTTGTTGTAGCCAATGGTCTCGCGCACCAGGGCCGTCATCTGCTCGACCTGCTCGGGCGTCAACGCCTTGCTCACGGGCGGCTTGCCCGCCTCCTCGGTCACGCTCTGGTAGTTGACGACCACGGCCGCGTTCACGCGCTTGATGGCACCCATGCCGCCACGCGTCACGCGCGTGGTCTTGTCCACCTCGTAGTTGGTGATGGATTCGCGCTTGCCCGGCACCTGCCCCGCCGCGCCCGGCTGTTGTTGGGCATTCGCGGCCGCGGGCGGCGGGTTGGCGCCATTGATGGGTGCCGTCGATCCCTGTGGCGGCTGGTTGCTCACCGCACCGGGCACACCCATGGGCGGTTGAGTGCCCTTGTCGCCGCTGCTTTCCACAATCTGCTGGCTGCGCACGGCGCTGGCGTCGGGCGACAGATTGGGGCGGTGCTGCTCCACGGTCGATTCGGTCTGGTTGAAGTCCACCTCGGCCGTCACCTGGGCCTTGACATTGTTCTTGCCCACCACGGGCTCCAGCAGGTCCAGGATGCGGCGCGTGTATTGCTGCTCAATCTGCTGCACATAGGCCAGCTGCTGCGCATCCACGCCATTGCTGCCGCCGCCATCGGGCGACTGCGACAGCAGCTTGCCGGTGTCGTCCAGCACGCTCACGGCCGATGGCGCCAGTTCGGGCACGCTGGACGCCACCAGATGCACGATGCCGGCCAGCTGCGCGCGATCGAGCATGCGCCCCGGGTACAGGCTGAGCAGCACCGATGCCGAGGGCTTTTGCTGCTCACGAAAGAAACCGTTCTGGTTCGGCAACGCCAGGTGCACGCGCGCACTCTGCACCGAACCAAGCGCCTGGATGGAGCGCGTGAGCTCGCCCTCGAGCCCGCGCTGAAAATTGAGCCGCTCCTGGAACTGCGTCACGCCGAAGCGGCTTGTCTCCATGAGCTCGAAGCCCGTTACCGAACCCTTGGGCAGGCCCTGCGTGGCCAGGCGCAGGCGCACATCGTGCACGCGATTCGCCGGCACCATGATGGCGCCGCCGCCCTCGGTGTACTTGTAGGGCACGTTCATCGTCGTCAGCTGAGCCACGATGGCGCCGCCATCCTTGTCGTTCAGGCCCGAGAACAGCACCCGGTAGTCGGGGCTGCGGCCATAGAAGAATGCTGCGGCAAGCACCCCCAGCAACAGCAAGGCCGCAGCCGCCAGGCGCATGCGCGCGCCGCGGTCGAGCATCGCCAGGCGCTGCTGCCAGCCGGCGCTGGCAGCTGAGGGCGGTGTGACGGGGACTTCGGCAACTGCAGACATCGTGCTTTCCACAAAAGGACGGGCGCCAGGCGGGACTCTGGCCGTGCTGCGATTATTGAAGCCCCCCGTGGCACCGTTCGCCGGATAAGGCGCGCCTTTGGCCATCATTTCCCCACGACGCAATGCCCCCCGGCGCCTACCATCACCCCATCCTGCAACCCCTATTGCCTACCGCCATGGACATGCGCATCACCAGCACCCCCAGCCCGCTGACCGGCACCCAGCTGGCACGCCGCGCCACGGCGGCGCAGCCGGCCGCGCAGGAGGTGGGCTTTTCCGGCGCCTTCAAGAACGCCCTGCAATCGGTCAGCGCCGCCCAGGATCGCGCCAATGGCCTGCAGCAGGAGGTGCAGCTGGAGAACCCCAAGGTCAGCATCGAGGAAACCATGGTCGCCATGCAGAAGGCGCAGGTCGGCTTTCAGGCCACGCTGCATGTGCGCAACCGCATGGTGCAGGCCTATACGGACATCATGAATATGCAGGTGTGAGACGGGGCCCAGCGTTACTTCATATTTCGTAGCTACCAACACTTGATACACAAGTGCTTGAGCCGTTTTTTCTGATTAGCAACGTATCTCGCATCAGGCCACAGCCCTCACCCTACCCTCCCCCAGAGGGCATGGGTATCTACACAGGTCTTTACGCTGCACCACTCCCCTCTCCCCTCGCGGGAGAGGGAGCAAAAACCGGCGCCAAATAAGCCTTGCGCACTATCAAAATAAGATGTGTAGATGCCTTTGCCCAGAGGGAGAGGGAGTAAAGCCCGCGCGACCGATCGCCCTCGCCCCTTTGGGGAGAGGGAGGGGTGAGGGGCCCCGGCGGCAGTGCATAGTCAGGGTGCCTTATATGTAGTCGCATGCCACTGCTGCTGCATGCCCTGCTCCGAATGGGCACGAGTCCTCTTGACGGCATCGACCGATGTGCGCTCCGCGTTACCTGCTTGGCGCCAATAATCTCAATTTGAGATAAACTCACTCAATGAAAATCATCAGCAACAGCTCCTTGCGGGCCTTCGCTGCCGACCAGCCACAGGCCGAAGCCCCCTTGCAAGGATGGCGGCGGGTGATAGAGAAAAACCGATTTGCCAACTGGGCCGAGCTCAAGGCGGCCTTCAACACGGTGGACAAGGTTCGCGAGTTGGCGGTGTTCGATATCGGTGGAAACAAGTACCGTCTGATCGCTTACGTCCGGCTCGAGAAGCAAATCGTATACATCAAGGCGGTGCTCACCCACCGGGACTACGACAACGGAGCATGGAAATCATGAATGCCCCCATCGACGTGAAACGCCTGCTCCCGGTCTGGGAGCAGTTCCGTGCTGCTACCGATATCGCCCCCATCCGGGACGAAGCGCATTACGCACGGATGACCGCTGTGCTCGAAGCCCTGCTCGACGAAACCCAGGGCGACGAAGCACATCCCGCCATGGGCCTGATCGACATCGTGGGTGATCTGATCGAGGACTACGAGGCCGAGCACCATCCGCTGCCCGAGACCAACGGCGTGCAAGCGCTGGTGTTTCTGATGGAGCAGCACGGCCTGAAGCAAGGCGACCTCCCTGAGATCGGCAGTCAAGGCGTCGTTTCGGAAATCCTGGCCGGCAAGCGTGAGCTCAACGTTCGGCAAGTGCGGGCACTGAGCAAGCGTTTCGGGGTTTCGGCCGCAACCTTTGTGTAGAAGCGGATTGGCAATCACGGCGTTTGCTGCGCCGTGTGCTTCACTCTCAAAATCTCGACGGTGCGTGTCTCGTCCAGCACGCGATAAAACACGATGTAATTCCGATGGACGACCAGCTCGCGCAGGACGGCCGGGAGGCCGGGCCTGCCGGTGCGGCCAAGTTTCGGATGCTGCGCAAGCGGCAGCACTTTGGCGCGCAGTTCCTGGCCGAATTCCTCGGCCCTGATCGGGTTGTCTTGGGCGATGTAATCAACGATGTCGTCTAAGTCGGCCTCGGCTATCGGCCGCCATACGATACGGTAAGGAGTCTTTGGCTTTGCCATGAGTCATCTGGCCTGCAGACTCATGCCCGCTTGGCTCCTGCGGCCTTGTGACGCGCGATACGGGCATCCATTCGGAGCATGACTTCATCGTGTGGAATGCTCGGCCGGGGGTCGTCGATGGCCTCCTGAATCTCGGCGGCCAGCCACTCGTTATAGGCGGCGGCTTCATGGGCCTTGCGCAGCGCTTGAGCGCGGTTATCGCCGGAGCGCTCCACCGGCTCACGCTCGGCCGGGTTCCACTCGCTGGCGTCGAACTGGCCGACGGTGATGCCCACGTCGCGCAGCACGTTCAAGGCCGTGGCCGGATTGCCGAAGCGGCGCGGCTCGCTGCTGCGGGCCTTCGCCAGAACCGCCCCGGAACCGTTGCGCGTGGCGATCTGAACGAGAAACGCCCCGCCCTGCCCCTTCAAGGTCACGCCAGACACGCCGCCGGCCTCGCTGGCCGTCCGAAGCTGTTCAAGAGTCATGCTCCGCATGGTTCTCTCCTTGCGTTGAAACATAAAACTTATTGTGCATGACTTATTGAAAGCATGCATTTGCGGTGTTCCCCGCCAATGGGGTGAACGACCTGCTTTTCGACCTTCAGGCATGCCTGATCAGCGACATGTCTCAGACTCCTTCCCCCTCTGGGGGAAGGTGGGGATGGGGGCTTGGCTTGTGCATTCAGACGCGCTTTCGTGGTCACGTGGCTGGCCCCAGCCCAGCCCCCCCGAGGGGGCGGGGGCAAAACCGCGCCCAGGTCAGGCGCGGGGCAGAGGCTCCAGGGAGAGCTTGAACCCCATGGCGTGGATGACCTTGAAAAGCGTATCCGAGCTGGGTGCGCGCTCTCCGGACAGGCTCTTGTAGAGGCTCTCGCGGGACAGGCCGGTGTCTCTGGCCAGCTGCGTCATGCCGCGCGCACGCGCAATATCGCCCAGCGCTGCTGCCAGCTCCGCAGGGTTGTTGCCCTCCAGAACCTGACGCAGGTATTCGGCAATTTCTTCTTCGCTGTTCAGGTAGTTGGCCATGTCAAACGGCCGGGTCTTGATAGTGCTCATAGGTTGATCTCCTTGGCCATCGCCTTGTCCACCCATTCTGCTTCTGCAAAGGACTCGGTCTCTATGACGCTGTACATACGCAAATTGTAGCCCATTGGCTACACACCGAAGCTTACAAAGAGCACCGTCGAACGGCTGGAATTTGCATTCCCGACGGCGGCGTTCATGCCTGACTGATCGAACAAAAAGAGCCGGCCACCCTGCGGCGCCGGCTCTCCAGCCTTGGATTCATCCAACACGGCGCCACCACGCCGCTGCATGCATCAGTGCATCACCTGCGGCTGGCCCTCAAACAATTGCTCGAACTGCGCCATCCAGGGCTCGGCCAGGATGCGGATCTGCGCGTCGTTGCGCAGGATGCGCTGCATGATGCGCGTCTTCTCCTTGCGCTGCTCGGGCGCCAGCTCCTGATCCTGCGCGCGAAAGCGCAGCTGCTCGATCAGTACGGCACAGGTGCCTTCGCAGCGCACCACCTCGTCCCAGTCCTTCAGGCGCGCGGCCTCCAGCATCTTGGCGCTGCTGTTCTCGATGGCCTTGTAGTAGTCGATCAACATCTCGGGCATGTCTCAGGCCTCCATCGCTGCGGGTTCGGTGGTGTCATTGGCTGCAGCGGTGCTTGTCCTCATGTCTTTCCATCCCTGGGCTATGGGTGCAATTAAGCGCGCAACCTCCTGCAACAGTGCATCGTCATTGCGCGCATTCGCCAGTATCAGGCGGCGCAGGCTGTAGTCGTACACCGCGCCCAGGTTCTCGGCCAGCGCGCCGCCAGCGGTGCGATCAAGCGCCGTCATCAAGCCCTCTTCCAGGATGCGCACGGCCTTGGAGACGCTGTTGCACTTGGTCTGCACATCGCCACGCGCCAGCGCGCCTCGGGCGCTGGCAATGGCGCCCAGAACACCCTCGTACAGCAGGCTGACCAGCTGGTACTGGTCTATCGTATGCATGCTGGTCTCGACATTGATGCGCTGGTATGCGGACGCTGCGCGGGGACTCATGGCGGTGAACATGGCGTTGATCCTATGGCTTCGTTTGCTATTGAATTTATCGGCATGGCGCCGACAAACTGAAGGCCTTTGCTAGGATTTGTTCCAGGTCGTCACCTGCTGCGCTATGTAGGAATTGAGCGCATTCAAGGAGGTCATCTTCGTATCGAGCGCCGTGTAGCGCTGCGTCAGGCTTTTCTGCAGCCGGTCGGCCCGGTCATTGATGCGATCGACCTCCTTGGCATTGAGCTTGAGCGCATCCTCATAGGTCTTGTTCTTGCTGGCAAAAAAACCGTCGCTGGCCATCAGCTTGTCCGTCATGGCCTTGAACTTGCCTGCAAAACCATCCGTGCCGTCGCCGCCATCGGCCCCACGAAAGAATGCCTTGACCGCATCCGGGTCTTCCATCGCCTTGTTGAACTTGGTGGCATTGAGTTCGAGCGAGCCGTCGGGCGACAGATTCCCCGCACCCAGGCCACCGGCCGATATCACGCCGACGGTTGACAGGCTCTTGAACGCACCCGATGCGTTCACCGACTGCAGCGCCATGCGCAAGGTGTTCTGCAGGGTCACGACCGTGGAATCTCCCTGCATCAGGCCAGCCGTCTTGGTCTCCTTGTCGTACTTCATGGACTCGTTCAAGGCGCTGTTGACGGCGTTGTAGGCCGACACGAAGGCCTCGATATTCTTCTTGACGGCCGAGTTGTCCTTCTCCACGCTGATCGTCACGGGCTCGGTCGTCACCTTGTTTGCCGTAAACGTCACACCCGCCACCGCATCGGCAAAAGCATTGGTCGGTGAACTCACGGCAATGCCGTTCACCGTGGCGCTCGCATTCTTGGCGAATTCGGTCGTGCCGCCTGCCACCAGGCGCGACAGGCCGCTGCCGTCATCATTCGTGCCATCGGCGTCCGTCACGCTCAGGCGATATCCGGCGGTTTCACCCGTGGCATTGCTGCGCAGCAACAAGCGCTCACCCGCGCCGTCGTTCAGCACCGTGGCCATCACGCCGGCCTTGGCGCCATTGATCTTGCCGGCTACGTCGGCCAGGGTGTCGGTGGCGCTGACCGCTATGTCCAC
>JAFEER010000101.1 GCA_018240985.1 Pseudomonadota bacterium
AGCTCACCCAACTGAGCCGTCAGTGCATGGATCACCGGCGTGCTGAGCACGTTGAGCGGCCCGGCATCGGTGATGGTCAGGACTGCGGTAGTAGGCGTGGGATAGGAAACTGCGGAATACATGGCTATGCCACCTTTCACATTTTTTCGAAAGCGATGTCCTGGACGAGGCGCGCCCAGGCCTTGTTGGAGCGCTCCACCGTGTCCTTGAACTGCTGCGGCGTCTGGAAGTCCACGATGGCCGACTGCTGCTCGATGGTCTTGACCAGCTCAGGGTTCTGCAGCGTTTTCTTCAGCGCTTCGCTCAAGCGTTTCAATACGGCAGGGTCAAGATCGGCCGGCGCGCCAATGCCGTACCAGGACATCACGTTCATGGGCTTCAGGCCCACCTCGGCGTAGGTCGGCACGTCGGGCAGGCTGGCCAGGCGCCTGGGGCTGGACACCGCCAGCGCACGCAGCTTGTGGCCCGCAATCAAGCTGCCGGACGAAGGCATGTTGTCGAACACCACGTCAACCTGATTGGCCATCAGGTCATTCAGCGCCGGGCCCAGGCCCTTGTAGGGCACATGGGTGATCTGCGTGCCCGTGGTGTTGCCGAACAGCGCGCCGCTCAGATGGCTGTAGCCGCCGTTGCCGGACGAACCGTAGTTGAGCTTGCCGGGCGCCTTGCGCGCGGCCTCCACCACGTCCTGGGCCGTCTTGTAGGGCGAGTTGAAGCCGACCACCATCACGCCGGGCACGTTGGCGATGTTGCTGATGGGCGTGAAGTCCTTCACCGGGTCGTAGGCCAGCTTGGCGTAGACGTTGGGGTTCACCGCGTGCGAGCTCTCCACCATCATCACCAGCGTATAGCCGTCCGCGGGCTGTTTGGAGGCGTAGAGCGAACCGGTGCTGCCGCCCGCGCCGGGACGGTTTTCAACGAACACCGACTGCCCCAGCGCATCGCCCAGGTAGCGCGCCACCACGCGCCCGATCACGTCGGTCGCGCCGCCCACGGCGTAGGGCACGATCAGGCGCACGGGCTTGTCGGGGTATCCCGCCGCCCAGGTTGTGGGCGCTGCAACTACACATAGCGCGATCAAGGTCTTCTTCACATATTGCATTCAAGTCTCCTGTTTGTCGTAGTGCCGCGCCTCGGGCAGCGCGGCCGGCCCCAGCACCGGCGGGGGCGCGATGGCCTCCACCTGGCCCGGCGCCACCATCGGATTGCGCACCAGCTTCAGGCTACCCAGCTGCGGATGCTCAACGGTCTGCAGCATCTGGCGGTGCTGCACCTGGGGATGGGCAAAGACCTGCTGCAGGTCGTTGATGTTGCCCCACGAAATACCGTTCGCATCGAGCGCCCGGCCCAGCTCGGCCACCTGCCAACTCGCGAGTTTTTCGCGCAGCAGTGGGCGCAGCGCCTTCAGGTGCGTGAGGCGCCCCGCATTGGTCGCAAACTCGGGCCGCTCGTGCCAGTCCTGGCCCATCAGCCGGCAGAACGCCGCGAACTGCGTGTCGTTGCCTATGGCCAGAATCATGTAGCCGTCGCTGCAGGCAAACACCTCGTAGGGCGCCAGATTCGGGTGCGTGTTGCCGCTGCGCGCCGGGCTCTCGCCCGACACCAGGTAGTTGGCCGCCTGGTTGGCATTCATGGCCACGGCCACGTCGAGCAGGGCGATGTCCAGATGCTGGCCGCAGCCCGTGCGCCCGCGCTGCACCAGGGCCGCCAGCACGGCGCTGGTGGCGTACATGCCGGTCATCAGATCCACCACGGCCACGCCGGTGCGCAGCGGGCCGGCGCCGGGTTCGCCGTCTTCCACGCCGGTGTAGCTCATGAGCCCGCCCATGCCCTGGAAGATGTAGTCGTAGCCCGGCCGATGGGCAAAGGGGCCGCTCTGGCCGAAGCCGGTGACCGACAGGTAGATCAGCCCCGGGTTGATCGCCGCCAGCGACGCGTAGTCCAGGCCATATTTGGCCAGTGTGCCGACCTTGTAGTTCTCCACCAGCACGTCGGCGTCGCGGATCTGGCGCAACAGCCATTCGCGGTCGGCGGCGTTGGCAAAGTCCGCCGTCACCGAGCGCTTGCCGCGGTTGCAGGCCAGGAAGTAGGCTGCCACCTTTTCACCGGACTCGGCGGTGACGAAGGGCGGCCCCCAGGCGCGGGTGTCGTCGCCCTGCATGGGGCGCTCGATCTTGAGCACGTCGGCGCCCAGATCGGCCAGGTTCTGGGTGCACCAGGGCCCGGCCAGGATGCGCGATAGATCCACCACGCGCACGCCTTGCAATGCATGAGCCAGCATCATGTCTCTCCTACCGTTCTGACGAAAGAATGGCCGTGGCCTCGCTGGACAGCACGCCGCCGTTGCCATGCACCAGCGCCGTCTGCGCGCCGGCCACCTGCCGCGCCATGCCCTCGCCACGCAACTGGGTCACGGCCTCGATGATCAAAAACAGGCTGTACATGCCGGGGTGCACGCAGGACAGGCCACCGCCGTTGGTGTTCATGGGGAATGCTCCCCCCGGCGCGATGCGCCCGCCTTCGATGAAGGCGCCGCCCTCGCCCTTCTTGCAGAAACCCAGGTCTTCCAGGAACAGGATGGGGTTGATGGTGAAGGCGTCGTACAGCTCCACCACGTCGATATCGGCCGGCGTCAATCCCGCCTGCGCGAAGGCCTTGCGCCCGGATTCCACGGCCGGGGTCACGGTCAGGTCTTCCATGCACGAGATCTGGCGATGCCAGTGCGCAAAGCCGCTGCCCAGCACGTAGATGGGCTGGGCGTGCAGCGCCTTCGCACGGCTGGCCGAGGTGACGACGATGGCGCCGGCGCCGTCGGTGACCAGGCAGCAGTCCAGCGTGGTGAACGGATCCGAGATCATCTTGGCGTTG
>JAFEER010000102.1 GCA_018240985.1 Pseudomonadota bacterium
CGTGGCAATCGAGCTGCCGGTCTTGCGCAGGCCGGATTTGAGGCGCGCCATCCAGCCCTGGCGCTCGCCCTCGGGTTTTGGCGTTGGCTCGGCCACGGCGGGGATGTCGGGCGCGGCGGACGCAGGGGGCGTGGCTGGTGCCGGGGCTTCGCTCTCGGCAGCCGCGCCGCCAAAGGGTTTGCGCAACCACGCCAGGCCGCTGCTGGCTGGGGTTTCGGGGGCCGGTGCCGCTGCGGTGCTCGGCTCGGTCGGGGGAGGGGCTTTTTTCTTGAAAAAACTGAACATTGGCAAGTTTTAGAGCGTGTTTACGATCTTTTCATGGTGCCCGTTGCCCCACAAAGACAGTGTCTGCTGCGTTGCAAATCCTCGCCGGGCCACCAGCCCGGCTGCGGTTTGCGCCTTGCATCCACTGCCTTTGTGGGGCAACGGGCACCATGAAAAGATCGCAAACACGCTCTTAGAATCGCAGCCATTCTATGAAACGCACCATTCCCCTTTTGGGCCTGCTGGCCTGCCTGCATGCCGGGGCGCAAAGCCCCGCGCAAGATGTCCCATCGGCAGCCGCGGCCAGTGCCGTGGCGCGCGTGCAGGCCGCCACGGCCAGCGGCGCCGAGCTGTACACGCTGAAGAATGGCATGCAACTCATCGTGCAGCCCGATCGGCGCGCGCCCACGGCGATGCACATGGTCTGGGTGCGCGTGGGCTCGATGGACGAGGTCGATGGCGTCTCGGGCGTGGCCCATGTGCTGGAGCACATGATGTTCAAGGGCACGAAGAAGCTGCCGCCGGGCGAGTTCTCGCGCCGTGTGGCGGCCCTGGGCGGGCAGGAAAACGCCTTCACCAGCCGCGACTACACCGGCTATTACCAGCAGATTCCGGCGCAGCGCCTGGCCGACGTGATGCGGCTCGAATCGGATCGCTTCGCCCACAACCAGTGGCCGGACGCCGAGTTCACCAAGGAGCTGGAGGTGGTCAAGGAGGAGCGCCGCATGCGCACCGAAGACCAGCCGCGCGCCGCGCTGATCGAGCAGCTGTACGCCTCGACATTCATCACCTCGCCCTACCGCCGCCCGGTGGTGGGCTGGATGAGCGACCTCGATTCCATGACGCCGGGCGACGCGCGCAGCTTCTACCGCCAGTGGTATGTGCCGGGCAATGCCGTGATCGTGGTGGCCGGCGACGTCGATCCGGCCAAGGTGCTGGCCCTGGCCGAGCAGACCTACGGCCACATTCCCGCGCGCGCCCTGCCGGCGCGCAAGCCGCGCACCGAGCCGCAGCAGCAGGGCCTGCGCCGCATCGCCTTCAAGGCCCCGGCCGAGCAGGCCTATGTGGCCCTGGCCTTCCATGTGCCCGGCATCGAGCGCATCGAAGGCATGCGGGACAGCGACCGCGACGGCCTGGCGCTGATGGTGCTGTCGGCCGTGCTCAGCGGCTACGACGGCGCGCGCCTGGAGCGTGCCCTGACGCAGGGCGCCGAGCGTGTGGCTGATGGCGCCGACAGCCACGCATCCGTATTCGGGCGCGGGCCGGCGCTGTTCATGCTCACCGGCGTGCCGGCGGCGGGCAGGACGGCCGAGCAGGTGGAAGCCGCCCTGCGCGCCGAGCTGGCGCGCGTGGCGCGCGAGGGCGTCAGCGCGGCCGAGCTGTCGCGCGTGAAGACGCAGTGGGCGGCATCCACCATCTACGCACGCGACTCGCTCTACAGCCAGGCCAGCGACCTGGGCAGCAACTGGGTGCAGGGCCTGCCGCTGGATGCGGATGAACGCCTGCTGAAGCTGCTGCGCGGCGTGACGCCCGAGCAGGTGCAGGCCGTGGCCGCGCGCTATTTTGGCGACGACCAGCTTACCGTGGCCACGCTGCTGCCGCAGCCGCTGGCCGCCGGCGCCAAGCGCGCCGCCCCGGCACCTGCCGCCGCCGGCGGACGCATGCACTGAGTAGATTAGCCCGTATCACCATGAATATTAAAAAGATAGCTGCTCGCGCTTTACTGATAAGCGTTGGAGCCGTTTTTTTCATAAGCAATGCCTGGGCCCTGCTGCCCATACAGCATTGGACTGAGGCCAGTGGCGCCCAGGTCTGGCTGGTGCACAGCCCGGCCATTCCCATGGTCGATGTGCAGGTGGACTTTGATGCCGGATCGCGCCGCGACCCGGCGCCGCAGGCGGGCCTGGCCGCGGCCGTGGCGCTGATGAGCTCCAAGGGCGTGACGGCCGGCGCGGGCAATGAACCGGCGCTGGACGAGAACGACCTGGGCGAGGCCTGGGCCGACCTGGGGGCGAACTTTGGCGCCCAGGCCGGGCGCGATGTTTTCCAGTACGCGCTGCGCTCGCTCACCGAGCCCGACCTGCTGCAGCAGGCCGCGGCACTCGCCGCACGCCAGATCGCCCAACCCAGCCTCCCCGCCGCCGTGTGGGCCAGCGAGCGCGCGCGCTGGAGCGCGGCCATCAAGGAGTCCTACACCCGCCCCGGCCCGGTGGCGGCGCGCGCCTTTGGCACTGCGGTGTATGGCGACAACCCCTATGGCCAGCGGCCCAGCGAAGACACCCTGGCGCGCGTCGAGGTGGCCGACCTGCAGGGCTTTCATGACCGCATGGTGGCCGCATGCCGCGCGCGCGTGAGCATCGTCGGCGCGCTGGATCGCGCCCAGGCCCAGGCCCTGGTGCGCGCGCTGCTGGCCCGATTGCCCGAACGCAGCGGCGCCGACTGCGCCGCGCTGCCCGCCGTGCCCGATGCCCAGCCGCTGCAAAAGGCCGTGCAAGTGGACATCCCGTTTGCCGCGGCCCAGGCCCAGGTGCTGATCGGGCAACTCGGCATCGCCCGGCGCGACCCGGACTTCCTCGCGCTGCTGGTGGGCAACCATATCCTGGGCGGCGGCGGCTTTACCTCGCGCCTGACGCAGGAGGTGCGCGAAAAGCGCGGCCTGTCCTACAGCGTGTACAGCGATTTCTCGCCCGGGCTGAACCGCGGCGCCTTCATCGTCGGCCTGCAGACGCGGCCGGATCAGGCGGCGCAGGCCCTGCGCGTGGCCCAGGACACGCTGGCGCGCTATGTGGCCGACGGCCCGACCGAGGCCGAACTGCGCGCCGCCAAGGACAACCTCGTCGGCGGCTTTGCGCTGCGCATCGACAGCAACAGGAAGCTCCTGGCCAATGTCGCCAACATCGCCTGGAACGACCTTCCGCTGGACTATCTGGAGCACTGGACGGAACGCGTGAACGCCCTCACCCTGGCCGAGGTGCGCGCCGCCATGCAGCGCCACCTGCAGCCCGATCGCATGGCCACCGTGGTCGTCGGGGGCCAGCCTTGAGGCGTGGCGCCGGCACTCCCAGGCCCGCGGCGCAAAGGCCCGGCGCCGGCGAGGTGCGCATCATCGGCGGCCAGTGGAAGCGCACGCGCCTGCCCGTGGCCGACCGCCCCGGCCTGCGCCCCACGCCCGACCGCGTGCGCGAGACCTTGTTCAACTGGCTGGGCCAGGATCTGACGGGCTGGCGCTGCCTGGACGCCTTTGCCGGCACCGGCGCCTTGGGGCTAGAGGCCGCCTCGCGCGGCGCCGCCAGCGTGCTGCTGGTGGAGGGCGACGCCGGCCTGGCGCGGCAGCTGGAGGCCCTGCGCGAGCGCCTGCAGGCCACCGCGGTGCGCGTGCAGCGCGGCGACGGCGTGGCCGCGCTGCGCCAATGCGCGCCGGCCAGCATGCAGCTGCTGCTCATCGACCCGCCGTTTGAGGGCGCGCTGTTCGCCCCGGCGCTGCAGGCCGCGGCCCAGGCGCTGGCGCCCGACGGCTTCATCTACCTGGAGGCGCCCGCCGCCTGGGGACAGGCGCAGCTCGAACCCCTGGGCCTGGTGCTGCACCGCCACCTGAAGGCCGGCGCCGTGCATGCGCACCTGTTGCGGCGGGCCGTTGTTGCTTCTGATATGTGAGCTACTAACGCTTGCCAGATAAGAGATGGATTCTGGTTCGCTTTGAAATTTGACAACCACCCCGCTCTGGCTCACTGCGCAGGATGGGCCTTTAAGCCGATCAGCGCTGGGCTTGTCCTTTGTGCCGGCGGGACGCCGGCGCTCCCAGGCGCTGGCCTGCTGGGAGCGCCGGCATCTTGCCGGCTGGGCTTGGTGTGCCCATGCTGCGAAGTTGAGTAGTTACGAAATTTGGGTGCCTGGATCGGCTCTGCATAATCCGCCCCACGGTGCCCGCGCCGGGCGCCACCCACGCAAGGAGAGCCCATGGCACAAGTCGTTGCCGTCTACCCCGGAACCTTCGACCCCATCACCCTGGGCCATGAAGACCTGGTGCGCCGCGCTGCGCAGCTGTTCGACCGCGTCATCGTGGCCGTGGCCATTGCCCATCACAAGAAGACCCTATTCAGCCTGGATGAGCGCATGGACATGGCGCGCGAGGCGCTGGCCGACTGCCACGAGGTGCAGGTCGAGCCCTTCGAGGGCCTGGTGACGGCATTCACGGCCGCCCACGGCGGGACGGCCATGGTGCGCGGCCTGCGCTCGGGCACCGACTTCGACTACGAATTCCAGCTCGCCGGCATGAACCGCGCGCTGGCGCCGCAGATCGAGACCGTGTTCCTCGCCCCGGCCAGCCAGTACCAGTTCATCAGCAGCACCCTGGTGCGCGAGATTGCCACGCTGGGCGGCGATGTGGCGCAGTTCGTCTCGCCGGTGGTGCTGGCGCGCCTGCAGGCCAAACTTGGCAAGGGCAGGGCGTAAAGCAGCGTCTGTCAGGTCTCTCTGGCCGCCCCATCGCGCGGCAGCGTGGCGCTGACCAGCGTGCCCGCACCGGGCGTGGATCGGACGTGAAAGCGCCC
>JAFEER010000103.1 GCA_018240985.1 Pseudomonadota bacterium
GGCGGCGCCGCCTACCTGGTCAGCAAGGCCATCAAGCACGCCAAGGTGGTCGGCTTTGAAGACCTGGGGATGGAAGCCATCTACGAATTCGACGTGGTGGACATGCCCGTCACCGTGGCCGTGGACGCGGGCGGCACCAGCGCCCACATCACCGGCCCGGCCGAATGGCAAAAGCGCATCGCCACGGGCGAGTTCAAGGGGATTGAGGTGACGGCTGCCTAAACAGCTGGCATGTCTTACTCCCTCCCCCTCTGGGGGAGGGCGGGGGTGGGGGCCAGCGACGCTCGCGCGCTGCTGCCGGCAAGATGCCGGCAAGATGCCGGCGCTCCAGCGCCCGCCCATCAAGCGCTGATAGCTATCAAAATATGACTATCAGCCCTGCGGCGCCGTGGGATAGCTGCCTGGCACCAGTATGGATTTGTCCACCGTCTGGATGTTCGTGTGGCCGCAGAAGGCCATGCTCACGTCCAGCTCCTTGTGGATGATCTGCAGCGCCCGGGTGACGCCCGCCTCGCCAAACGCGCCCAGGCCGTAGACCATGGCGCGGCCAATCATGGTTCCGCGCGCGCCAAGCGCCCAGGCGCGCAGCACGTCCTGGCCGCTGCGGATGCCGCCGTCCATCCACACTTCCAGCTTGTCGCCCACGGCATCAACGATGGCCGGCAGCGCGGCAATCGACGAGGGCGCACCGTCGAGCTGGCGCCCGCCGTGGTTGCTGACCACGATGGCGTCGGCGCCGTTCTGCGCCGCCAGCATGGCGTCCTCCACCTCCATGATGCCCTTCAGGATCAGCTTGCCGCCCCACTGCTCCTTGACCCAGCGCACGTCCTCCCAGGACAGGCGCGGGTCGAACTGCTCGTTGGTCCAGGCAGCGAGGGAATTCATGTCCGACACGCCCTTCACATGGCCCACCAGGTTGCGGAAGGTGTGGCGCTTGGTGCCTGCCATCCCCAGGCACCAGCGCGGCTTGGTCATCAGGTTGATGATGTTCTTGATGGTCGGCCGGGGCGGCGCAGTCAGGCCGTTCTTGATGTCCTTGTGGCGCTGGCCGATCACCTGCAGATCCAGCGTCAGCACCAGGGCGCTGCACTTGGCGTCCTTGGCGCGCTGGATCATGCGCGCCATGGCGTCGCGGTCGCGCATCATGTAGAGCTGAAACCAGAACGGGGCGCTGGTGTTCTCGGCGATGTCCTCGATGGAGCAGATGCTCATGGTGGACAGGGTGAAGGGAATGCCGAACTTCTCGGCCGCGCGCGCGGCGTGGATCTCGCCGTCGGCATGCTGCATGCCGGTGAGGCCCACGGGGGCGATGCACACCGGCATCTTCGCCTGCTGGCCGACCATGGTGGCGGCGGTGCTGCGGCCTTCCATGTTCACGGCCACGCGCTGGCGGAACTTGATGCCGTGGAAGTCCGATTCATTGGCACGGTAGGTGCCCTCAGTCCACGAGCCGGAGTCGGCGTAGTCGTAGAACATGCGCGGCACGCGGCATTCGGCCACCTGGCGCAGGTCTTCGATGCAGGTCATTTTGGAAAGTTCGGCCACGGCTGTCCCCTTGGGTTGTGTACGTCAATGCTGGATAAGCGTGAATCGTAGTGCCAGCGGCGCCAGGCGGGTTTGAAGGCTTTTGCGTGCCGCTTGAAAAATTTGCAGGCCCGGCGCGCGGGTTTGGGTTTACTCTGGCTCTTGGCAAACGGCCTCGATACGGTGGCCCATGCCGCGCATCAACGCCCGGCCGCGCGCACGCCGGCGCCGCGCACCTCAATCTGGATCTGGTCCAGCACCCGGCCGTTGGCGTCCAGCAACTCGACCCGGTGGCGCCCGGGCCAGGGCAGCCAGGCCCATTGCGCGCCACGGCCCACCGGCTTGCCATCCATGCGCCAGCGCAGCGCCGCCATGCCCACGTCGCCGGCCACGAACTGCACGCGCTGGTGAGCCGGTGGAATGTCCGGGTCTAGCGCCACGATGCTGCCCGGCGCCGGGGCGAGGATGCGCGCGGCCGCGCCACTGCCATCGATATTCGATTCATTTCGGGCCTCTTCCCTCGCCAAATAAGCGCCAGCAGCTTCTGAATCAATAGCAAACAAGGCCTGCTGCGTGCCAGCCACAAACCATTCCTGGCGCGGACTCTCCAGCCCGCCGCCGCCCTCCCCTGTGCCAAAGCGCACGGCCTGGCGCAGCAGCCCGGCCGGCGGCTGCGGCGCGCGGCTGGGCGCGCTGCGGTGCAGCCAGGCCATCACATCGGCCCAGATGGGCGCGGCACCGCTGGTGCCGCTGACGTCGTGCATGGGGCTGCCGCCGGCGTTGCCCACCCACACGCCCACGGTGTAGCGCTGCGACCAGCCTATGGCCCAGTTGTCGCGCATGTCCTTGCTGGTGCCGGTCTTCACGGCCGTCCAGAAGCGCGTGTTCAAGACGCTGTCCGCGCCAAAAGTGGGCACGCGGGCGTTGGCGTCGGCCAGGATGTCGCCCACGATGAAGGCCGCGCCCGCATCCAGCGCCTGCGTGAATGCCGGGCGCGGCGTGCTGGCGTAGGCCACGGGGCTCCAGCGCCCGCCGTTGGCCAGCGCGCGGTAGGCGTTGGCCAGGTGCAGCAGCTGCACCTCGCTGCTGCCCAGGGCCAGGCTGTAGCCGTAGTAGCCGCCAGATTCGGCCAGCGGCAGCCCCAGGCGGCGCAGCTGCTCAAAAAACGCATCGGGCGAGACCATGACCAGCGTGCGCACCGCCGGCACGTTCAGCGACGCCGCCAGCGCCTGGCGCACCGACACCCAGCCCTTGAAGCGGCGGTCGTAGTTCTGCGGTATGTACAGGCCGCCGGCCGTGGCGATCTGCGCGGGCGAGTCGTGCACCAGCGATGCCGCGGTCAGCCGCCGCTCGGCCAGCGCCTGCGCGTACAGGAAGGGCTTGAGCGTGGAGCCGGGCTGGCGCAGGGCCAGCACGCCGTCCACCTCGCCCGCCTGGCTCAGGGGGCCGGACGAGCCCACCCAGGCCAGCACCGCGCCGCTGGCGTTGTCCAGCACTACCAGGGCCGCGTCCTGCACGTTGCGCCCGGCGAGCTCGCGCAGGTGGCGCGCAAGCGACTGCAGGGCCACGCGCTGCAGTGGAGCGCTCAGCGTGGATGCCAGGCGCTGCACGCCCGCGCCGGTCGGGCGCTGGCGCAGCAGCTGGCGCGCAAAGTGCGGCGCCATGCCCTCGCTGGCCTGGTAGGCGCGCCGCTGCAGCGCGGCGGCGGTGAACAGCTCCAGCGCGTCGCAGTCCGCCCGGCCCTGCCCCATGTCGCGCAGCACGCCGCAGGCGCGCCGCGCCACCAGCGCCGCCGTGGCATTGGGCGCGCGCACCAGGGCCGCGGCCACGGCCGCCTCGCGCTCGTCCAGGCCATGGGCGGCCTTGCCGAACAGGGTGCGCGAGAGCGCGTCGATGCCGACCAGCTCGCCGCGCAGCGGCACCAGGTTCAGGTAGGCCTCCAGGATCTGATCCTTGCGCCAGCCGCGCTCCAGCCGCTGCGCGGCCACCGCCTGGCCGATCTTCTGCGGCACCGTGCGCCCGCCCGCGCCCTGGCGCCAGTCGCCGTCCAGCAGGCCCGCCAGCTGCATGGTGATGGTGCTGGCGCCGCGCGTGCGCTGGTGCCACAGATTGCCCCAGGCCGCGGCCGACACGGCCGCCCAGTCCACGCCGCTGTGCTCGTAGAAGCGCCTGTCCTCGCTGAACACCAAGGCGCGCTGCAGCGCGGGCGACACATCCGCCAGCTGCAGCCACTGGCCGCGCCGCACCGCAGAGTCGGTGCGCAGGCGCTGTATCACCTCGCCCTCGCGCGAGAGCACCAGGGTCTCGGAGGAGCGGAAGTCCGCGCGTACCTCGTCGAACGTGGGCTGGGCCAGCGCCGGCCCGGCCGCCAAGGCCAGGCAGACGGCGGCGCATCCCCGGCGCAGCATCACGGCCTCACCGCGAGGCGCGCAGCTGCGCCGCATCGCACCAGCGCTGCGCCACCTGGGGCGAGGTGGTGCACACGGCGTCGTGCGTGGCGGTGACCACGGCGCGCTCCAGCAGCTGGATGTCGGCCTCGTGCTGGCGCGCGACATGCGGGTCTTCGAAGAAGATGGCGCGCTGGCAACGGCGCTCCAACACCAGGTCGGCGATCTGCGCGTCGCCGCCCAGCGGGCCGCTGTTGTAGCGCTGCACCCAGGGCTGGTCGGAGGGCCAGCCGCGGCTCCAGGCCAGCTCGTTCAGGCGCTGGCCCGTGGTGCCGGTGGCCACGCGCTTTTCATACCGCGACAGCAGCTCGAAGTTGCGCGCGGCAAAGTCCAGCATGGCGGTCTTCATCGCGTCGTGGGCGATCAGCGCCAGGGTTTGCGTGCCGTAATCGTGAAAGCGGTCGGCATGGCGGTCTGGCTTCAGGCCGGCGTGCATGCGCTCCATCTCCACCCAGTCGCACGCGCTGGCCACGGTGGACAGGAACGGCTTGCCATGGATCACGCATTGGCGCTTGAGCGCCTGCGCCTCGGGGAAGATGGACGATGGATCCACCGGGTCGATGAGGTAGATGGCGCCGTCCAGCGTGCGGCCCGGCTCGGGCATGCCTACCACCTCGGCCACCAGCTTCATCAGCCCGCCCTCGCACCCATACGGGTAGCGCCGCAGCGGCGCGTAGCCTTGCAGCATGCCGGCGGCAGCGATGGCGTCATAGGTACGGCCCACGGCGTGCAGACCCAGGTTCAGCTCGCGCATGCCGGCCTCGCAGGCGCGCAGCAGGGCGAACAGCGCGGCATCTCGGGTCTGATGGTGCAGGCGGTTGGCGGCAAGACCCATGAACATATGCGCAGTCCTTCTTTGTCTGGCGGATGATGCGGCAATCGTAAGCGCGACCAGCCGGCCCGCAATCTTTGACGAAAGTCAAAACCCCACAGCCTTCGGGTCACGAGACTGCCCATGTCACACAGCACAAACCATGGGCCGCAAGAAGTTTCCCCTCAACCCTGCCCACCCCGAGCGCACTTGCTGGGGCTGCGACCGCTATTGCGCGGCCGACGCCATGCAATGCGGCAACGGCTCGGAGCGCAGCCAGCACCCTGCGGAACTGTTCGGCCCTGACTGGGCCGAATGGCTGCCGCCCGGTGCCGACGACGCCTCGCCGCCCGGCGCAGCCGAGGCAGAAGACACCAAGGACTGAAAGGCCGAAGACCGCGCACCGCAACGGCGCACGGCATGCTCGCCCCCGCCGCCCCAAGGGCCGGTCAGCATTGCAGAGGTTGCCTGGCCCAATGCACAGGCACATGGACTGCAATAGCGCGACACCCTTGAGGCTGGGCCGCATGTTCACGTCCGGTCAAGACCTGCGAGCGACTGTAGGCCCCCTGTGTGACGGCGCCATGACGGCCCGGCCGCTTGCGCCCGGATTTCATTGCCCGCAGCGCTGCATTCACCATCCGACCACGAGCGGCTGGTTCTCCTGCTCGGGGTAGACCGCGCTGAACCCCAGCTTCCGCTGCAGCTCGGCCGATTGCCATTCCCGGTTGCGATCGCTCAGGTAGTTGAAGAACAGGGTGGGCGACGCATGTGCAGATCGCGCGATCACGCGCTGCACGGCCTCCCGGTCGGGGTGGCCAAACTGCGCGCCGTTGCTGCTGAACAGGAAGCGCGGGCTGTCGATCAGCGCCATCAACGCGTCGGTGGTGTTGCCCTTGCTGCCGTGGTGTGCCAGCTTGACGGCATCGACCGCCAACCTGTCGAGTCCGCGCGCGGCCAGCAGCCGCTGCAAGGAGGCGCAGATCACGTCCGGATGGGCGTCGGCCAGAAACAGGCAGCTCTTGCCGCCGCATTCGGCCAGAAAGGCGATGCTCGACCCATTCGCCGCGGCGTTGTCGGGTTTTGACTGCTTTTGCAGCAGCTGGTCGAGCTCTGGCGTGCTGCCGAGCAACCCCTGCCCCGGCAGGTAGCGCTTCTGCGTCGCCAGCTGTTGCCAGGCGGCATCGAGGTCGCCCGGCTCGAAGGCGCCCGCGATGTCCTTGCGCCATGCGTCGCGCATCTTGTCGAGCTTTTGCGGCGTGGGCGACAGCAGCGTCA
>JAFEER010000104.1 GCA_018240985.1 Pseudomonadota bacterium
CTTGATGCCCTGCTGCGCCGCGTGCGCGCCTGCACGATCTGCGCCGACTACCTGCCCCTTGGCCCCAGGCCAGTGCTGCAGGCTGGCCCTGGCGCACGCCTGTTGATCGCCGGACAGGCGCCCGGGCGCAAGGTGCATGCCTCTGGCATACCGTTTGACGACGCCAGCGGCCAGCGGCTGCGTGACTGGCTGGGACTGGCGCATGAGCAGTTCTATGACCCGGCGCAGGTGGCCATACTGCCGATGGGCTTTTGCTACCCCGGCAAGGGCAGCTCAGGCGACGCGCCCCCACGCCCCGAGTGTGCACCGGCCTGGCGTGCGCAACTGCTGGCCCACTTGCCAGACATCGCTTTCACCGTGGTGCTGGGCCAATACGCACTGGCCTGGCACATGCCCGACGAGCGCAGCGGCGTCACCCAGGCTGTGCAGAACTGGCAGCGCCACTGGCCGGCAGCCGTGGCCCTGCCCCACCCCAGCCCGCGCAACAACGGCTGGCTCAAACGCAACCCATGGTTCGAGGCCGAGCTGCTGCCCCGGATTCGCGCACGCGTCAGTGCGGTGCTTGCATCAAAAGATTCTGCCAAGAATGCAATTTGATTGATATAGGTCAACGACTGATTGATATTGGACAAGCGCCAATACTCCCCCATTGGGCTGCGGCAAATGTCCAGAAACCGGGGTGAGACCCAGGCAAACCGCAGTTGCGTCTGGATCGTCGTCAGCACCTTATTAAGGGATTTCCCTTAATGAGACCTGCCAGCAAACCTTGACATAGTTCATGGGTCAACCCAGCATAACAGTCAAGAATCTGGGGTGCTGAAAAGCCTTTTAAGGAGAAGACCATGAGTCACCATGACGATGAGAACGAGGAAGTTCCGCTCATACAGCAGTTGCTCGATAGCCCATTCGTGCTGCTGTTTCTGGGTGTGATGATCCCGATGGTTGTTTACAACCTGTGGGGAGTGCTGGACATCATGACCATCCCACTCGCCAAGTAATAGGAGTCACCCATGAGCGCAATACTCCCCCCCGCAGAGCGACTGTGGTGGAAGCACCCCCTCGACCGTGTCGAAGGCGTCTGGATTGCCATTTCCTTCGTCTGGTGCATGGTCATGTTCTTCATGATGGTGGGCTGGCATATCTACGGCAAGCAGAACCTGGCCACCGAGACCTACAAGACCGAACCAGAAAAATTTGCCGCAGCGGCGCAGGCCGCCGTTGACAAATGGACAGTGCGCACCGAGCTCGAGCAAAAAATCCCCGTGGTCGCCCCGCCGGAAGGCGCCGATGTCTACATGATCGGCCGCCTGTGGAACTGGTGGCCGATCCTGGAACTGGAAAAGGGCAAGACCTACAAGCTGCACCTGTCTTCCATGGACTACAACCACGGGTTCTCGCTGCAGCCCACCAACATCAACATCCAGGTTGTGCCCGGCTATGAGCATGTGATCAAGGTCACGCCCAACGAGTCCGGCACCTTTTCCGTCGTCTGCAACGAGTTTTGCGGCATTGGCCACCACGAGATGGTGGGTCGCATCTACGTGAAGTAAGCGGAGGCACCCCATGACTACCACTTACCGCACCTGCCCCCGCACGGGTCTGCAATTCGAGGCCCAGGCCGAGAAACTCATGATCGCCAATGCCTTCATGGCCGTGGTCGCCCTGCTGGTGGGCGGCATACTGGCCATTGGCGTGGTGCTGACACGCTGGCCAGCCGTGCACTGGCTGCCAGCCGACACCTTCTACATGGTGCTCACGGCCCATGGCATCGACATGCTGATCTTCTGGATCATCTTCTTCGAAGTCGCCGTGCTGTATTTCGCCTCATCCACGCTTTTGCGCTGCCGCATCGCCACACCCAAGATAGCCTGGGCGGGCTTTGCGCTGATGCTGATAGGCGCGGTGTGGAACAACATCACGGTGTTCCAGGGCGAGTCCAGCGTGATGATGACCTCCTATGTGCCCATGATGGCGCACTGGTCGTTCTACCTGAGCCTGATCCTGTTTGCCGTCGGCGCGCTGATTGCCTGCTTCGTGTTCTTCGGCACCCTGGTCGTGGCGCGCCGCGACAAGACCTACGAAGGCTCCGTTCCGCTCGTCACCTTTGGCGCCATGACGGCCGCCATCATCGCTGTGTTCACCATCCTGTCCGGTGCCGGTGTCCTGGTGCCGACCTTCTTCGTGTCCATCGGCCTGCTCGAGCGCGTCGATCCGCTGATGTACCGCGTCGTCTGGTGGGCCTTTGGCCACTCGTCGCAGCAGATCAACGTGGCTGCGCACATCTCCATCTGGTATGCCGTTGCCGCCATCGCCCTTGGCGCCAAGCCCATGTCCGAGCGCGTCAGCCGCGGCGCCTTCCTGCTGTACATCCTGTTCCTGCAGCTGGCCAGCGCCCACCACATCCTCGCCGATCCCGGCGTGAGCACCGAGTGGAAGGTGGTGAACACCAGCTACTTCATGTACTTTGCCGTGCTTGGCTCGATGATTCACGCCCTGTCGATTCCTGGCGCCATGGAGGTGGCCCAACGCGCCCGTGGCTACAACAAGGGCCTGTTCGAGTGGCTGCGCAAGGCACCCTGGGGCAACCCGACGTTCTCCGGCGTGTTCATCGCACTTGTGGGCTTCGGCTTCCTGGGTGGCACCACCGGCGTGATGATGGGTACCGAACAGCTCAACCTGCTGATCCACAACACCATCTACGTGCCAGGGCACTTCCACGCCACCGTGGTGGTGGGTACGACGCTGACCTTCATGGCGCTGACCTACTTCCTGATCCCGTCGCTGTTCCGGCGCGAGATGATTGCGCCCGGCCTGGCGCGGCTGCAGCCCTACCTGTTCGGCTTCTCGATGTACTTCTTCTGCCTGGTCATGATGGGTGCAGGTACGCTGGGTGTGTCGCGCCGCCACTGGGACATGGCCTTCAGCGGCAACGCACTGGCCTACGAGTGGCCCGGTGCCGCCTACCTGATGATGGGCCTGGTCGGGATCGGCGGCGTGGCCGCGATTACCGGTGGTGCCATCTACATCTACGTCACCGTGGGCTCGCTGCTGTGGGGCAGGAAGCTTGATGCCGGTGTCAGCAGCCCGAAGTTCACGCCCGTCATGCGCGCTGCGCCGACGGCTGCGGCACAGACCTACGGCTCGGCAGGTTTCGTGGCGCCCGGCACCTTCGTACTGGCCATGTTCTTCCTCGTGACCTTCGTGCTGTACTACTTCGTGAACTGGAAGTACCTCGGCCAGTTGTGGGGCCTGAGCTGATACGGAGCCCTGCGTAATGCACAGCACAACGCTCAAACCCGCAGGGCGCAGCATGGCGCAGCTGGCGCGCGACGTCGTCTCGCTGTTCAAGCTGCGCATCGGCGTGCTGATCATGATCACCGCGCTCGTCGGCATGGCCGTGACGCCAGGGCCCGCGCCCAGCTTGGTGCAGGCGCTGGTGCTGGCCATCTCCGTGCTCATGGCGTCGGCCAGTGCAGGAGCGTTCAACCAGTATGTGGAGTATGAGAGCGATCGCCTGATGAAGCGCACCAGCCGGCGCGCCTTTGTCACCGGCGCCCTGCCCCACCACCCCGGCTGGCTGGTTCTGATGGCCGCGCTGCTGGCGCTGGCGGTGGCTTCCAGCTGGCTGGTGCTCAACGCCGTGGCCGCGCTGCATGTGTTTTTGGGCGCGTTTTTCTATGGGGTGGTCTACACCCTGTGGCTCAAGCGCCGCACTGCCATGAACATCGTCATCGGTGGCCTGGCCGGCAGTTTTGCCGTGCTGGCGGGCGCAGCCGCTGTAGACCCGAGCCTGGGCCCCCTGCCCTGGCTGCTGGCGCTGGTGCTGTTCCTGTGGACACCACCGCACTTCTGGAGCCTGGCCATCGCCAACAGCGCCGACTATGCCCAGGCCGGCGTGCCCATGCTGCCCGTGGTCGTGGGGCCCGAGCGTGCGGCACGCACGGTGTTCCTGAGCACGGTCGCCCTGTTCATCGCCTCGCTCATGCCGCTGGCCTTCGGCGCCGGCTGGGTGTATGGCGCAGGCGCACTCGTGGGCGGCCTGCACTTCGTGCGCAAATCCTGGCAACTGGCACGCAAACCCGAGCGCGCCACGGCCATGGGTTCGTTTTTTGCATCCCTGGTTCAACTGAGCCTGCTGCTGCTGGCCGCCAGCATTGACGCGCTGTTGCGCTGAAGCGGGAGCCTAGTCATGGCCTGCGCGCAGTTGCTTCGCATTCGCCACATGGTTGCTTGCTGCACCGTGGGGCTGATACTGGCGCTGACGGCCATGGCCGCATCCTCCGGCACCACCGACCTGGGACTGGATCGCGAAGCAGCGCTGCGCACCAGCCAGGCCGCCATCGGCCGCAAGGTCGGTGACCATATTCTCCTCAATCGCGAGGGCACACCCATCTCCCTCGCGTCTTACCGTGGCAAACCGCTGCTGGTGAGCTTCATCTACACCGGCTGTTTTCAGGTCTGCCCGACGACCACACGCTCACTTCAAGAAACCGTAGAGGGCCTGCTGAAAAGTGTGGGGCCAAATCAATTCAACGTGGTGAGCATCGGCTTCAACCAGCCGGCCGACTCGCCACAGGCCCTCAAGGCCTTTGCCACGCAATATGGCATACGCCAGCCAAACTGGGAGTTTCTGAGCCCTCCGGCGGCCGTAGTCCCGGATATTGCGCGTGATTTCGGCTTTGTCTATCAAGCCTCCCCGGCCGGGTTTGACCATGTGCTGCAGGTCTCCGTCCTGGACGCCGATGGGCGCATCGTGCGCCAGGTGTATGGCGAGAGCGTCGCGCCGGCCGACCTTGGCGAGCCGCTGAAGATGCTGCTGGCCGGCCAGCCCGTCGAATCCAACGAGCTGATCGAGCACCTGGTGGATCGGGTTCGCATCCTATGCACGGTGTTCGACCCCAAGACCGGCAAGTACAAGGTCGATTACACGCTGCCCATACAAATCGCCGGTGGCGTGACTTTTTTTGTTCTGATGATGATCTTCTTCATCAATGAGTGGCGCTCTGCCCGCAAACTGGCCCGCAGCAAGGGGATGCGCAGCGTTTGATGCGCAACACCAGTCCCATGTCCTTGCCCGGCTCAGCCTTGCCCACTCAGGGCCCCGTCATCCATCACCCCCCATTTCCCGGTCTTGCCAGCGCCTACCGCAGGCTGGAACATGGCCTTGACGCCGTCTTTGGCACGGGCGCCAACCCGCTCAAACACCTGGGTGCGCTGGGCTTCATGCTGCTGTGGCTGCTCGTCGCCAGCGGCAGCGTGCTCTACATCGTGCTCGACACCTCGGCCGCGGGCGCCTATCAGTCCATTGCCGCGCTGGCCGATGTGCCTTGGATGCTGGGCACCGCCCTGCGCGGCGTGCATCGCTATGCATCCGACGCCTTCGTCGTCGTCATGGGCCTGCACATCCTGCGCGAATGGCTGCTGGGGCGCTACCGGCACTGGCGCAAGGCCATCTGGTGGACTGGCGTGCCCCTGGTGGGCCTGGCCTTTGTCAGCGCGGTCGGTGGCTTCTGGCTCAACTGGGATCGCCTGGGCCAGTATTCGGTGGTGGCTACCGCAGAGTGGCTCGACGCCCTGCCCATTTTGGGCGCCTCGCTCGCGCGCAACTTCCTGGGCGACGTGAACCTGAGCGATCGCCTGTTCACCCTGTTCATCTTCATCCACATCGGCATGCCCATCTTGATGGTGTTCGGCCTGTGGTTCCACATACAGCGCATTGCGCTGGCCAAGGTGTTCCCGCCGCGAGCGCTGGCCTGGGGCGGCTTTGCCACCCTGCTGCTGCTGGCCCTGCTGCTGCCCGTGCAGAGCCAGGGGCCGGCGGATCTGCGCAGCCAGCCCACGGCCCTGGCGCTGGATTGGTGGCTGCTGTTCATACACCCCCTGGTTGACGCCACATCCCCCACCACGGTGTGGGTGCTGCTGACCCTGGCCTTTGTGCTGCTGGCATTGCCACCGCTGTGGCCTGGGCGCGCACGCGAGGCGGTGGCCGTGGTCTATCCCGAGCATTGCAGCGGTTGCTCGCGCTGCTTCGACGACTGCCCCTACTCCGCCATCACCATGGTGCCGCACAGCAACGGCAAGCCCGGCATGCGGCTGGCCCAGGTGAATCCCGACCTGTGCGCGAGCTGCGGCATCTGCGCCGGCGCCTGCCCCTCATCCACGCCCTTTCGCGGGGCCGAACAGCTGGTCACGGGCATAGACATGCCGCAATGGCCCGTGGACGACCTGCGCGCACGGCTCATGCAAAGTCTGGATGCCATGCCGGGCCCCCGGCGATTTGTGGTCTTTGGCTGCGCCCACGGCATAAACTCACAGCTGCAGGCCCCTGACGTACTGAACTTCAAGCTGGTGTGCGCAGGCGCCCTGCCCCCCTCATTTGTCGAATACAGCCTGCGCCACGGCGCCGACGGCGTGCTCGTCAACGGTTGCCGCGAGGGCGGCTGCGAATTCCGCCTGGGCCAGCGCTGGACGGCGCAGCGCCTGACGGGCGAGCGAGAACCACACCTGCGCCGCTCTGTGCCGCAGGATCGCTGGCAGGTCGCCTGGACGGATATCGGCGACGAGCAAGCACTGGCGACAGCGTTGCAAACCATGCGTCAACGCGAAAGCGCCGGCACACCATCTGTTTCTGAGGAGAGTCATTGATGAACCGCGCACTCAACTGGACTGGCCAGGCGCTTTTGTACGCCGGCTTTGCCGTCGCACTGGGCGTGTTTTCACGCTGGCCGGTCTACCACCCACTGCCCGACGACATGGCGCAGGTCAAGGTCAGTTTCATCCACCATGGTGCGCGCGTGGCCGAATGCCGTCCCTACACGGCCGAGGAACAGGCCAAGATGCCGCCGAACATGCGCAAGACGGAGAAGTGCGAACGCGAGCGTTCGCCCGTGTTCATCGAGGTGGATATCGACGGCAAGACGGTGCTGGCGCGCACCTCCCCGCCGTCCGGCCTGTCGCGCGACGGCGCCTCCACGCTGTATCAGCGCTTGAACGTGCCTGCAGGCCAACACCAGATCGCCGTGCGCTTCAAGGACGACCAAAAGGCGGCCGGCTTCACCTCCCAGCTTGAGGAGACCGTCACGCTCAAGCCGGCGCAGGTGCTGGTCATAGACTACAGCACCGACAAGGGCGGCATAGTCCTGCAATGAGCTCGCGCACCGCCCCTCTTCACGACCGGCCTGCCGCTACTGCCGTTGCCGGTTCGGCCAGCGCAGGATCAAGCGCCGATTACAAGCTCAGCCTGCCCAATGATGACCGCCTGCCGCTGTCGCGCGGCTGGCTCTGGCTGGGCCTGGCGGCCTTGATCGGCTCGGGCCTGTTTTCCATCCTGCTGGTTGCATCACGCACGCCCTATGTGAACCAGCTGCTGCCAACCACCAATTTTTTCCATATCGCCCTGGTGCTGCATGTGGACTTGTCGGTGCTGGTGTGGTTTGTCTCCATGGCCGGGCTGCTGTGGAGCCTGCACGGCCGCGCGTGTGCCACGGGCCTGGGCTGGCTGGCGCTGTGGGTGACCGCCGCCGGCACGCTGGCGATGGCCCTGGCGCCGTTCCTGAACCCGGGCGAGCCCATCATGGCCAACTACATCCCGGTGCTGGAATCGCCGCTGTTTCTCACAGGCCTGGTGTTATTTGGCATCGGCGCCACGCTGCTGGTGCTGCGCAGCCTGCTCGCGGCACCCGGCATGGGGCGGCAGCTCGATGGCCGTGCGGCGCTGGGCTTTGGCGTGAACGCCGCTGGCGTCGCCACCGCGGTGGCCCTGCTGTGCTTTGCCTGGTCCTGGGTCGTGTTGCCCACCAGCCTGCACGGCAAGGCTTATTACGAAATCCTGTTCTGGGGCGGCGGCCACGCGCTGCAGTTCACCTGGACGTTGCTGATGCTCGTGGCCTGGCTGTGGCTGGCCAGCGCCTGCGGCGCGCGCATCCTGCTCAGCCCGCGCGTCACGGTGCTGCTGCTGCTGCTGGCGCTGGCCGGCGTGTTCGTCACGCCGGTGGCCTATCTGGCGCATGACGTGGCCTCGGTGGAGCACCGCAACCTGCTGACCTGGGCCATGCGGCTGGGTGGCGGCCCGGCCATCGTGCCCGTGGCGCTGGCGGCCGTGCTTGGCATGCTGCAACTGCGGCTGGCAGATCCGGCGCTGCGCCCGCTGCGCGCTGCGCTGCTGTCGTCCATTTTGCTGTTTGCCGCCGGCGGCCTGATCGGCGTCTTCATCCACGGCAGCAATGTGCGCATTCCGGCGCATTACCACGGCAGCATCGTGGGCGTGACGCTGGCGCTCATGGGCGCTGTGTACCGCATCCTGCCGGCCCTGGGCTACCAGGCGCCCCAGGGGCGCCTGGCCGTCTGGCAGCCCTGGACCTACGGCCTGGGCCAGCTCATGCACATCATCGGCCTGGTCTGGTCTGGCGGCTACGGTGTGCAGCGCAAGGTGGCCGGCACCGACCAGGTGCTGCGCAGCACGGCCGAAATCGCCGGCATGGGCCTGATGGGCCTGGGCGGGCTGATCGCCATCATTGGCGGGCTGATGTTCGTCGTCGTCATGCTGCGCGCCATGCGCCGGCCGCAGGCCCTGACCCATTGAAGAGAGGAAAGCAAGCCATGATCAAAAAATTCCAAGACCTGCTGCAATGGCTGTTCCTGCGCGTCGAAGGGTTGTTCAATGCAGCCTTTGGCGACCGCATCAACCCTTTCTATCACCTGGGTGCCATCACCTTTTTCCTGTTCTGGGTGGTTGGCGCCAGCGGCCTGTACCTGTACATCTTTTTTGAAACCGGGGTGGCCGAGGCCTATTCCTCGGTGATTGCGCTCACCACCA
>JAFEER010000105.1 GCA_018240985.1 Pseudomonadota bacterium
AAACAGTGCCTCATATAGACTTTTCCTTGTCCGCCGACAATTAACCATTGCTTTCAGGATAATCCATGCATCCCAGCGCCATGCGCAACGGCCAGTTGTTTTTCGATACCTATGCGGCACGGCTTGCGCAAGGGGTAGTGGTTGATATTGGCGCGCAGGACGTGAATGGCTCCTTGCGCAGCGTCTGCCCACCGCAATTGCAGTTCATTGGCGTGGATTTCGTGCCGGGCAGGGGGGTCGATGTGGTGCTGGACGATCCGTACCGCCTGCCGTTTGACGATGCCTCGGTCGATGTCGTCGTCAGCAGCTCGTGCTTCGAGCATTCCGAACTGTTCTGGGTGCTGTTCCTCGAAATCATGCGGGTCTTGAAGTCGCCGGGGCTGTTCTACCTGAATGCGCCGTCCAACGGCACCTTCCACCGCTACCCCGTCGATTGCTGGCGCTTCTACCCGGATAGCGGTAGGGCGCTGGTGACCTGGGCGCAGCGCAACGGGGTCGATGCCTGTGTGCTGGAGTCCTATGTCAGCCGCCAGGACAATGCCGTGTGGAGCGACTTCGTGTCGGTGTTCCTCAAGGGCAGCGCGCATGCCGGACTGTTTCCGGCGCGCATCACGCAGGTGTTCAAGGACTTCTACAACGGCCAGGTGCTGGGGGACGCGACGTTCCTCAACCCGCAGGAGTACCCGGAAGATTTGCAGCGGCTGTATGCACAAACGCAGGCGGCGGATGAGGACAAGACAGGCGCTTGATGGCCTGTCTTACCCCCTCCCCCTCTGGGGGAGGGCAGGGGTGGGGGCCAGCAACGCCCGCGCGTCGATGCCGGCAAGATGCCGGCGCTCCCGCCCCCATCCCCACCTTCGCCCAAAGGCGGAAGGAGTCTTAGGCAGCTTGCCAATCAAGCAAATTTGGTGCGACAAGTGGAACACACTAGAATCATGGGTTTTCTTTATTTTGCGGCTGTCTCGGCGCGACCGTGGTTTTGACGTGCGCAACAGCGCGTCGCGCGTCACTTTCAACAATGGTTCCTAGAGCATCCGTACTCATCCCTGTCAAGAACGGCGGCGCCCTGTTGGGCGAGGTGCTCGACGCCGTGCTGGCGCAGGACACGCCCTGGCCGTTCGAGGTCATCGTCGTGGATTCGGGTTCCAGGGACGGCTCCGTCGAGCTGGCGCGCCAGCGCGGGGTGCGGGTGAAGGAGATACCCGCTGCCGAGTTCGGCCACGGCCGCACGCGCAACTATCTGGCCAGCCTGTCCAGCGGCGAATTTCTGGTGTTCATCACCCAGGATGCCAAGCCCGCCCATGTCCATTGGCTGCGCCATTTGGTGGAGGGCTGCGATGCCGCACCTGACGTGGCGGGAGCGTTTGGCCCGCACCGCGCGCACCCCGAGGCGCGCACGGTCACGCACCGCGAACTGGATGCGCATTTTGCCGGCTTTGGCGATTGTTTGAGCGTGGTGCGCCTGGACGACAGTGAGCGCTATGCGCGCGACGTGGGCTATCGCCAGTGGCTGCATTTTTTCTCCAACAACAATTCCTGCCTGCGCCGCACGGTATGGCAGAAGCTGCCGTTTCCCGAGGTGGCGTTTGCCGAGGATCAGACCTGGGCCAAGCAGGCCATTGAGGCGGGTTATGGCAAGGCCTTTGTGCCGCAGGCGCTGGTGTGCCACTCACACGACTTTGGCGTCTGGGAAACCTTGCAGCGCAATTTTGACGAGGCGCGTTCGTTCCAGCGCTATTTTGGCTATCGGCTGCAGGGCAGCCTGTCACGGGCCTTGGCGTCGGGGGTGTTGCTGGCGCGGCGCGACTGGCATTGGTTGCGCGCGGCGGGAACGAGCGGCGCCGGCTTGCTGAAGGACGGAGTGTTCATGGCCATGGTGGAATGTGCCCGCACGCTGGGGCAGTATCTGGGCACGCGCCACGATCGCCTGCCGGCCTGGCTGCTGCGCAGCGTGTCGCGCGATGAGCAGCTGCAACGCGTAGGGGCGGTGTAGGCATGGTTGCGGTTTTTTTGCACCGGCTGCGACGCCTGGCCCAGTTGTTGCGCCGTGAGGGTGTTTTTGCCACGGCCCGGGCGGTGCTGCGCCGCTTGCGCCATGGGCCGGGCTCCGGGCAGCGGGTGGATGTGCTGGGGCACTATGCATTTGCCATGCCGCAGCGGGTGCGGGCGCTGCCGGGCGCGGCGGCGGCGGGTACGCTGCTGTGGTTCATTCCCGATTTCAATATCGGATCCGGCGGGCACCTGAATATTTTTCGCACCATCTGGCACCTGGAGCAGATGGGCTATGTGTCGGGCATCGTGATTGCCAAGCCCGACAAGCACAGCGATGCGGCGCTGGCCCGCGACGAGATCCGGACGCACTTTTTCCCCCTGCAGGCACAGGTGTATCTGGGCTGCGACGGCCTGCCGCCTTGCGAGTTTGCGCTGGCTACCGGCTGGGACACGGCCTACACGGTGCGTGCCTTCGACGGCGCGCAGCACAAGCTGTATTTTGTGCAGGACTTTGAGCCGCATTTCTTTGCCATGGGCACGGAGTGGGTGCTGGCCGAGAACACGTACCGCTTTGGCTTTGTGGGCATTACCGCAGGCGCCTGGCTGGCGCACAAGCTGCAGGCGGACTATGGCATGCAGGCCCATGCCGTGGGTTTTGGCGTGGAGCTGGAGCGCTACCGGCGGCTGCCGCGGCGCGAGCCGCAGATCAAGCGGGTGTTTTTCTATGCGCGCCCGCCTACGCCGCGACGCGCTTTCGAGCTGGGCTTGCTGGTGCTCAACGCGGTGTGGCAGCGCCAGCCGGAGACGCAGTTTGTGCTCGCCGGCTGGGACACGGCGGGGTATGACATTCCGTTTCCTCACCTGGCATGCGGAACGCTGGCGCTGGATGATTTGCCCGATTTGTACAGTCAGTGCGACGTGGCACTGGTGCTGTCGCTGACCAATCTGTCCTTGCTGCCGTTGGAGTTGATGGCTTGTGGCTGCGCCGTGGTGTCCAACCGCGGGCCCAACGTGCAGTGGCTGTTGAATGACGAGGTAGCCGTTCTGGCCGATGCCACACCCGAGGCGTTGACCGATGCGGTGTGCGAGCTGCTGGCCGATGACGCGCGGCGCGCCGCCCTGAGTGCGCGGGCCGAAATTCTGGCGCGCACGCAGACCTGGGATGAGGTGGCGCGGCAGTTCGAGGCCGGCCTGCTCGCGGCACGCGGGCAGCAGATGCAGGGTGGTGCGCCATGCGCTGTGTGATTTTGGGCGGTTCAGGTTTCCTGGGGCGCCACGCTGGGCGCGCCATGGCAGCCGCGGGGTATGAGGTCTGGTCGGTGGATTGCAGCCTGGTGGAACCGCCGGCGAGCGCGCCTTGGCTGGCGGGTCAGGTACGGGCCGAGTTTTCTGCCGTGCATGAATGGTGGGATCGGTGCGCGGGTGCCGATGTGGTGATCCACCTGGCCTCGTCCACGGTGCCGGCGACGGCAAGTGCCGACCCGGTGCTGGATGTGCAGGTCAATCTGGTTGGTAATTTGCGCTTGCTGCAGGCGCTGCGCGACAAGCGCACGAGTGCCGGGGGGCGGCCAAGCTTGCTGTTCGTGTCGTCGGGTGGCGCGGTGTATGGCCGCCCGCAGTCCGTCCCCTTGGCTGAAAACCATCCCACCATGCCCATGGGGGCCTATGGCGTGACGAAATTGGCGGTGGAACACCATTTGCGTATCGAAGAAGCCACGCACGGGCTGGCCTATAGGGTGCTGCGCTTGAGCAACCCGTATGGCGAGTGGCAGCGGCCCCAGGGCGTCCAGGGGGTGATAGCCGTGTTTGCGCACCGTGCCTTGCACGGCTTGCCGGTGGATGTCTGGGGCGATGGCTCGGTGGTGCGCGACTTTGTCTACGCGTCCGATGTCGGGCGTGCCTTTGTCGCGGCGGCGCGGCACGAGGGGGAGTCACGCGTGTTCAACGTCGGCGGTGGCCAGGGCTACAGCGTGAATCACATCATCGGGACGCTGGAGCAGCTGCTGGGGCACAGTGTGGAGCGCCGGGTGCTGGCGGCGCGCCCGTTCGATCCACCGATCAATGTGCTGGATATTCAGCGTGCGCAGGCCGAACTGCACTGGCGGCCGACGGTGGCCTTCGAGGATGGCGTGGCCCGGACGCTGGATTGGCTGCGGACGTTGCCATGAGCGTGGTCGAAGCCCGCGGGGCGGCTCCGTCGCAGGCGCTGGGCCGCCATCCGCGCCAGCTGTGGGTGTTGTGGCGCTACTGGATGGTGCGCGAGTTCAAGACCCGCTACGCCGGCTCGGTGCTGGGCCTGGCCTGGGCCTTTGTGCAGCCGCTGGCGACGCTGGCTATTTTCTACGTGCTGTTCGGCCTGGTGCTGGCGGTGCGCGTGCCGGGGCTGGACGTGAACAACGGCTACCTGCTGCACCTGCTCGCGGGCCTGGCGGTGTGGCTGCCCTTTACCGATGCGATTGGCCGGGGCGTGGGTTGCCTGGCGGCCTACGAGGACTTTTTGCGCAAGCAGCCCATGCCGGCCGAGATTCTGCCCGCCGTGGCCGTGGGCGGCAGCCTGCTGGTGATGGCCATTGGCTACGCGCTGCTGCTGCTGCTGAGCCTGACGCAGGGAGCGCCGCTGCGCCTGACCTGGGCCTGGTTGCCGCTGCTGGTGCTGGCCCAGGTGGCGCTGACCTTCGGCCTGACGCTGGTCTTGAGCATGGCGCATTTTCTGTGGCGCGACGTGGGCTCGGTGGTGGCGTTTGCGCTGCAGCTGTGGTTCTACCTCACGCCCGTGGTCTACCCGCTGGCGCAGGTGCCCGAGCGCTTTCATGTCTGGTATCTGCTCAACCCCGTGGCCTGCCTGGTGCTGGCCGTGCAATGGGCCGTGCTCGGCATGGCCATGCCTGGGGGCACGCTGTGGGCGCTGCTGGCCTGGGTGTTGCTGCTGGGCGGCGGCGGCTGGTGGTTCTTTCGCTCCATGAAGGCGGCCCTGGGTGAGGCGCTGTAATGGCCATTGCATTCAAGGACATCGAAAAGCACTACGCGGTTTATCCACGGCCTCAGGACAGGCTGTGGGAATGGGTGACGGGGCGCCAGCGCCACCGTGTGCATGTGGCGCTGTCGGGCGTCGATTTCGCGGTGCAGCCGGGGGAGACCTTCGGCCTGATCGGCGAGAATGGCGCGGGCAAGAGCACGCTGCTGAAGATTGCCGCCGGCACCATCAGGCCCACGCGCGGCACGGTCACGCGCCAGGGGCGGGTGGCGGCGCTCTTGGAGCTGGGCGCGGGCTTTCACCCCGAGGAGTCGGGGCGGGACAATATCCGCTTCATGGCCGCGCTGCATGGCCTGGAGGGCGCGGCGCTGGAGGATTTCGCCGTGCGCGCGACGACGTTTTCCGAGCTGTCGGAAGAGACCCTGCAGCGGCCGGTGAAGACCTATTCCTCCGGCATGTTCATGCGCCTGGCGTTCGCGGCGGCGACGGCCATTGACCCCGAGGTGCTGATCGTGGACGAGGCGCTGTCGGTGGGCGACCTGCATTTCCAGAAGAAAAGCCTGAACCGCATCCTGGAGCTGCGCGAGCGCGGCGCGACGGTGCTGTTTTGCTCGCACAACCTGTACCAGGTGCGCAGCCTGTGCCAGCGCGCGGCCTGGATCCATGGCGGGCGCATCGAGGCCATCGGCAATACCGAGGATGTGGCCACGGCCTACGAGGCGCATGAGCGCAGGCGCTACGCCCATCTGCGCACCGAGACGCCGGCCGCCGATGCGGCAGGAACGCAGCCAGTGGCGCCGGCCGCTATCGCCCACGCAGCGGTTCCGGTGAAGATCATGCGCGTGGGCACGGAGACCGCCGACGGGATCAATCCGGCGCAGGTGGATTCGTTCCAGGATCTGACGCTGGAGATCGAGGTGGAGTCCTATGGCGACGCGCCGTTCCATGTGGGCTTTGCCATCGTGCGGCCGGACAAGGACAACGTGTTTGGCAGCAGCACCCAGTTTCTTGCCGCCAGGCCACCGATGCGCGGCGTGGGGCTGCACCGGGTGCGGGTGCGCTT
>JAFEER010000106.1 GCA_018240985.1 Pseudomonadota bacterium
CGCCAAAACACCCCCACTCTTCGTTGCAAATACTCGCCATAGCCCGAGCTATGACTGCGTTTTGCGCCTCGATTGGTGGCGTTTTGACGCACCCCTCGGGCACGGGCAATTTCCTCTCACCCTCTGAGCAGCCGCACGCCCGCCAGGGGCGCGGGCCCTGGCGTATCCTGCTGCTTTGCGCTTCGCCAAAGGATCTGCCATGACCGCCCGCCTGCCCACCGCTGCTCTCGACACTGCCCTCGCCCTGGAGCGCGTGAGCCGCAAGTGGGACGAAGACATCGTCCAGCAGCTCACCGACTACATCCGCATTCCCGCCAAGTCGCCCGGCTTTGCGCCCGACTGGCGCGAGCTGGGCCATATCGAAACCGTGGTGCGCAACGCCGCCGAGTGGGTCGAGGCGCAGAAGGTCGAAGGGCTGCAGCTTGAAGTCGTGCGCCTGCCCGGCCGCACGCCGGTGCTGTTCTTCGAGGTGGCGGCCACGCAGGCCCAGGCCACGCAGACGGTGTTGATGTATGGCCACCTGGACAAGCAGCCCGAGTTCGAAGGCTGGCGCGCCGACCTGGGGCCCTGGACGCCCAAATACGAGGACGGCAGGCTCTACGGCCGCGGCGGCGCCGACGATGGCTATGCCATCTACGCCAGCATTGCCGCCGTGCAGGAGCTGAAACGCCAGGGCGTGCCGCACCCGCGCATCGTCGGCCTGGTCGAGACCTGCGAGGAAAGCGGCTCGGGCGATCTGCTGCCCTACATCGACGCGCTGCGCACCCGCCTGGGCGACGTGGCCTTGGTCATCTGCCTGGATTCGGGCGCCGGCAACTACGACCAGCTGTGGCTCACAACCAGCCTGCGCGGCATGGCCAGCGGCACTTTGCGCGTCGAGATCCTGACCGAGGGCGTGCACTCGGGCGACTCCTCCGGCCTGGTGCCGTCATCGTTTCGCATCATGCGCATGGTGCTCGATCGCCTGGAAGACTCGGCCACCGGGCGCCTCTTGCCCGCCAGCTTTCATTGCCAGGTGCCCGCCGACCGCCTGGCCCAGGCGCGCGCCACGGCCGCCATACTGGGCGACGAGGTGTACAAGCGCTTCCCCTGGGCGCACCACGACTGCGGCGGCAGCACGCTGTTTGCCCTGCCCACCACCGCCGACCCGTTGCAGGCGCTTATCAAGCGCACCTGGGAGCCCACCTTGAGCGTCACCGGTGCCGAGGGTTTCCCGGCCCTCAGGGACGCCGGCAACGTGCTGCGCCCCTATACCGCCTTCAAGCTCAGCCTGCGCCTGCCGCCGCTGGTGGATGCGGCCGCTGCCCTGCAGCAGGTGAAGACCCTGCTCGAGGACAACGCGCCCTACCAGGCCAGGGTGACCTTTGCGCCCGATGGCGCCGCCAGCGGCTGGAATGCGCCGCCCATCACGCCCTGGTTCGAGCAGGCCTTGAACGCCGCCAGCCAGGCCCACTTCGGCGCGCCCTGCGGCTACATCGGCCAGGGCGGCACCATTCCGCTGATGAACATGCTGAGCCAGGGTTTCCCCAAGGCGCAGATGATGGTCTGCGGCGTGCTCGGCCCCAAGAGCAATGCCCATGGGCCCAACGAGTTCCTGCATGTGCCCTACGCCAAACGCCTCACAGCGGCCGTGGCGCAGGTGATTGCGGCGATGCCGGGGTGATGGGCGCTACAGCCCGGCGCCATGGGAATAATTGGAATCTGACCCCAATTACCCCAATTACCCCCGGCGCCTTCCATGGATAGCTCACACCCCTCAACTCGTGCGGCCACGTCGCTTTGGGAAAGTGTCAGGCTCCCGGCCATGAGCGCCGAAGATCTCGATGGGTTTCGGCAGATGCAGGCGGCATTTCGCAAGCCCTTGGTCGTACCGACCTTCCTGTTGGCGGTTTCGGCGATGGTGGCCTTCGTTGTATGGGATGTGGCTCGGGAGGGCGGCTGGGGTGCCGGCGCGAACATGCGCGTCGCAGGAGCGGGCGTTGCACTGGGTCTTCTCGGGCTATTGCGCGGTGTGTGGCGCCCATCGGTACGCATCCAGTCCTTGGTTCTGTACGTGGTTATGTACGCCTGGCAACTTGCGGTGGGCACCACGTTCGGCCCAGATACCCTGCTGCAGTTCCCGGGCCTCCTCATCATCATGTTCGCCAGCGTGCTCGCGTGCGAGCGCGCGCGGGATGCTTGGGTGAACCTCATGTTGGCAGCCGCCAGTGTTCCGCTGGTACTGCCGCCTTCGGCGTCAATGGCGCAATGGATGTATGTGCTCGGACTGTTCGGTTGCGTGGTGATGCTCGTCTGGGTCAACTGCGCCCAGCGTGAACGTTCCTCGGCAGTCATCTACCTGAGTACGTCGCAGTGGAAGCGAGATGCCGAGACGGACGTCATGACCGGTCTGGCCAACCGGCGCACCTTCAAGACATTCATGGAGCGTGAAGCATGGCGCCTGACGAGGTCACCGTCGTCACTCACGTTGGCCATCATCGATATCGACCACTTCAAGCAGGTCAACGACCAGTACGGTCATGACGCGGGCGACGACGTGCTCAAGGAGGTTGCGGCACGACTCAAGGCCTGCGTCCGCGACGAGGATCTTCTGGCACGCCTCGGCGGCGAGGAGTTCGGACTTGTCATGTCAGGCATGCATCGCGAATCTGCGGCTGCGCTGCTGAACCGATTGAGGGACGCGATTGAATCGCGACCATTCGCCGCGGGCGGACAGTCGATCCGCTGCACGGTGAGCGTCGGCATTGCCGGTGGGACGGCAGCCGACAAGACATGGGACGTCCTGTACCAACGGGCGGACAAAGCGCTTTACGAAGCGAAGGCGCGGGGGCGGAACCAAGTGGTGACGGCGTAGCCCTGAGGGGCCCGCCGTGTTGCCATGCTCGAAAAACATGTGTGCATACACCAGCCCGCCAACGGGCGAGCGAGGAAGCCAATTCACTTGGTGCCCCTATATCTTGCCGGCACGATAAGGGCCCCGGATCAAGACCCGATGCGCGGCAAATCGTCGGGCAAGGGATAGTCGGAGAGCGTCAGGCCAGCGCCGCCAAATCCCCCTCCCACCTTTCACGCAGCTGCCTGCGCCGCAGCGGCAGGTCTTCGCTCTTGCGGATCACCAGCTGGTAGGGCGAGCCTTTTTTCAGCGTTTCAAAGCGGAACTGCCCGGTGGATCGCTGCAGGCTTTCCTCCACATGGCTGCGGCGCGCCTCGGCCATGGCCAGGGTCAGGGGGGCGGCCGTGGGCGCCAGCGCCCAGTCGATGGCGCGGGTGCAGTCGGCGCAGCGGCAGGCCCATTGCACGCCCAGATAACTGTGGTCGTCGTCGGCCAGGGGCGGCTCGGCCAGAGCCTCCTGCAAGGCAGTCAGCACATCGGCATGCAACTGCTGCGCCTGGGGCAACGCCGCCCATAGCGGACGCAGCGCCAACGCCAGCGCGGGTAGCTCCAGCAAGGGATACAGCGCTGGCAGGGCACGCACATGTAATATCAATTTTTGTAGCAATCCACCCTTATCAGGAAAGCGCTGCAGGGCCATTGCCAAGTCTGTGATTTGCGCAATGCGCGGCGTGCGGCCGCTCATGCGCTGGGCGGGGCTGCGCGCTGGCTCGGGCTCATCCCAGGGCGCCAACATGGCCACGCAGGCCTGCAGCATCTGCTGCACCAGGGCGGGCGCCAGGGCTGCTTCCTGGCAGGCCTGGATGAAGGCCGGCAGGGGTTGCGGCCAGGGCGCCAGGGTAGGCTGGTTCGTCCAGCGCCAGCGGTTGTTCCTATCCTGCAGCACCTGCAGCCAGGCTTGCACCAGCGCCCGCAGCCAGTCATCGCCCCAGCGCTGCGCCAGCCGCGCCATGGCGGCCACGTCGGCGCTCTGCATCTGTGTCCAGTCAAATTTCTCGCACAGCGCCCGTGCCTGCTCGCCATCGGGCAGGGCGCAGGCCAGCTCGGCGTAGGCGTTCCAGCGCCCCTGGCTCACGCTGCGCAGCAGCAGCTCCCACGCGCCCGCCAGGCGCTGCGCCAGGGCGGCGCCAGCGCCGCTGCGCGCCAGGCGCAGCGCGTCGGCCAAGGCGGCATCAAACTCGGTGACGAAGCGGCTGGCCTCATGCGCCTCGGGCGTCTGCAGCACCAGGGCGGCACGGCGGTACCAGTAGTCCAGGGTGTCGCCGTAATTGCCCATGTAGCCTTCATGCTCCTGATTGACGAGAAATTCCTCGCCGGTGTCGGTGAAGCTCTCGGTTTGAGTCGGGCGGATGCTCAGGTTCTTGCGCTGCACCACCTGGCCATCGGCATCGACCCAATAGTCCAGCGTCATGTCCTCATCGATCAGCTCGTCCGGCTCGGGGTCGCCGTCGTCATAGGCGTCGCGGTAGCGGCCGCGCGGCGCGCTGTAGCTGGCCGTCCAGTTCTCGTGGATTTCGGCCAGCGCCAGGTACATCTGCAGGCCCAGCGCCTGGGCGGCGGCGCGCAGGGCCAGCACGCGCGGGCGGTCATCGCCCTTGAGCAGCTCCCAGCGCAGGCCGCGCTGGCTGTATTCGTGATCGAGCAGAAACACCCAGGGCCGGGTGCTGGGCTGGCCCTGCGGGTAGCACTGGTCGCGCAGCGCCGCCAGCAGCGCCGGGTGGGCCGGTGTGCCGGGCTGCGCGGCCGTGGCGGGAACCACCAGGTCAAAGGTCAGCACCACGCGCCAGCCCTCCGCCACCGGCAGCACCTCATGGCGGCAGTCGGCATAAAAGGCGCACCAGCGCAGCGTCTGGGCGCGCAGATGCTGCGAGGCGAACAGCTCCTGCGCATCGCCATGCTGCACGCGCAGGATGCCGCCGATATGCGCGCTGGGCCACACCAGGCTCAGCGTGCCCACCATGCCGGGGTGTTTTTCCGTGTCCTGGTGCGGCTTGAAGAACTGGCCCGGGCCGTAGACCAGCAGCTTGTGCGCGCGCAGTTCCAGCGCCGCCAGGCCCAGGGCGCCGGCCACCTCGGCCTGCAGCGCGGCCAGGGCGCCATCGGCTCAGCGCAGCGTGAGCGCCTCGGCGTCCAGCTCGCCGGTGTCGCGCACGCTGCGGTCGTGCAAGGTCTGCTCGCGCAGGCCAAAGGGCGCCGGCTGGGTCAGCGCGTGCAGGGCCTGCGCCTGGGCGTCGCTCAGCGGCAGGGGTAGGTCGCCCATGTCTGCCACCTGCACCGCCAGGGCCGTCAGGGGCAACTGCCCCTGGGCGTGAAAGGCCGTGGCGGGCTTGCGCCCCCTGGCCTTCGATGGCTGGTCGCTGGCCGCGGCGGGCAGCGCCAGCAGGGCCTGGAGGATGGGCGAGGCGGGAACTTCGGCAGATGACATGGCAATTCTTGCAAGGGAGTTGCGCAATGGTAAAACGCCCGGATCAGCATCACCGACACCCCCACATGCAGTCCCCCCAGCAACTCGCCACCCAGCTTGCGCGCCAATGGCAGCGTGCCGACTGGCCTGTGTAGCGCTGCGCCATGCACAACACAACGCTTTGGAAAGAGATCTCCGTGCCCCAGGTGGCGTGGCGAACAGGCTTGCTCGAATATGTGGACAAGGCCCAAGGGCATCTGAACGCCGCCGAGCGCAGTCTGAGCAGCGACAACTGGGCACGCGGCGCGTGGTCTGGCCAGCAGGCACAGGCACGCATAGCGCAGGTTCTGCTGGCATTCACGGCACACCGCGGCGACCATGCTCCGCCACCCTGGCCAGCCCTTGAACGCTCCTTGCCCGAGGAGGTGGTACAGGCGCTGCGCACACGCTGTGCCACCGCTGCCGCCACGGCAGACTGGCACCTCCTGTGGAGCGAATGCCTGGCCGCCGAACAGGCGTTGCACGACGAACCGTCACGTCCTTTGGAAACCGTGCCCCAGGCACAGTTGGAAGCCGGGCTGCAACGCATAAGGCGTTACAAATCTGCCCTCCAAGCCTTGCAGCGTGCCGCACAAACGGCACTCATTGACGAATTTGTCGTGCTGCGCCGTGGCGACTGGATTGCTCTGGAGGGCTATGGCACCGTCAAGGTACTGGACGTGAAGTACCTGAGCGTTCACCTCTTCGCCCCCGCGCGAGCGCACACCGATCCGGCGCGCAGCATGGTGCGGCTAGGCTTACGCCAGTTTCCACCCTACAGCCGTACAACGCCACCTGATAAGCCGGCTGACCACAACCCCGCCACCGCCTGGCTGCACGCAGCAGCGCAAGAACTCGACCGGGCACGCTGGGGCGTGCATTGCAGCGACGCCTATAGCCCCCTCGAGCTATGCAAGCTGCTGGACAAGGCCCTGAACATGGCTGCCAAAGCCTGGTGGAGCACCCATGCGCCTGAAGACATGCGCATCGATTGGGAACAGGGTTACTTCCAACACATCCACTTGTTGCAAGAGCGTGCGCCAGCGGGTTTGGCGGCGCTGTTTGTGCAAGCCTGGACGGAGCGCGACGCCTTGGCGCTGCTGTTCAACCGCGTCAGAACCGTCAATGTAGAACGCCTGGAGCACGCGATCAGCCTTGCCACCTTGGTGCAGCGCGTGCAGCAATGCTTGCAGGCCATGCAAGCCTGCCTGGCGCCCGGCGTCGGTTGGGAAGAGGGGTCGCCCTGGCCCGGCACGGGCGCGCCGCCCACGCACCACGTCGTTGCCCGCGCCGGTGCCATGCTGTTGTTGCAACCGGCAGCAGCGCTACCAGAACAGGAGCCGCACCTTGCCAGCCTCTTTGATGCCTATGCCCGCCCACCGCGCAGCTATCCCCTGGCACCTGCTTCCGCACCACAGCCCCAACCAGCGCCCGCTTGGGCCCGTTTGTGGCATACGCGCTGGCGCTGGTTTGCCCAGCACCCCACGGCCTGCATGGGGCGCAGCCTGTGCCCCTGCTGCGGATTGCCTGGCATGGATGCACCCGCCGATACACCCCCGCTGTGCGCCAGCGCCTGCCGCCTGTGCGGCTGGCAGCACGACGGTGGCGACTGGCGCGCCCAACGCCTGAGCGCCCTCTACCCCGACCTGAGCCTGGCACTGGCGCGCAAACGCTGCGCATTTCTGGGCTATGCGCACCTGCCAACCGCCGCAGCCGATCAGTGGCCACACCCCTGGCGCCACCCCCGGGCACTAGCCAGCCAAAAACGCCTGCTGACAGCCGTGGATGCGCTGGTGCAGCAAGGCGCATCTCCCTGCTCCAGCGCACTGGATCTGCTTAGCGCCTTATGGCAAGACTGGCTGCGCAGCTCTGCCCAAGGAACCCCAGCATGACAACATCCGAAAAAAGCCAATGGGCATGCCAGGCAGCCCACAGCAATTTATTCAAAACCGAAAGCGGATTGAACAGTCAAGAGAGCACCCATATCGGCTTGCTGTTCGACCACATGCAAAGCGCGCTTCACTGGGCATGTGAAGCCTGGCTGCGCCAGCACGGCCATAACCCAGGCAGTTCATGGGACGACATGGAAGCCCAGTTTTTGCGCCTGGCGCCCGCCCGTCTGCAAGAAGACTATCTGGCGCTGGGTGCGCAAATCCACGACCTGGCCCAGGCCTTCTTCACCCTGGTCAATCAAGGCCCGCGTGACGGCACGGATTTCTGGCTGTTGAACGCGCCCAGCCTGAGCCACTGGCGCACCGACGCCCTGCACTGGCACCACAGCGCCAGCGCCCTGGTGGCGCAGATGCTGCAAGCGCCCGACCCCGCCGCGCCATCCGAAGGCACGGCGCCGCTGCCGCGCATCACAAGGGGGCTGGTGCGCGGACGGCTTGACGGCCTGGCGCCCGCCTTGCTCCTGCTGCGCCCCGCCGGGAACGACCGGGGAACCATGCTCACCTTCGCGCACCACCCACTGCATCACTTTAAGCAAGCACAAGGCTTCATCCTGCCGCTGGCACTGTGCCGCGATGCGGCCTTGCGCGACAAACTCCAGGAGCTGGTGCGCCTGCTGCGGGCCCCCTTGGGCTCAGCCCTGGCGCACCGCCCCACGCTGGCGCAGCAGCGCCAAAGCCTGCATACCTGGCTGGCCGACAACGGCCTGGGATATTTGCGCTGCGTGAACGACCCTGCCGGCGTGCAGGGCTGGACGCAATGGGCGCTCACACCCGCCGTGTTCCAGCAGGTGCTGCGCCACTTCGATTACGCCAGCGCCTTGTATGACGCAGCGCTTGAAGCGGCACCGGATGCCATGCCAGAGACCCTGCCCGAAACCGTGCGCATTGCGGCGCAACAGCCCTTTGCCTTTGCCAACCACGGCGCGTTGCTGGAATGGGCAGGTCTGGAGGCAAGCGACCACAGCACACTCGTTTTTCGGCTGTTTTTACTGGATGAAGCCCCGCCACCGATAGCGCCAGCTACCGGCATTGACTCGTCCCGCTGGCAGCGTCCCTCCACCTATTGGGCTACTGCACTGCGCAATCCTCAGACGGATATTCGCGTGCAACTAAAGCAGCCGCCCCAGGCCTATGGTGTCATCACACTCTTCATGCACTTGGGCGGCAGCTCGATGGAAATGGAGCTGCTTTACTACCACACCGATTTGCTGGAACTGCTGGACTGGCTGCACAGCCAGGCACAGCACCGTCTGCCCACAGAGCTGACGATCGAAGAAGACATGGAGGAGACACAGCTCATCGTCCACCCCGACCCACTGCCAGAAGCCCAGGCGTCGCCCCGCCTCCTGGTGGCCGCTGTGCGCAATGATTTTGAAGACGAAGTCATTTTGGCGGCCACCATGGTCGATGCGCAGAACTATTTCAGCGCCTGGCGGCAGGCGTGGCACGATTTATTGGCGCATGGCCTGGACATGCCGCGCTGGCACATGACAACCGAGGACAACAACGCAGACGCCACGTTGTTAACCATGCAACAGGCAAATTTACAGGCGCTGCACGAACATCCATTTTTGCATCCCTCTGCACACCCGTAACACGACAACCACGCCCCATGGCCAAAGTCTTCTCCCTTGTCGATGTCAACCGCCTGAACACCTGGACCCGCTACCGCGCCGGCCTGTGCGCCAGCTGCGCCGCCAACTGCTGCACCATGCCGCTGGAGGTGCAGCTGTCCGACCTGGTGCGCCTGGGCCTGGTGGACGCCTTTGAGGCCGAGCATGAGGAGCCGCGCCTGATCGCGCGGCGCCTGCTCAAGGCGCGCGTGGTGGACAACTTTCACCACAAGAGCGGCCTGTTCACCCTGGCGCGCCGGGCCAATGGCGACTGCCAGTACCTGCACCCCGACACACGCCTGTGCACGGTGTACTAGCAGCGCCCCGAGGCCTGCCGCCTGCACCCGCAGAAGAAAAGCCCCAGGCCGGGGTATTGCGCCTATGGGGCGAGGCGGCCGCGCAAATGACGCTCAGGCCGTGTCACGCCGGCCGAATCCGGCCGGCAGGCCGTGCAGCAGCGCCACATCCGCCTCCTGCACCTCCACGCGCTGCACGCGTGCCGCAGTGGGGCCGCGCCCGGCCCAGGCGATCAGCGCCTGCACGGCATCAGGCCGGCCCATGGCCAGGGCCTCCACGCTGCCATCGAGCCGGTTGCGCACCCAGCCCTGCAGGCCCAGCTGTTCGGCGACCTCGATCATGGACTGGCGGTAGTACACGCCCTGCACCAGTCCGTGGATGCGCAGCTGGCGGGCGATGGCAGCGGGGTCTTGTGGCATAGCCGGGCACTGTAGCGCCTCGCGTGGCATGCTCCTTCCATGCATGCACCGCCCAAGGCCCTGCCCGCCATTGACCTGGATCGCTGCACCGGCTGCGGCTGGTGCGTGGCGGCCTGCCCGCCGCATGTGCTGTCGCTGCAGGTGCAGGGCGAGGGGCGCTATGGCCCCAAGCGCTCGGTGCTGCACGACGCACCCGGCTGCACGGGCTGCGCCTTGTGTGCCGTGCGCTGCCCGTTTGATGCCATCCGCATGGTGCGCACCAGTGCACGCGGGCCCATGCCCACGCTTGCCGACGGCTGAAGCGTCAGCCGAATCAGCGGCAGCACGGCTCGCCGCGCCGCGCAAAAGCCCCCCGCCCACGCAAAGCCACCAACCAATCGGCTACCATGACTGGATGAATTCACAGCGCCGCTCACACCTTGGCTGACGCGCCCTCGTCCCCTTTGTCCGCACAAGACTGGACTGGCCAGGCCCTGCAGGCCTTCGAAGCCGTGGTGCAGTCCACCGCCGGCTTTCGCCCGCGCGAGGGCCAGCGGCGCATGGCCGAGCAGGTGGCGCAGACCTTCGCCCAGGCGCAGCTGGGCAAGCTGGAGGATGACGGCGACGCGCCCCAGCGCGCCATCGCCGTGATCCAGGCCGGCACCGGCGTGGGCAAATCGCTGGCCTACAGCGTGCCGGCCATTGCCATGGCGCTGGCGCGCGGCACGCGGGTGCTGATCTCCACCGCCACCGTGGCGCTGCAGGAGCAGCTGGTGCACAAGGACTTGCCGGCGCTGGCGGCGCGCATGGAGCAGCCCTTTGCCTTCGCCCTAGCCAAGGGGCGCGGGCGCTATGTGTGCAAGCTGAAGCTGGAGCGCCTGGCCGGCGGCGCGGCGGCGGGGGACGACGATCTGCCCGAGGACGACTTGTTCCCCGAAGAGGCCAAGGCGCAGCGTCCGCGCCACGACACCGAGGCGCGCATGAAGTTCTACGCCAGCATGGCCGACGCGCTGGCCCAGGGCAGCTGGGACGGCGACCGCGACATGCTGGACACCCCGCCCGAGCCCGAGGTCTGGAGCCCGGTGGCGGCCGAGGCCAGCTCGTGCACGGCCAGGCATTGCCCGCTGTTCAACCAGTGCAGCTACTTCGAGCGGCGCAAGCAGCTCGTGGCGGCGCAGGTCATAGTCGCCAATCACGACCTGCTGCTGTCGTCCATAGGCGCGCGCCTGCTGCCCGAGCTGGACAACTGCCTGCTGGTGATCGACGAGGCGCACCACCTGCCGGCCACGGCGCTCGATCAGTTCGCCTGCGAGATGGATCTGTCGCGCCTGACCTGGATCGACAAGCTGGCCAGCCGCGCGCTGCGCATCGGCCAGCTGGTGGAGGTGGAGGAGATTGCCGACATTCCCAACCATTCCGCGCGCCTGCGCGCCGCGCTGCAGGATCTGGCGCGGCTGGTCATGGATGTGTATGGCGAGCAGTTGCGCGCGCCGGTGCCGGGGCGCCGGCAGTTCAAATCCGCCCTGCCCACGCGCGCCCGCGTGCCGGGCGGCGTGTTGCCAGAAGCGCTGGTCGAACCCCTGGGCCAGGCGGCGCACCATGCGGGCGGCTTTCTGCAGGCGCTGAACGCCATTGCCAAGGCCTTGAAGAGCGAGATGCGCGACAAGCCCGACGAGGCGCGGCGCCTGTCCCAGCTCTACGCCCAGGTGGGCAGCCTGGCGCCGCGGCTGGAGGGCGTGCATGCTGCCGCCCAGCTGCTGCTGCAGGATGCGCCCGAGGGCGCGGTGCCGGCCGCGAAATGGTTCACGCTGGAGGTGGAGGGCGACTTCATCGTCGTGCGCGCCCACGCCAGCCCGGTGCTGCCCGGCAACACCCTGCGCAACCACCTGTGGTCGGCGGTGCGCGGCGCGGTGCTGACATCGGCCACGCTGGAGAGCTGCGGGCAGTTCGATTTCTTCCTGCGCGAATCGGGCCTGCAGGGCGACGCGGCCGTGAGCACGCTGGCCGTGGCCAGCCCGTTCGACTATGCGCGCCAGGGCACCCTGGTGGCCACCGAGACCCAGGCCGAGCCGCGCGACGCCCAGGCCTTCACGGCCGAGATGGTGGATGCGCTGCTCTCCGACCTGGCCCTGGTCGAGGCCGGCGCGCTGGTGCTGTTCACCTCGCGCGAGCAGATGCGCCAGGCGGTGGACGCCATGCCGACTTCCATGCGCGGCCTGGTGCTGGTGCAGAACACCCTGCCGCGCCAGCAGCTGCTGGCGCGCCACCGCGAGCGCGTGGCCGACGGCCTGCCGTCCATCATCTTCGGCATGCAGTCGTTCGGCGAGGGGCTGGATCTGCCGGGCGCGCTGTGCGAATCGCTGTTCATCACCAAGCTGCCCTTCGCCCCGCCCGACGACCCGGTGGGCGAGGCGCGCGCCGAATGGCTGCGCGGCGCCGGGCGCGACCCGTTCAGCGAGCTGGTGGTGCCGGC
>JAFEER010000107.1 GCA_018240985.1 Pseudomonadota bacterium
CCGTACCAGAACTGCTTGTCGGCGCCAAAGTTCATGCCGTGGCGCGTGGTCTCGTGGTAGGCGCGGGCATGCAGCCGGCCCCAGCCATACTGGCCCTGGTAGCGCAGGTTGAACTGATGGCTGTCGTTGCGCGTCATGTCCATGCGCTGGTTCGGGTAGTTTTGGTAGGGGATGTCCTGCAGGCCCAGGCGCAGCTCCACCAGGTCGCTGCTGCCGCGCCAGGCCATGCTCAAGGCATGGTTGCGCGTCTTGTAGCTGCTCGAGCCCACCTCGTCGCCGCCCAGCCAATGCGTGGGCTTGTCGCTGGCGGCCGGGCCGGCGGCCTTGAAGGCGCGTGCCGCCTTGTAGTTGTCGGCCTGGGCGGTGGAGCCGTCGTAGCGCAGGCTGAACTGCTCGCGCGCGTAGGCGGCCGACAGGTGCGCGCCGATGGCGTCGCCGTTGCTGCGCCAGAAGGTACCGGCCTCGCCCGAGACGCGCGGCGCCTCGCCCGGTAGGGTGAAGGCCGGTGGCGCGGACTCGACCTGGATGGTGGCGCCGATGCTGTCGCCGCCCACGCTGACCGGCGTGATGCCGGCAAACAGCCGGATGCTGCCGATGCGCGTCGGGTCGATGTAGGACAGCGGCGGGTTCATGTGGTTGCCGCAGGCCGAGATGAGATCCATGCCGTCCACCTGAATGCGCAGCCGGTCGTCCGACAGGCCATGCACGCTGGGCAGGCTGGACACGCCGCCGGTGCCGGTCAGGCTGACGCCGGGCAGGGTGCGCAGCAGGCTGGCGCTGTCGCTGGTGGCGGGGCGGGCGGACTGAATCTGCTGCCGCGGCAGGTCGGCGGCACCCGTGGGCGCGTCATGGGTGTCGGTGACGGTGACGGCTTGCAGGGCGGCCTCCTGCTGGGCCGCGGCCGCCAGGGGCAGGGCGGTCGCCAGCAGGGCCACCAGGGGCAGCAGGGCGCAGCCGTGCGTGCGGCCGCCGCCGCGAAGAATGCGGGTCTTGGAAGTCATGTTTTAAAAACGGGAACTACGGGGCACAGGCCCGGGCACAGCCAAGCCCGGCGGGCTGGCTGCAACGCAACAAAAGCGGGGTCGTCAGGCCAGTGCGTGGGGCGGGCCCTGCGCCGGCGGGCGCAGCCGGTCGGGCTGGGGCGCGGGTGCGCCGTAGTGCCTGCTGGTGGCCAGGCCATGCGGCCCGGGCGGCAGCGCCAGGGCAGCGCTGCTGCTCGCCATGAAGCTGGCACCGGCAACGCCGCAGATGGGGCAATGCTGCATCGCGCCCATGGGCTCGTCGCCATCCTGGGGCCCCGAGCTGCCCTGGTCATGCGCCGAGCAAATGTCGGCATTGAACAGCGCCTGGGTGGCCATGTCGGCCCAATGCCGCGTGCTGGACTGCACCATGCACAGCTGCGCCAGCAGGGCGAGCATGGCGAGTACCATGCCCGGTCGGCGCAATGTGGAGAAAATGCTGCGGTGCGTCACGGCGCGTGATTGTGTCGTAACCGCGACCCCGAGCCTTGCCCTGGATCAATTGTGGAAACAAGCCTTGACATAGCGCGCATCAGCGCCATCACCATCGACCTGGACGACACGCTGTGGCCCGTCTGGCCCGCCATTGCGCGCGCCGAGGCGGCGCTGGCCGGCTGGCTGGCGACTCATGCACCGGCCACGGCAACGCTGTTTGGCGATGCCCAGGCGCTGCGCGCCATCCGCGAGCGCATGAACGAGCTGCGGCCGGACTTGCGGCTGGACTTGAGCGCGCTGCGGCGCGAATCCATCCGCATGGCGCTCACCCAGGCCGGGGACGACCCGCGGCTGGCCGAGCCGGCGTTCGATTTCTTCTTTGCCGAGCGCCAGCGCGTGGATCTGTTTGACGATGCGCTGGAGACGCTGGAATTCCTGGCGGCGCGCTACCCTGTGGTGGCGCTGTCCAACGGCAATGCCGACGTGCAGCGCATCGGCATCGGCCGCTATTTCAAGGCCAGCCTGAGCGCCACGCTGCTCGGCGTGGCCAAGCCCGATGCGCGCATCTTCCACGCCGCAGCCCGGGTGGCGGGCGTGGACAGCAGCGCGGTGCTGCATGTCGGCGACGATGCGCTGCTGGACGCGCGTGGCGCGCTCGATGCCGGCATGCAGGCGGCGTGGCTGAACACGGCGGGCGCCGACTGGCCGCATGAGGGCGCAGCGCCGCACGCCACGCTGCCCAGCCTCAGCGCGCTGTGCCGGCTGCTGGCGTAGCACGGCGCTGGCGCCGCAGCACCCATTTCTCCAGCTCCGCCAGCGCGAACACCAGCGCGCCCGCGAGCAGCACGCGCAGCCATTCGTCCAGCGCCAGGTCGGTGGAGCCGAACACCGCCTGCAGCCAGGGCGTATGCACGAAGGCCAGCTGCAGCAGCGCGCACACGGCGATCGCCATCAGCACCTGGGGGTTGCCCAGCAGCCCTTCGCGCGAGAGCGCGCTGCGCAGGATGTGGCGGCTGTTGAGCAGGTAGAACATCTCGGCCGCGACCACGGCGCAGACGGCCATGGTGCGTGCGGTTTCCAGGCTGGCGCCGCGCGAGAGCTCCCACAGGAACAGGCCCAATGAGGCGCAGGCCATGAGCAGCGACACCATCACCACGCGCCACACGAACAGGCCCGAGAGCAGCGATTCGCGCGGGTCGCGCGGCGGGCGGTGCATCACGTCGCTCTCGGTCGGCTCGAAGGCCAGCGCCACGCCCAGCGTGGCCGAGGTGACGAGGTTGATCCACAGCACCTGCGTGGCGGTAAGCGGCAGCTGCAGCGCGAACAGGATGGCGAAGAACACCACCAGGGACTCGCCGCCGTTGGTGGGCAGCATGAACAGAATGAACTTGCGCACGTTGTCGTAGACGCCGCGGCCCTCGCGCACGGCCGCGCCCAGGGTGGCGAAGTTGTCGTCGGCCAGCACCATGTCGGCCGCGTCCTTGGCGGCCTCGGTGCCGTTCCTGCCCATGGCCACGCCCACGTCGGCGCGCTTCAGGGCCGGGGCGTCGTTCACGCCGTCGCCGGTCATGGCGACGACCTCGCCGCGCGCCTGCAGGGCCTGCACCAGGCGGATCTTGTGCTCGGGGCTGGCGCGGGCGAAGACATCGATGGTGTCCACCACCTCCAGCAAGGTGGCGTCGTCCATCAGCTCGATCTCGGCGCCCGTCAGGGCCGGCCGGCCCAGGCCGATTCCGAGCTGGGCGCCGATGGCGCGCGCCGTCTCGCCGTGGTCGCCGGTGATCATCTTCACGCGCACACCCGCGGCGTGGCATTCGGCCACGGCGGCCATGGCCTCGGGGCGCGGCGGATCCATGCTGCCCAGGATGCCCAGCAGGGTGAAGCCGCCTTCCATGTCGTCCCACGACAGGGCGTGCTGCTGCGCCGGCACGCGCTTGACGGCGATGGCCAGCACGCGCAGGGCGCGCGCGGCGCAGTCGTTGGCGGCGCGGCGCCAGTAGTCATGGTCGAGCGGCGCGCGGCCCTCCTCGCCGTGCTGCACGCTGCCTTGCGTGCTGCACATGTCCAGCAGCCGCTCGGGCGCGCCCTTGACCAGGATGAGCGCCTGGCCCGCGTGGTCGTGGTGCAGCGTGGCCATGAAGCGGTGTTCGGACTCGAACGGGATCGCGTCGATGCGCGGCAGCGCCGTGTGCGTGGCGGCGCCATCCAGCCCGGCCTTGAGGGCGAAGGTCAGCAGCGCACCCTCGGTCGGGTCGCCGGTGAGCGTCCAGCCCTCGGCGCCTTGGTGCAGCGCCGAGTCGTTGCACAGCAGCGCCACGCGGGCCATGGACTGCAGCACCGGGTCGCCGGCGGGCGACGCGTGCATGCCGCCGACCTGAAAGCCGCCCTGCGGCGCGTAGCCGCTGCCCGTCACCCCGTACACGCGCTCGGCCGTCACCGCGCGCTGCACCGTCATCTCGTTGCAGGTGAGAGTGCCGGTCTTGTCCGAGCAGATCACCGTGACCGAGCCCAGCGTCTCCACCGCCGGCAGCTGCCGGATGATGGCGTGGTGCTGCGCCATGCGGCGCACGCCCAGCGCCAGCGTGATGGTCATGATGGCGGGCAGCCCCTCGGGGATGGCCGATGCGGCCAGCGCCACAGCCATCATGAACATGTCGGCCGGCGCCTGCCCGCGCCAGAGCACGCCGATGGCGAAGGTGGCGGCCACGAACAGCAGGATGGCCGCCGCCAGCCAGCGGCTGAAGCGCGCCATCTGGCGCAGCAGCGGCGTGGTGCCCGGCTCCACCTGCGCCAGCAGCGCGCTGATGCGCCCCAGCTCGGTGCGCGCGCCGGTGGCGGCCACCGCGCCCACGGCCGTGCCCGCGGCCACCAGCGTGCCCGAATAGAGCATGCCGCGGCGGTCGCCCAGCGGCGCATCCTCGGCCACCGCGGCTTCGCTCTTGTCGCTGGGCACCGATTCGCCCGTGAGCACCGCCTCGTCGGCGCGCAGGCTCTTGGCCGAGAGGATGCGCAGGTCGGCCGGCACCTTGTCGCCCGAGGCCAGCAGCACGATGTCGCCCGGCACCAGCTGCTCGGCCGCGACCAGCTGCCGCTCGCCCGCGCGCAGCACCGTGGCCTGCGGCGAGAGCATGCGCCGGATCGCGTCCAGCGCCGACTCGGCCTTGCCCTCCTGCACGAAACCCAGGATGGCGTTGACGACCACCGCGCCCAGCAGCACGCCGGTGTCGATCCAGTGGCCCAGCGCGCCGGTGATGGCGGCCGAGGCCAGCATCACGTAGATCAGCACGTTGTGGAATTGCGCCAGCAGCCGCCGCCACGCGGGCCGGCGCGGCGGCGCGGGCAGGCGGTTGGGGCCGTGCCGGGCCAGGCGCTGGGCGGCCTCGGCATGGGGCAGGCCAACCTGCGCGTCGGTGGCCAGGTGTTCGGCAATGGCGCTTGCGGGCAGGGCGTGCCAGGGGGTGTCGCGGTGTTCGGTGGGAGTCGTCGTCGGCATTCAGGCGTGCGTACCCGGCGTTGTGCACACCAGGCTTCGCGGAGGGTGGAGGATCGGTCTGGCCTAGTCTAGGAGGCAAGCATGCGCGGCTCGTGAATGTCCCAGCGCACAGGGCGGGAAACGACCGCTACCGACGGCTGAATACTATCGAATAAATAGCTGCTTGTGCTTGCTGGATAAGCGCGATGCGCTATTTTGATCTATGTCAAAAAATCACGCAGTGCAAGCAAAGTCTGATCCGGCGCCTCGGTCATCTGGCTGTGGCCGACGGGCAGATGCGCCACCTGCACCGCCTTGCCGGCGGCACGCGCAGCCGTGATCAATCCCTGCGCGGCCTTTGGCGGCGTCATCTGATCCTGCATGCCCAGCACGAACAGCACCGGGCATTGGATGGCGGCAATCGCCCGCTCGCCGCCCGCATAGCTGTCGCAGGCCACGAAGCCGCGGTGGAACACGTTGGCCTGCGGGTTGCTGCGCAGCACGCGCCGGCCCAGGGCCAGGCCCGCGCCATAGACCCAGAAGCCCGCGTCCAGCGGCGATACCAGGGTGCTGCGCGAGAACACGTTCACCATCTTCAGCGCCTTCTCGGGCGCGTTCAGCGCGGCCTCGATCAGCGCCGGCGAGACCTTCATCGGGAACGCCGTGCCCACCAGCGCCAGGTGGCTGGCGCGCGCGCCCAGGCGGGCCGCCGCCTCCAGCGCGATCAGCGAGCCCCAGCTGTGGCCCACCAGGGCCGCCCGCTGGATGCCCAGGGCGTCGAGCAGGGCGATGATGAAGTCGGCCGCCTGCTCCACGCTGGCGGGCGCCTCGCCGCCGCTTCTGCAGTGGCCCGGCAGATCCACGGCCAGCACGTTCCAGCCATGGTGCGCAAGGTAGCGGCTTTGCAGCGCCCAGACGCTGTGGTCGCACAGCACGCCGTGGATGAAGACGACGGTGGGCTGTGCGGGATTGAGCGGCTTGCCGGCGGTGTAGCAATAGGTTGGCGCGCCATGGACTGGTACCTGCATCACCCACCTGCCTTTTCTGCGGCCTTTAGGGCGCGCTTCAGGTCGTCGATCAGGTCGTCGGCATCTTCCAGGCCGATGGACAGGCGAATCGTGCCCTGGCCAATGCCAGCGGCGGCCAGCGCCTCGTCGGTCAGGCGGTGGTGCGTGGTGCTGGCCGGGTGGATCACCAGGCTGCGGCAATCGCCCACGTTGGCCAGGTGGGAAAAGAGCTTGAGCGCCTCGATGAAGGCCTTGCCCTGGGTGCGGCTGCCCGTGATGTCGAAGCTGAATACCGAGCCCGCACCGCGCGGCAGCAGCCGTTGCGCCAAGGCATGGCTGGGGTGCGATTCGAGCAGCGGATGGCCCACGCGCGCGACGAACGGGTGGCTGGCGAGGAACTGCACCACGCGCTCGGTGTTGCGCATGTGGCGTTCCATGCGCAGCGGCAGGGTTTCGATGCCCTGCAGGATCAGCCAGGCGGTGTGCGGGCTCATGCAGGCGCCAAAGTCGCGCAGGCCCTCGCGCCGCGCGCGCAGCAGGAAGGCGCCGACGGTGCTTTCCTCGGCGAACACCATGTCGTGAAAGCCGTCGTAGGCCTGGGTCAGCTCCGGAAAGCGCCCTGAGGCCTGCCAGTCGAAGCTGCCGCCATCGACCAGCACGCCGCCGATCACCGTGCCGTGGCCCGAGAGGAACTTGGTGGCCGAGTGGTAGACCAGGTCGGCGCCATGCTCAAACGGCTTGATGAGCCAGGGCGAGGTGAGGGTGGAATCGACCAGCAGCGGCACGCCGGCCTCGTGGGCGATGCGCGCGACGGCGGGAATGTCCAGCACCTCCAGCCCGGGGTTGCCCACGGTTTCGCCAAACAGCAGCCGCGTGTTGGGCCGCACGGCGGCGCGCCAGCCGGCCAGGTCGCCCGGCTGCACGAAGGTAGTCTCGATGCCAAAGCGGCGCAGCGTGTAGGCCAGCAGGTTCTGCGAGCCGCCATACAGCGCCGTGCTGGCCACGATGTGCCCGCCCGCGCCCATCAGCGTGGCGACGGCCAGGTGCAGCGCCGCCTGGCCGCTGGCCGTGGCGATGGCGCCCACGCCGCCCTCCAGCGCCGCCACGCGCTGCTCCAGCACGGCGTTGGTGGGGTTGCTGATGCGGCTGTAGACATGGCCGGGGCGCTCCATGTTGAACAGCGACGCCGCATGGTCGCTGGATTGGAAGACGAACGAGGTCGTCAGGTGGATGGGCACGGCGCGCGCGCCGGTGGCGGGGTCGGGCTGCGCGCCCGCGTGCAGTGCGAGCGTGTCGAAGCCGGGGTCGGAATATCCGGGCATTCAGGTCTCCCAGGTGGTGGATGGCGGTGAATCGGCGCCCGATTGTGGGCTATATTTCCTCGCAAGCGGCCTGCATGCAGAGCCCGCAGCACCATCCGGAGATACCCCCATGAAAGTCAGCGACATCCTGCGCCTGAAAGGCAACACCCTCTACACCGTGCATCCCGACGAGCCGCTGGCGCGTGCCGTGGAAACCATGGCCGAGAAGGACATCGGCTCGCTGGTGGTGATGGAGCATGGCGACCTGGTCGGCATGCTGACCTTCCGCGAGGTGATTCAGCGCCTGGCGAAGAACGGCGGCGGCCTGGGCACCACCCTGGTGCGCACCGCCATGGACGACGCGCCTGTGACCTGCACGCTCGAGACCGACATGGACGAGGTGCGCCGCATGATGCTGGGCTGCCACGCGCGCTACATGCCGGTGATGGACAAGCGCATGCTGATGGGCGTGGTCAGCTTCTACGACGTGGCCAAGGCCGTGGTGGACAGCCAGAACTTCGAGAACAAGCTGCTCAAGGCCTACATCCGCGACTGGCCGCAGGAAGAAACGCCTCCGGCGAATTGAGTTTTTTATCAAACCGGCTGCCAGCGCTTGCATATCAAGCGCTTGCAGCTATTTTTTTGATAGTTGCAATGGCTCGGGGATAATCACGCCCCTATGAGCGGCAACACCCTTGGCACCCTTTTTTGCGTCACCAACTTCGGTGAATCCCACGGCCCGGCCATTGGCTGCGTGATCGACGGCTGCCCGCCGGGCATGGCGCTGTCAGAGGCCGACATCCAGCAGGATCTGGATCGGCGCCGCCCCGGCACCAGCCGCCATGTCACGCAGAGGAACGAACCCGACGCGGTGGAGATCCTTTCCGGCGTGTACGAGGGCAAGACCACCGGCACGCCGATCGCGCTCTTGATCCGCAACCAGGATCAGCGCAGCAAGGACTACGGCAACATTGCCCAGAGCTTCCGCCCCGGCCACGCCGACTACGCCTACTGGCACAAGTACGGCCTGCGCGACCCGCGCGGCGGCGGGCGGTCTTCTGCGCGCCTGACTGCGCCCACCGTGGCCGCCGGCGCCGTGGCCAAGAAATGGCTGGCCGAGAAATACGGCACAGGTTTTCGCGCCTGCATGACGCAGCTGGGCGAGCTGCCCATCCCTTTCGAGAGCTGGGACTATGTGCCGCACAACCCCTTCTTCGCCCCGGTGGCCGATGTGCAGGCGTATGAGGACTACATGGATGCGCTGCGCAAGAGCGGCGACTCCTGCGGCGCGCGCATCCGCGTGCAGGCCACCGGCGTGCCCGTGGGCCTGGGCGAACCGCTGTACGACAAGCTCGACGCCGACATCGCCTACGTGATGATGGGCCTGAACGCCGTCAAGGGCGTGGAGATCGGCGCCGGCTTTGCCAGCGTGGCGCAGCGCGGCACCACGCATGGCGATTCGCTCACGCCGCAGGGCTTTGCCGGCAACAACGCGGGCGGCGTGCTGGGCGGCATCAGCACCGGGCAGGACATCGAGGTGTCGATCGCCATCAAGCCGACCAGCTCCATCATCAGCCCGCGCGAGTCCATCGACGTGCATGGCCAGAGCACCGAGGTGATTACCAAGGGCCGCCACGATCCCTGCGTCGGAATACGCGCCGCGCCGATCGCCGAGGCGTTGCTGGCGCTGGTGCTGATGGATCATGCGCTGCGCCAGCGCGCGCAATGCGGCGACGTGGTGCAGGCCGTGGGGCCGATTGCGGCATCGCGCTGAAAATGGCTGCTGCGCCCGTGGATAGGGCGCTGGAAGCTATCAAATAACAAGCGTTTGATTACTTGCGCACTTCGTCGACGAGGGCGCGGAACTCGTCGATGTCCTCGAAGCTGCGGTACACGCTGGCATAGCGGATATAGGCTACTTTGTCGAGTTTCTTGAGTTCGCGCATCACCAGCTCGCCGATGCGGCTGGAGATCACCTCGCGCTGGCCCAGGTGCAGCAGCTTTTCTTCGATGCGTTCTATGGCCGAATCGATCTGCACCGTGCTGACCGGCCGCTTGCGCAGCGCCAGCTTGAAGGAGCCGAGCAGCTTGTGGCGCGTGTATTCCACGCGCCGGCCGTCTTTCTTGACGACGGAGGGAAAGTTGACTTCCGGCCGCTCATAGGTGGTGAAGCGCTTTTCACAGGACGCGCACTGGCGCCGGCGGCGGATGAAGTCCCCATCCTCGGATACGCGGGTCTCGATGACCTGGGTTTCCTGGTGGCTGCAGAACGGGCACTTCATCGCGGCTGCGGCGCTGCGGGTCAGCGATAGACCGGGAAGCGGCTGGTGAGCGCGTTCACCTTCGCGCGCACGGCCGCCAGATGCGCCTCGTCATTCGGGTTCTCGAGCACATCGGCCAGCAGGTTGGCCGTGAGGCGCGTTTCCTCTTCCTTGAAGCCGCGCGTGGTAATCGCCGGCGTGCCCACGCGGATGCCGCTGGTCACCATGGGCTTCTCGGGGTCGTTGGGAATGGCGTTCTTGTTGATCGTGATGTGGGCCTTGCCCAGTGCGGCCTCGGCCGCCTTGCCGGTGATGCCCTTGGCGCGCAAGTCCACCAGCATGACGTGGCTTTCGGTGCGGCCGCTGACGATGCGCAGGCCGCGCTGGATCAGCGTCTCGGCGAACACCTTGGCGTTCTTGGCTACCTGCTGCTGATATTGCTTGAACTCGGGTGACAGCGCCTCCTTGAAGGCCACGGCCTTGGCGGCGATCACATGCTCCAGCGGGCCGCCCTGCAGGCCGGGGAAGATGGCGCTGTTGATGGCCTTCTCGTGCTCCGCCTTCATCAAGATGATGCCGCCGCGCGGGCCGCGCAGGCTCTTGTGCGTGGTGGAGGTGACCACGTCGGCAAACGGCACTGGATTCGGGTACTCGCCCGCGACGACGAGGCCGGCGTAGTGCGCAATGTCCACCCAGAAGATGGCGCCGACTTCCTTCGCCACCTTGGCCATGCGCTCGAAGTCGATGCGCAGGGCATAGGCCGAGGCGCCGCCGATGATGATCTTGGGCTTGTGCTCGCGCGCCTTGGCCTCGAAGGCGTCGTAGTCGATCTCTTCCTGTGCGTTCAGGCCGTAGGAAACCACGTTGAACCACTTGCCCGACATGTTCAGCGCCATGCCGTGCGTCAGGTGCCCGCCCTCGGCCAGGCTCATGCCCAGGATGGTGTCGCCGGGTTTGGCAAACGCCATCAGCACGGCCTGGTTGGCCTGCGAGCCCGAATTGGGCTGCACGTTGGCGGCCTCGGCGCCAAACAGCTGCTTGATGCGGTCGATGGCCAGCTGCTCGACCACGTCCACGTTCTCGCAACCGCCGTAGTAGCGCTTGCCGGGGTAGCCCTCGGCGTACTTGTTGGTCAGCTGCGAGCCCTGCGCAGCCATCACCGCGGGGGAGGCGTAGTTCTCGCTGGCGATCAGCTCGATGTGCTCTTCCTGGCGCAGGTTTTCGGCCTGGATGGCGGCCCACACCTCGGGATCGGTTTGTTCGACAAGAATATTGCGTTGGTACATGGCAGTCCGATGAACTAAGAGTCCCTTGGCAATCAAGGGCTGCCCAGGCGAACGACGGATCGCTGCGGGGCATGGCTGCTTGTCCGCGCGGCACGCTCCCCAGTGGTTTGCAGAAAGCCTTCTGCCGGTCTCCACGTCAGCGGCGCGGCCCGTGGGGGCCTGGCGCGCCTATCGCCAGTTGCGTGCCCCGCTAGTGTAGCTGACGGCGCTTCGCGTCAATGCACCTGATTCTCAGCTCAGCCTCTCAGGTCAGGCTGTCGAGCATGGCGACCTTTTCCTCGGCAGGTTTCGCTGCCGGGGTGGGTTGGGGTGCGGCCGCTGCCTTGGTGGACAACATGGGAGCCGGAGCTGCGGGCCGACCAGCCACCTGGCGCAGGCGGAAATGCTCCGCCAGCACCTTGGCCGCGTAGCCGCCGTCATTGGGCAGATTGGCTGCGCCCACGTAATAGCGCAGTCCACCTTCGAGTGAGCCAGCGCGGGTGATGCATTCCTGCAGCACCTTCACGCCCACGCGCAGATTGGCCACGGGATCGAACGCGGCCAGATGGCCGCCAAAGTCCTCGTACTTGTCGGTATGCACGCGGGTCATCACCTGCATCAGGCCCTGGGCGCCCACGGCGCTTTGCGCAAACGGGTTGAAGCTGGATTCGATGGCGATGATGGCCAGAATCAGGGTGGGGTCGAGCTTGGTGCGCTTGCCAATGTCATAGGCCTCGGTGACCAGTGCCGCCAAGGGCTCGGGCGCCACGCGGTACTTCTTGCTGAGCCAAAAGGCCACGGCAGCCTGTTCACGCGGCAATTCCTTCGGGTTGATGGCCACGGCGCGCTCGCTGGCTGCTGGCTCCAGGGGGAAGCCGACCTCGGCGACGCGTCGCTCATGCAGCCAGCCGCGCAGTTGCTCCTCACCTGCCTGGCGCAGATCGGGCCGCGCAGTGAGGGTGATGGCCGCAAAGGCCACGGCCACCCCGAGCAGGGCAAAGCCGTTGTGGGTGACTTCAAGAAAGCCATTGATTACGTCCGCTGCAAAGGTGCGCGCGCTTGCGATCGCTTTTCGTGACGCTGTCATCGATATTCCTTTCTCAATCGAGCCCACGGTAGTGCTGCGCCGGGGAGGGGCAGCAAGGCTCGGTCTCGCCAGCTTGGCTGGCATGGATGGGTCTGCCAATCAGTCCGTGCCATGGCGCGTAGCGTCATGGATGCTTGCGGACTGTCCTAGTCGGTGTTGGGTGCGGCTAGGGTTTGTACGAGTCAAATTTCAAGATTCGTGGATTCTAGGAGGTGTCAAAATACTTAGTCAATACTAAAAAATGTATTTAATATACAAATTAATTATAGCAACACTGTTTGCAGATGCGGAAATGTGACTTTTCGAGGGGCGATGGCGCGCTGTACGTGAGTGCAGCCAATGCGCCCAAATGAAAACTCCAATCGCATCGGGGTAGTCATTGAAAGAAGCAGCTGGAAGGCGCCGGTGTAATTTGCTACCTTTGGGCTGCCTGAACGATTCAGGCGTCCGCCGGACGGGGCGAAACCACTGGATGAAAGGCAGTTCATGCCGCATCAAGCAATAGGTATCTCGCTTCCAAGGCATCCCTTGGGGGCAATACCTTGCCTCCTGCTCCGAGGACGCTCTTCTCCTCGGCGCAATAGATGGCAAAAGACCGTTGTGTCTGCCGTCAAGCCCGGTGCGCGGATGGACTCCGTTCGCCGGGCTTTCTTTTTGCACTCTTTTACATTGACGCCTGGGTGTTCGCTGCTTCAATAGCCGTAGATGTTCAAAGGGCCTGGTGTAGCGTGTCGGAAGTCAAACAATCCATCAAAATGAATCGCTGGCTGAGGCGTGTCGCCTGGCTCGTGGCTGGCCTGCTCGGGCTGTGGCTGCTGGCTTGGGTTGCTGTGCCTCCCATTGCACGGGCGCAGATCGAGAAGCACGCATCCGAGTTGCTGGGCCGCAAGGTCACGGTCGCCAAGGTGGAATTCGAGCCCTGGTCTTTGGAGGCCACCGTGCGTGGGTTATCCATTGCGTCTCGGGATGGCCAGTCGCCTCAGGTGCAGGTTGCGCGTATCTATATAGATGCCGAGCTGCAATCGTTGTGGCGCCTGGCACCGGTCATCGATGCTTTCCAGGTCGATGATCCTGTGATTCACGTCACCCAGACCGCGCCTGGTGAATTTGACTTCGACGATGTGCTGGCCCGCCTTGCCGAGCAGCGCAAGCCCCAAGATGAGCCGTCCGAGACGCCGCGCTTTGCGCTCTACAACATCGCTCTGCAAGGTGGCGCCATCGACTTCAATGACCGAACGATCGACAAAACCCAGGAGTTGCGTCGGCTCAGGCTGGATATCCCATTCCTGAGCAACTTTGCTGCCGACCGCAAGATTCAGGTGACACCGCGCCTGGCATTTGAGCTCAACGGCAGCACCTTCGACTCCAACGCCCAGTCGACCCCGTTTGCGCAGAACCATCAGACGGATCTGAAGTTGCAGATCCGTGATTTTGACCTCGTCCCCTTCAGCGGCTACATACCCAGCTCGGTGCCCGTAAGGCTCATGGCCGGCACTCTGAGTGCGAATCTGGCCGTGAATTTTGAGCAGGCCGATGCCGTCCCTCAGATCAAGATCAGCGGCGACGTGCAGTTGCAGTCTGTCAAGACGACCGATGCTGCGTCGCAACCACTGCTGAGTTTCGATCGCTTGCAGGTAGCACTGAACGAAGTGCAACCCTTGCGCCGCATCGTTGACATTGCTGCCATCGATTGGGCGGGTATCCATGCCCATGTGGGCAGGGACGCCAAGGGCAAGCTGACCTTGCCGGGCGTGAACCAGCAGGCCAACGATGGCGGCGCCAAAACTGCGTCCACAGAAGGGGTTAAGACCGCCTGGCAAGTGCGGCTGGATCGCCTGGGCCTGCATGACGCTACCGTGGATTGGGTAGACGCCAGCCTGCCTGGCGGCAAGGCGGCATGGAAGGCAGAAAATTTGCAACTACAGGCTTCCGCCATCGAGTTGCCCTTCAAGCAGCCGCTGCAGTTTCGTGCCAGTGCCCAGCTGTCCGGCGGCGGTGCCAAGGGCGAAGCCGCGCGTCTGGCGCTTTCCGGGCAGGCCACCGACGTTCAGGCGCAGGCGGCGGTATCCGTGCGGGGGCTGCCGCTCGCCATGGCGGCGCCGTACCTCGCTGGGGCGCTCAAACCCGCGTTGAACGGCATGTTCGATGCTGACGTCGGGCTCGCCAAGAACGGCGATGCCATGGCGCTCAAGGTGGCGACGCTGACACTCGACAAGTTGTCGCTGACCTGCCTTGGTGAAGACAAATGCCAAAGCCTGCGCAGGGCAGGCATTGTGGATGCCGCCAAGACGTCGATGGTCGAACTGGGGCGCCTTGAGGTCGCTGATGCCCTGGCTGTGCTGCCCCAGCAGCAGGTCACGCTGGGGCGGGTGCTGCTGCGCCAGCCCAAAATGTTGGTGTCGCGCGCCCATGACGGGGGCTGGATGTTTGAGCAGTGGCTGGCAGAGGAGCCGGAAGGTGGGCCAGCCCATGCCGCGGCGCCCCAGAAAGCTGCAAGGCCCTGGGCGCTCAAGCTTGCGGCGCTCGATGTCGAAGGGGCCAGCCTGGCCTTTCGCGATGAGGCGCCGGTGCGTCCGGTGGTGCTCAACGCCGCAGGTTTGCAGCTGCGCGTGCGGGACTTTTCCTTTGCCGATGGACGCATTGGCCCTGCCGCCGTGCAGCTCGATACACGCGTGGCTGCGGGCCGAATCGCGCCCGGCCAACTGAGCTGGGAGGGTTCGGTGGCGATGAACCCGGCGCTGTCTGCAGAAGGCAGGGTACGCGCACAGCACCTGCCTTTGCAGGCCTTTGAGCCCTATGTCACTTCGGGTTTGAATGTGGACATTCTTCGGGCCGATGGCAGTTTTTCCGGCAAGGTGCGCTACCTGCAGGAAAAGGCCGGCCCGCTGGTGGCGGTGGCTGGCGATGCAATCCTCGACGAGGTACGCGTGCGTGCCAAGGACGAAGATGCCAAAGACGGAGAGGACGAGCGCAACGCGCGCGTGGCGCAGCCAGGAGAGGAGCTGCTGCGCTGGAAATCATTGGCGCTGCGGGGTCTTGCAGTGAATATGAAACCGGGCCAGCCCTTGGCGCTGGATGTACGGGAGACCGCGCTGAGCGATTTTTTTGCACGCGTCATCGTGCATGAAAACGGTCGCATCAATCTGCAGGACATTCAAAAGGGGGCCGCCACCGAGGCAACTCCGGCAGCGCCGCCGACAGGCGCTGCCTCCAGCGCAACGCCACCGGCACAGACCGCGGCGGCGCAGCCGGTCGACCCGATGGCGCCGGTGATCCACTTCGGCCCGGTGACGATGTCCAATGGCTCGGTGCGCTTTTCCGACTTTTTCATCAAACCCAATTATTCGGCGGATCTGAGTGAGCTCAACGGCAGCTTGAGTGCCTTCTCATCGGTACCCGATGCAGCCGGCGGCCCGCCGCAAATGGCAGACCTGGAACTGCGCGGCCGTGCCCAGGGTACCGCCACGCTGGAAGTCACCGGCAAGCTGAACCCCCTGGCCAAGCCGCTGGCGTTGGACATACAGGGCCACATGCACGATCTGGAGCTGCCGCCGCTGTCGCCGTACAGCGTCAAGTACGCAGGTCATGGCATAGAACGGGGCAAGCTGAGCATGGATGTGTCGTACAAGGTGCAGCCCGACGGCCAGCTCACGGCAAACAACAAGCTGGTGCTTCATCAATTGGCGTTTGGAGATGCGGTGGAAGGGGCGCCGGCCAGCCTGCCGGTGCGCCTGGCAGTGGCGCTTCTGGCGGATCGCAACGGCGTCATCGATGTCGATCTGCCGATCAGCGGATCCCTCAACGATCCGCAGTTCAGCCTGGGTGGCGTGATCCTCAAGGTCATCGGAAACCTCATCATGAAGGCCGTCACGGCGCCGTTTTCCTTGCTCGCCGGCATCTTCAGTGGATCGGACGAGCAGGGTGTCGTGAGCTTTGCGCTGGGCAGCAGCACGCTGGATGACAAGGCACGTCAGCTGCTCGACAAGATCGCGACACAGTTGGTCAACCGGCCGGGACTCAAGCTGACCGTGACCGGCTGGGCCCAGCCGCAGGCCGAGCAGGAAGCATGGAAGCGTTTGCGCCTGCGCGATCTGGCGCAGGCGCAAAAGCGCCGTGATGCGATACGCGCAGGTGAGTCCGCAGCGGATCTGCCGGCGGTCACCGACGCGGAATATCCGGCCTTGCTCAAGGAGGCCTACCAGCGTGCCGACATCAAGAAACCACGCAACTTGATCGGCATGGCCAAGGAGTTGCCGCAGTCCGAGATGGAGGCGCTGCTGCTCAAGAGCATTACGGTGCCCGATAACGCCATGCCAGACCTGGCCTTGGCCCGGGGTGTCGCCGTGCGCGACTATCTGGCCAGCCGGCAGGTGCCGCTGGATCGGTTGTTCGTAGGTGCCAGCAAGCTGCAGCCGGCGGGGGCGGGCGATGCCGGCTGGACGCCCAAGGCAGAGCTCGCTTTGGCCACGCATTGAGGATCCAATTTCGCCGTGCGTTCCGGGATGCAAGCCTTGTCCTGCTGGCTTGGCTTGCTCTATGTAAACGTGGCGCACTGATTTGCGGCGAAAATAACGGCTTTGCCGGGTTGTGGGCCTCGGGCTCATGCACCTGGTACGGTGTCGGCTGGAGCAGGCGGCCCACCATTTTTCCGATTGATTCATGTTCCCCTTTTCTTCTCGCAGCAAAATGTCCGACGCACCCGAAGCGCCCCCGGTTCAAACCAAAGCCAATGAGCAGCATCCCCTCGATGCCTTGACGGGCGGCGCATTTTCCGCGGCCACATCGGGTGAGCGCTCGGCGCGCATCCGTGACTGGCTTGCCACCCAACCTGCCACCGACAGGCTGCAGGAAGTCTTCAAGGAACTCAGCGCGCGCGACAAGGGGGCTGCCCGTGCAGTGCGTGAACGGCTCGATGAAATCCGCCGCGCCCAGGGGCAGGCCGCCATCGCCGCCGAGTGGCAGGCCAAGGCCGAGGCGCTGCTGGCCGCGGCGCAATTGAATATTGCCGATGCCCTGGCATGGCAGCGTGACGCGGCCAAGGCCGGGGCTGCGCTGTCGCGCGAGCCGCTGTCGGTGTTCAAGGCCCAATTGAGCGAGCGCGTGAAGATCATCGAAGACCTGCAGCATCGCGTACAGGTGCAGCGTGAGGCAGCCGTGCTGTTGGCGCAGCGCATCGAGGTGCTGTCCACCAAGCCCTGGCAGGACGCACAGTCGGCCCTGGAGGCCTTGAGCGCCGATGTCGGCCGCTGGCAGGAACAGGCCCAGGCCCTGACGGGCGACGCCGCCTGGCCCAGTGTGGAAGTGCGTTTCCCCACCCAGCTGGAATCGTCGCGCAGCCAGCTGCTGGTGGTGTGGGAGGCGTTTCAGTCGGCCTTGGCGCTGACGGTGGCGGCGGCCCAGGACGCGAATGCGCCATTGCCCCCCGTGCCGGTATGGGCCGACGAATTGCGCCAGGCGCGCGGACTGCCCGCCGAGGCCGATGCCGCGCCTGCGCGTGCCCCGGCCAAACCCAAGATCGACCCGGAACTGCGCGACAAGGCCGTGCAGGCCGTCGGCGAAACGCTATCTAAATTAGAGCAAGAGACGACCCAGGGGCACGGCAAGGCCAGTGCCGGCGCCGCAGCTGCGTTGCGCGCGGTGCTCAAGCAGCACGGCCGCTTCATCGACGCAGAGCTCGAGCGCAAGGTGCATGCCGCCCTGGTGGCCGCCGGCGAACTCGAAGGCTGGCAGCGCTGGAGCGCCGATCAGGTGCGTGAAGACCTGGTGGGTCGCGCCGAGGCGCTGCTGCGCCGCCCCGATGGCCAGGGCCTGGGCGGGCGCAAGATGCAGGAAGTACTGCGCCAGCTGCGCGAGCAGTGGAAGCAGGCCGATCAGGGTGCACCGGCCAACCACGCGCTGTGGAAGAAGTTTGACGACGCCTGCAATGCAGCGCACAAGGTGGTCGAGGCCTGGCTGGAAAAGGTGCGTGCCGAAGGCGCCGAGCACCGGGCGCAGCGCATGGCCCTGATTGAAGAGGTGAAGGCCTGGGCGCAGGAGCATGGCGCCGCCATGGCCGGTGACTGGAAGGCCGCGGGCCGGGCATTGCACCAGTTCGGCGAGCGTTGGCGCGCCGGCGGCCATGTGAGTGAAAAGATGTTTGCCGAACTGCAGCCGCTGTGGAAACAGGCCCTGGCAGCCGCCAGTGCACCGTTGGATGCGGCGCAAAAGACCAGTCTGCAGCTGCGTCAGGCCATGATTGCCGAGGCAGAGGCTCTGGGCGCTGCGGCGTCGCTGCGCATCGACGCCATCAAGGCGCTGCAGCAGCGCTGGCAGGCCGAGGCGCAGTCCGTGCCACTGGATCGCAAGCACGAGCAAAAGCTGTGGGACGCATTCCGCAAGCCCATTGACGAAGCCTTCAATCGCAAGACGGCAGAGCGCGAACGCAACGTGGAGCAGTTGAGTGCACGCGACCAGGCCGTTCTGGATGCATCCAAGGCATTGGAGGCGGCCAACGCATCGGGCGATGTACAGAAAATCCGCACCGCCATGGCGGATTTGGAATCTGCCCTCAAGGCTCAGGCCAAGGCCGCAGATGCCGATGTGAAAGCGCCTGAAACACAGGGCGATGCGCCCCAAACAGCGACTGATGTCGAAGCAGACAAGGCAGATGCCAAGCCCGCTGCTGTTGCCGCGCGGCCGGTGGTGGCAGTACGTGGCGATGACCGCCCCGGTATGCGCAAGGCCGAGCCGGCGCAGCCCATGCGTGCCGGCCGTGCCGGGGGCGAGCGCCGTGACGCGCGCGATGGGCGTGGCCCACGCGATGGTGCGGGGCGTGGCCGTGAACGCGAAGGCTTCGAAGCCCGTGGCCCGCGTTTGGGCGACACCGCCTTCCGGGCGCAGCGCGACGCCATGGAACACGCGCAGAGCGCCTTGCGCAAGCTCGCTGCTCAGGCCCATGGCGAAGCGCTCACCGAACTCATGGCCGCATGGAAGAGCCGCGATGCCGAACAGGTGCCTACGGTGCAGGCGCTGGGCGGCAAGGTGACGGCCGGTGTGCGTGGCAGCTGGAGCCAGGCGATTGGCATGGCTGCATCTTCCGGCGTTGCCGCAGAACAGGCTCTGCTGCGCCTGGAAATGGCTGCTGACGTGCCCACACCTGCCGATCAATTGGCGGCGCGCCGTGCGCTGCAGCTGCAGATGCTGACGCGGCGCAATGATCCTGCGCCGGGGGAGACCTGGGCGCAGGATACGGCCCAGGTGTTTGCCGGCGTCAGCGATGAAGCCAGCGCTCGCCGCTTGCAAAACGTACTCAAGGTGCTGCTGCGCAAGTGAGTGAATGCAAGTTACGAGTACGGCGGCACGGCATTGCCGCCGTACTCGTACCGTACTGAAGACGCGCAAGGCAAGACGCCAAAACAAAAAAGCCGCTGATGATCATCAGCGGCCTTTTCTTGTTTTGGTGCCCAGAAGAGGACTCGAACCTCCACGCCTCTCAGCGCTAGTACCTGAAACTAGTGCGTCTACCAATTCCGCCATCTGGGCATTTCAGGGAAGCTCGCATTGTAGTGCTTTTTCTTCTACCGCCAGAAAAGCTTCTCACATTTTCTTCAGTCGGCTTCCCGGATTGGTTTGCCTCGAGGTCGGCAGGCATCGGTCATGCACAACAAAAAAGCCGCCTTCAAAGAAAGCGGCCTTTGTTCAAAAAACCCTTGCGGGTTCTCGTTAAACTTGGTGCCCAGGAGAGGACTCGAACCTCCACGCCTCTCAGCGCTAGTACCTGAAACTAGTGCGTCTACCAATTCCGCCACCTGGGCATCTCAGGAAAGACTTAGATTGTATAGCAAAAAAAAATACCCCGATGCGTTCGCTGCGCAAATTTCTTCGGATGAAATCGAAGGCACAGTTCAAGGGCATCGCGACGGCCATGGATTTGTTCTTCGCGACGATGGTGAGCCCGACATCTACATTCCGCCGAACGAAATGCGTGCCGTGCTGCACAAGGATCGCGTGCGTGTGCGTATCGTGCGTCAGGACAGGCGCGGTCGGCCCGAGGGGCGGGTCACTGAAATCATAGAGCGCCCGCCGCAACCCATCATTGGCCGGCTGCTCCAGGAGAGCGGCGTATGGCTGGTGGCGCCCGAGGACAAGCGCTATGGCCAGGATGTCTTGATTCCCAAGGGGGCGACCGGCACCGCTGCTACCGGGCAGGTGGTCGTGGTGCAGTTGACCGAACCGCCAGCCCTGTTCGGTCAACCGGTGGGACGCGTGGTTGAGGTGCTGGGCGAAGTGGACGACCCGGGGATGGAGGTGGAGATCGCGGTGCGCAAGTATGGCGTGCCACACGAATTCTCCGAGGCTTGCCTGGCACAGGCGAAGGCGCTTCCAGAATCGGTGCGAGCGCAGGACAAGCGCCGCCGCGTCGATCTCACGGATATTCCGCTCGTCACCATCGACGGTGAGGATGCGCGTGATTTCGACGATGCCGTGTACTGCGAGCCCACCAAGGTGGGGCGCGGCAAGGGCTGGCGCCTGCTGGTGGCGATTGCCGACGTGAGTCACTATGTGGAAACCGGCAGCGCCATCGATGTCGATGCCTACGACCGCGCCACCAGTGTGTACTTTCCGCGGCGTGTCATTCCCATGTTGCCGGAGAAGCTCTCCAACGGGTTGTGCTCGCTCAACCCCCATGTGGAGCGCCTGTGCATGGTCTGCGACATGCTGGTCAGCGCCAAGGGCGAGGTACAGGCCTACCAGTTCTATCCAGCCGTGATGCTCAGTCATGCTCGCCTGACCTATAACGAGGTGTCGGCCGTACTGGGGAACACGCGCGGGCCGGAGGCAGCGAAATACAAGGATCGTATTGGAGAACTGTTGAACCTGCATGATTGCTATCGCGCCTTGCTCGCTGCCAGGCAGACGCGTGGTGCGGTGGACTTCGAGACCACCGAGACGCAGATCATTTGCGACGACAACGGCCGTATCGACAAGATCGTGCCGCGCGTGCGCACCGAGGCGCATCGATTGATCGAGGAGGCCATGCTGGCAGCCAATGTCTGCAGCGCAGACTTCGTGCATCAGGCGCATCGCCCCGCGCTGTACCGGGTGCACGAGGGGCCGACGCCGGAAAAGCAGGAGATTCTGCGCGCCTATCTCAAGGCCATGGGTGTGGCGTTGACGATCAGCGACGATCCGCGTCCCGAAGAGTTTCAGGCCATTGCCGAGGCCACCAAGGACAGGCCCGACGCGCAGCAGATCCATACCATGCTGCTGCGCTCCATGCAGCAGGCGATCTACACGCCCATCAACAGCGGCCACTTTGGCCTGGCATTCGAGGCCTATACGCACTTCACGAGCCCGATACGCCGCTATCCAGACCTACTGGTGCACCGCGTCATCAAGTCCGTTCTGACCGGTACCAAGTACGCCTTGCCGGCCTTGCCCACGCCGGGCGAGGCGCAGTTCAAGCTGGCCAAGCGCCTGGCATCCAAGGTGGCCGAGCCCGCCATCCGTCCCGGCAAGGGCGGCATCAGCGTGCGCGAAACCCAGGCCTGGGAGGCCGCCGGCCTGCACTGCAGCGCCAACGAACGCCGTGCCGACGAGGCCAGCCGCGACGTGGAGGCATGGCTGAAATGCCAGTACATGCGCGAGCACCTGGGGGAGGAGTACAGCGGCGTGGTCAGCGCGGTGACCAGCTTTGGCATCTTCGTGACCCTGGACGCCCTGTACGTCGAAGGGCTGGTGCACATCACGGAGCTGGGCGGCGAGTACTTCAAGTTCGACGAGGCACGCCAGGAGCTGCGCGGCGAGCGCACCGGCATTCGCTACACGATTGGCGCGCGTGTGCGCGTACAGGTCAGCCGCGTGGACCTGGACGGCCGCAAGATCGATTTCCGCCTCGTGGATGAGGTGGGAGAGCTAGTCCAGGGCAAGTCGGCGAAGCCGCGTGATGCCGGCAAGCGCCCGCCCGAGCAGGAGGGCCGGTTTCACGATGGCCACCAGCCTCAGGGCTTTTCCATGGGCCAGGGCGCGCGGCCGCACAAGGACAAGTATCGCGGGCCCGCAGGCAGCGGCAAGAAGCATGATGGCGGCAAGGGCGGGGTCAAGAAGAACGGCGGCAAGGGGCGCAAACCGCGCGCCTAACTGCATTGCAATCCAAGGGTAGACAGCATGACTGACATAGCAAGAACCGCCATCGTCACGGGCGCTGGCACGGGCATTGGAAAGGCTGCGGCCCTCGCCTTGCTGGGCGATGGCTGGAGTGTGGCCCTGGCGGGCCGACGCGAGGAACCCTTGATAGCCGTGGCCCAGGAGTCCGGCGCCGCGGCGCGTGCCCTGGTCGTGCCCACGGACGTAGCCGACCACGATGCCGTGCGCCAATTGTTCGATCGCACGGTGCAGCAGTTTGGCCGCGTCGATCTGCTGTTCAACAACGCCGGCGTAGGGGCTCCCGCCATTCCATTGGAGGATCTGTCGGTGGAGCAGTGGAAGAATGTGGTCGACATCAACCTGAACGGCATGTTCTATTGCATCCAGAACGCCTTCAGGGTCATGAAGGCGCAGTCGCCGCGCGGTGGGCGCATCATCAACAACGGCTCCATCTCCGCGCACGCGCCGCGTCCCAATTCCATCGCCTACACGGCCACCAAGCATGCCGTCATGGGCATGACCAAGACGGCATCGCTGGATGGCCGCAAGTACGACATTGCCGTGGGTCAGATCGACGTCGGCAATGCCGAGACCGAGCTGGCCCAGCGCATGACCCAGGGCGTGCAGCAAGCCAACGGCCAGATTGCCGCCGAGCCGCTGATGGATGTGGCCATCGTCGGCTCCAGCGTGCTCTACATGGCCAATCTGCCGCTGCAGGCGAATGTGATGTTCCACACCGTGATGGCCACGAAGATGCCTTTTGCCGGGCGTGGTTGAAGGCGCATGATGGGCATGCTGCGCCTGCTGCTAGTGTTGTACCTGAGCCTTCTGGCGTCGGGCGCACAGGCGGCATCGGCAGATGAGGGCATGGCCGCGCGGGTGCTGGCCTGCACCGCCTGCCATGGCAAGGAAGGGCGCGCCACGCCCAGCGGCTACTTCCCGCGCATTGCCGGCAAGCCCGCAGGCTACCTGTACCAGCAGCTGCTCAATTTCCGCGATGGCCGGCGCAGCTATCCGCAGATGTCTTATCTGTTGGAGCATTTGACGGACGACTACCTGCACGAGATCGCCGGGTATTTTGCGGCGCTGGATCTGCCCTATGCCACGCCCACCAACGTGACTGCGCCCGCGGCACTGCTGCAGCGCGGCCAGCAGTTGGTGCGTGAGGGGGATGCCGACCGCAAGATTCCGGCCTGCGTGCAGTGCCACGGCCAGGCCATGACCGGTGTTGCCCCCTTCGTGCCAGGCCTGCTGGGGCTGTCGCGCGACTACGTGAGCAGCCAGCTGGGTGCCTGGCAGGCGGGACAGCGCCGCACCCAGTCGCCCGATTGCATGGCCCGCATTGCGCGCCAGTTGACGGCGGGCGACGTGAATGCCGTGGCCGTCTGGCTGGCCGCGCAGCCCGTGCCAGGGCGGGGCAGGGCCGCGCCGGCGTTCCAGGTGAAGGAATTACCCATGCCATGCGGCAGCATCAATGCAGGAGCGCAGCAGTGAGCACGCGCCGCATCTGGCTTGCATGGGCGGCGGGCCTGTGTCTGCTCGCCGTAGTGGCCGTGTTTGCTCTGGCGGCACTCAACCGCCTGGATGAAACCGCGCTGCCGGAACATCATGCAGCCGCCCCCGCGACAGCAGAATTGATAGCGCATGGCGCTTACCTGGCGCGCGTTGGCAACTGCATGGGTTGTCATACCCAGCAGGGCAGTCCGGCCTATGCGGGTGGCCGGGCCATCGATACACCCTTCGGTGCCATCTACGCGCCCAACCTCACGCCCGACGATGCCACGGGCTTGGGGCAATGGTCGGCCGCCGAGTTCTGGCGCGCCATGCACAACGGCCGCTCGCGCGATGGGCGCCTGCTCTATCCGGCATTTCCTTACACCAGCTATACCCATGTCACGCGCTCGGACTCGGATGCCATCTTCGCGTATTTGCACAGCCTGCCGCCCGTGCGGCAGCAGAACCGGACGCATGCGCTGAGTTTCCCGTTCAATACGCAAGGGGCCCTGGCGGTATGGCGTGCCTTGTTTTTCCGCCCCGCTGCATTTCCGCAGCAGCCCGCGCAGTCGGCCGAGTGGAACCGCGGTGCCTACCTGGTTCAGGGCTTGGGCCATTGCGCCGCCTGCCATACGCCGCGCAATGCCCTGGGCGCGCTGCGTGCCGATGAACAGTTCCATGGCGGCTTGATTCCCGTGCAGAACTGGTATGCGCCGGCGCTCAATTCCAAGAATCAAGCCGCCCTGGCGGGCTGGCCCTTGGAAGACGCGGTGGCGCTGCTGAAGACGGGCGTCTCGCCGCAGGCGGGCGTGTCCGGGCCGATGGCGGACGTGGTGTTCAACAGCCTGCAATACCTGAGTGATGCGGATGTACGGGCCATGGCCCTGTATCTGCGCAGCCTGCCGCAGCAAGACAAGCCGCTGCCGCCTACCGCCAAACCTACCGCCACCCAGATCGAGCAGGGGCAGAAGATTTACGGGCAGCAATGCGTGGATTGCCATGGCGAGCAGGGCCAGGGACGCCGAGCTGCATTCCCGGCGCTGGCGTCCAATCGCGCCGTGATGCTGGCCGACACGACGAATCTGGTGCGCGTGCTGCTTCAGGGCGGATACCTGCCGGCAACCGCCGGCAATCCGCGCCCCTACGGCATGCCGCCCTTCGCGCAGAGCCTGAAGGACGACGAAATCGCGGCCGTGCTGTCCTATATCCGCAATGCCTGGGGCAATGCCGCACCCAGGGTCGATACGATAGACGTCTACCGCGCACGCGAGCGGCGTGGCTTTTGAAGATGATTGTTCATGGAGACTGGCTTGCAAAAACCTGGATCGGCGGCGCCTACCAATCAGCCCTGGTGGGTGGTGTGCCTGTGCGCGCAATGGTGTGGCGTGTGCCGCGACTACCGCGGCGCGTTCGAAGCCCTGGCGCGTGACTGGCCGCAGCTGCGCTTTGAATGGGTGGACGTAGAGGACGAAGAAGACGTGGTCGGCGATGTGGACGTGGAGACCTTTCCCACCATCCTGATCGCCGACGGGGTTGCAGCGCGATTTCTGGGCACGGTGCTGCCGCAAACCCAGGTGCTGAGCCGCATGCTGCAGAGCCTGCAGGGAGACCCCGGCGCAACGGTTGCCGACGATGAGGCGCAGTCATTGTTCGAGCGCATCGCGGCGAGCAGGGGGTGATGCCACACTGCAAGATGCGTGCCGACGAGTTTTGCATGTCGGCCTATTAGCGGATACAATACTAGCTTCACGACCAAAGCGGGCGGGTACTTACCGCCCGTTTTTTTTGGGCGTTTGCTTTTTGGCTTGCGGCCTCGCAATGGCTATTGCGTCGGCCAGGCTGTTGAATTGGAATTGGACTGAGCGCGCACCTGTGACATTGCAGCAAATCGTTGAACAAACCGTGGCCGGGTTGGGCTATGACCTGGTGGAGATTGAGCGCTCCGCAGGGGGGCTGCTGCGCATCACGATCGACCTGGTGTGGACTGCTCCCGCAGCCGATGCCGACTTGCCTCCGGTGGAGCAATTCATCACCGTCGAGGACTGCGAAAAGGTAACGCGTCAGCTGCAGTACGCCCTGGAGGTCGAAGGTGTGGACTACAAGCGCCTGGAGGTGTCCTCGCCCGGCATTGACCGGCCGCTGCGCAACGAGAGCGATTTCGCGCGCTTTGAGGGCGAGGTGATCGACATCACCCTGAAGGAGCCCATGGGTGCTGCGGCAGGCGGGCAGGTGGCGGCCAATCGCAAGAAATTTCGCGGCACGCTGGAGCGCGTGGAAGCTGGCTGGCAGATCGTCTGGAGCGATGCGCCGCCCGTCAAGCCGGGCCAGCGTGTAAGCAAAAAGCGTGTGCCGGCGCCGCTGCAGGCGCTGGGCTTCACGCTGGACGAGTTGCGCGAGGCGCGGCTCGCGCCCATCGTGGACTTCAAGGGGCGTGGCGCCCAGCCCGGTTCCGCAGACTGAGTTTTTACGCATTGGGGTCTGGTACCGAGGTGCCGCCCGCCAGGGATTAAGAAGCAGGAGAGTCGTCGCATGAATCGCGAACTGTTGATGTTGGTAGAGGCTATTTCACGCGAAAAGAACGTGGAGCACGATGTAGTCCTGGGCGCCGTGGAATCGGCATTGGCACAGGCCACGAAAAAGCTCTACCAGGGCGAGGTGGACATTCGCGTGTCCATTGATCGCGACAGTGGTGAGTACGAAACCTTCCGCCGCTGGCTGGTGGTGCCCGACGACGCGGGCCTGCAAAACCCCGATGCCGAGGAATTGCTCATGGATGCGCGCGATCGGATCGCCGACATCGAGGTGGGCGAATACATCGAAGAGCAGGTCGAGTCCGTGCCGATCGGGCGCATTGGCGCCATGGCGGCCAAGCAGGTCATCCTGCAAAAGATCCGCGACGCCGAGCGCGAGATGCTGCTGAGCGACTTCATGAGCCGTGGCGAGAAGATCTTCACCGGTACCGTCAAGCGCATGGACAAGGGCGACCTGATTGTCGAGTCCGGCCGCGTGGAGGGTCGTCTGCGCCGCGGCGAAACTATTCCGAAGGAAAACCTGCGCAACGGCGACCGCGTGCGCGCCATGATCATGGACGTGGACTTGACGCTGCGCGGCGCGCCCATCATCCTGTCGCGCTCGGCGCCCGAGTTCATGATCGAGCTGTTTCGCAACGAAGTGCCCGAAATCGAGCAGGGCCTGTTGGAGATCAAGAGCTGCGCGCGCGACGCTGGCAGCCGCGCCAAGATTGCCGTGCTCTCGCACGACAAGCGCGTCGATCCCATCGGCACCTGCGTCGGCGTGCGCGGCACGCGCGTGAACGCGGTGACCAATGAGCTCGCCGGTGAGCGCGTGGACATCGTGCTGTGGTCTGACGATCCGGCGCAGTTCGTCATCGGTGCGCTGGCTCCGGCCAATGTGTCCTCCATCGTCGTGGATGAGGAAAAGCACGCCATGGACGTGGTGGTGGACGAGGAGAACCTGGCCATCGCCATTGGCCGCGGCGGCCAGAACGTGCGCCTGGCATCAGACCTCACGGGCTGGAAGATCAACATCATGGACGCGGCTGAAAGCGCACAAAAGCAAGCCGACGAGAGCAATGCTGCGCGCCGCCTGTTCATGGAAAAGCTGGATGTGGACGAGGAAATCGCCGACATCCTGATCGCCGAGGGCTTTGAAAGCCTGGAAGAGGTGGCCTATGTGCCGCTGCAGGAAATGCTGGAAATCGAGAGCTTCGACGAAGACACGGTGAATGAGCTGCGTGCCCGCGCCAAGGATGCGTTGCTGACCATGGAAATCGCCCGCGAAGAAAGCATGGGCTCGGTTTCGCAGGACTTGCGCGATATGGAAGGCCTGACGCCCGAGCTGATAGCCAAGCTGGCCGCTGGTGGCGTGAACACGCGTGACGACTTGGCCGATTTGGGCCTGGATGAGCTGACCGAACTGACCGGTCAGTCCACGGACGAAGCCACTGCCTTGATCATGAAGGCGCGTGAGCATTGGTTCACGGGGCAAGAGTAACGGTCAGGGAGGTACGAACAGAATATGTCGAGTAACACTGTCGCCGAGTTCGCTGCAGAACTCAAAAAATCGCCCGAAACCCTGCTGGATCAGCTCCAATCCGCCGGCGTTGGCAAGGCCTTGTCCTCTGATTTGCTCAACGAGGCCGACAAGCAAAAACTGCTGGCCTATCTGCAGGCCACGCATGGCACAGGGGGCGATCGCAAGAAGATCACCCTGGTGAAAAAGTCCACCAGCGAGATCAAGCAGGCCGATGCCACGGGCAAGGCGCGTACGATCCAGGTTGAAGTGCGCAAGAAGCGCACCTTCGTCAAGCGCGACGAGGGCCCGGATGTGGCCCCCGATCCTGCCGCAGTGGCACGCCTGGCCCAGGAGCAGGAACTGGCCCGCCGCGAGGAGGATGCGCGCCGCCAGGCCGAGCTGATCAGTCGCCAGGAGGAGGAGCTGGCGCAGTCGCGTGCCGAGCGCGAAGCGCGCGAACAACGCGAGCGCGAAGCCGAGGAGCGCGCTGCCGCCTATGCTGCCGAGCAGGCGCAGAAGAAGGCCGACGAGCGCGCCGAGCGCAAGGAGGCCAAGGAGCAGGCCGTGGCTGACGCCGAGGCCCGCGCCCAGGCGCAGGCCGAGGCGCGCGCCAAGGCCGAGGAAGAATCCAAGGCGCGTGCGGCCGAAGAGGCGGCGCGTGCCGTCGATCTGGACGAACGCCGCCGCAAGGCCTTGGCCGAGGCCGAGGCGATTCGCGCCATGATGGCCGCACCCAAGAAGGTGCTCGTGGCCAAGAAGCCCGAAGAGCCCAAGCCTGCTGCCAAGGGCGCCGATGCCAAGGACGCCAAGGACGCGAAGAAGGGCACGCTGCACAAGCCCGCTGCTGGCGCGGGTGCCGGCGCGCGCGCAGCTGCGCCGGCCGCGCCCGGTGCCGGCAAGGAAGTGAAGTCGGCCAAGCTGTCCTCCAGCTGGGCCAACGATTCGACCAAGAAAAAGGAAATCAAGACCCGCGGCGACAGCACCGGTGGTGTCGGGCGTGGCAATTGGCGCTCCGGCCCCAAGGGCCGCCGCGGCAATGACCGTGATGAGCGCCACCAGCAGGCGCAGGCCGAGTTCCGTGCCATCGAGGTGCATGTGCCCGAGACCATCACCGTGGCCGAGCTGGCGCACAAGATGGCCATCAAGGCGTCCGAAGTGATCAAGGCGCTCATGAAGATGGGCCAGATGGTCACCATCAACCAGCCGCTGGATCAGGACACGGCCATGATCGTGGTCGAGGAAATGGGCCACAAGGCAGTGGTTGCCGCGCTGGACGACCCGGAAGCCTTCACCGCCGAGGAAGTCTCCGGCCAGCAGGCCGAGGCGCTGCCGCGCGCTCCGGTGGTCACCGTCATGGGCCACGTAGACCACGGCAAGACCTCGTTGCTGGACTACATCCGGCGCTCGCGCGTTGCGGTGGGCGAGGCCGGCGGCATCACGCAGCATATCGGCGCTTACCACGTTGATACGCCGCGCGGCATGATCACCTTTCTGGACACCCCTGGTCACGAGGCCTTCACGGCCATGCGGGCCCGCGGCGCCCAGGCGACCGACATCGTCATCCTGGTCTGCGCGGCCGACGACGGCGTGATGCCGCAGACGCGCGAGGCCATCAAGCACGCCAAGGCGGCGGGTGTCCCCATCGTCGTGGCCATCACCAAGGCCGACAAGCACGAAGCGAACCCCGAGAAGGTCAAGCAGGAGCTGGTGGCCGAAGAGGTCGTGCCCGAGGAATACGGCGGCGACTCGCCCTTCGTGGCCGTGTCGTCCAAGACCGGCCAGGGCATCGACGCGCTGCTCGAGCAGGTGCTGCTGCAGGCCGAGGTGCTGGAACTGAAGGCGCCGGTGGACGCCATGGCCAAGGGCCTGGTGATCGAAGGCCAGCTGGACAAGGGCCGCGGCCCCGTGGCCACGGTGCTGGTGCAGTCGGGCACGCTGAAGGTCGGCGATGTGGTGCTGGCCGGTCAGACCTTTGGCCGTGTGCGCGCCATGGTTGACGAGAACGGCCAGGCCGCCAAGGAGGCCGGCCCCTCGATTCCCGTGGAAATCCAGGGCCTGTCCGAGGTGCCGCAGGCGGGCGACGAATTCATGGTGATGGCCGACGAGCGCCGTGCGCGCGAAATCGCCACCTACCGCGCCGGCAAGTTCCGCCACACCAAGCTGGCCAAGCAGCAGGCCGCGAAGATGGAAAACGTGTTCGCCGAGATGCAGGCGGGCGAGGTGCAGCACCTGCCCATCATCATCAAGGCCGACGCCCAGGGCTCGCAGGAGGCGCTGGCCGCATCCCTGCTCAAGCTCTCGACCGACGAGGTGCGCGTGCAGCTGGTGTATGCCGGCGTGGGCGGCATCAGCGAGAGCGACGTGAACCTGGCGATCGCCTCCAAGGCGCTGATCATCGGCTTCAACGTGCGCGCCGACGCCAACGCGCGCAAGCACGCCGAGGCCAACGACGTCCAGCTCAACTACTACAACATCATCTACGACGCCGTGGATGAGTTGAAGGCGGCCATGTCCGGCATGCTGGCGCCCGAGCAGCGCGAGGAGGCCATCGGCACGGCCGAGATCCGCACCGTGTTCGTGGCCACCAAGATCGGCACCATTGCCGGCTCCTATGTCACCTCGGGCCAGGTCACGCGTGGCTGCAAGTTCCGCCTGCTGCGCGACCACGTCGTCATCTACACCGGCGAGGTCGAGTCCGTGCGCCGTCTCAAGGACGACGTCAAGGAAGTCAAGGAAGGCTTCGAGTGCGGTATCAAGCTGCGCAACTACACCGACATCAAGGAAGGCGACCAGCTCGAACTCTTTGAGATCAAGGAAATTGCGCGGACGCTGTAAGCCATGGCTGCCAAGAAATCCTCCACGCCCAACCGCGGCTTCAAGGTCGCGGATCAGATCCAGCGCGACCTGGCCGAGCTGATCCGCGACCTCAAGGATCCGCGCATCGGCATGGTCACGCTGCAGGCGGTGGAGGTCACGCCCGACTACGCGCACGCCAAGGTGTTCTTCAGCGTGCTCGTGGGCGACGGCGCGGCCACGCAGGAGGCGCTGACCCAGGCCGCGGGCTTTCTGCGCAACGGCCTGTTCAAGCGCCTGCACATCCACACCGTGCCCACGCTGCACTTCGTGTTCGACCGCACCACCGAGCGCGCGTCGGACATGAATGCGCTGATCGCGCGCGCCGTGGCCTCGCGTTCAAAGGACGACGACGCAGCATGACGGCACGCGCTCCCCGCATCCGGGTGCAGCGGCGCCCGGTGCACGGAGTGCTGCTGCTCGACAAACCCCTGGGCCTGTCCAGCAACGACGCCTTGCAAAAGGTGAAGTGGCTGATGCGCGCCGAAAAGGCCGGCCACACTGGCACGCTGGATCCGCTGGCCAGCGGCGTGCTGCCGCTGTGCTTTGGCGCGGCCACCAAGTTCAGCCAGCTGCAGCTGGATGCCCCCAAGACCTATGAGGCGATGGCGCTGCTGGGCGTGACCACGAGCACCGGCGACGCGGAAGGCGAGGTGCTGGCGCGCCGCGACGTTGACCCGGCCTTGCTCGCACCCGAGCGCCTGGCCGAGTTGCAGGCGCAATTCACCGGCCCGATACGTCAGGTGCCGCCCATGCACAGCGCGCTGAAAAAAGATGGCAGGGCGCTGTACGAATATGCGCGTGCCGGCATCGCCGTGGAGCGCGAGCCGCGCGCGGTCACGATTCATGCGCTGGAATTGGCTCTAACGCAGACAGAACAAGCGCAAGCAGCTATCAAAATAACGGTGACCTGCAGCAAGGGCACCTACATCCGCACCCTGGGTGAGGACATCGGCGCGGCGCTGGGCTGCGGCGCGCACCTCACGTTTCTGCGCCGCACCGACACCGGCGGCCTGGGCGTGCAAGGCTGCGTCACGCTGGCCGCGCTGGAGGCCATGGATGAGCCCGCGCGCCTGGCCTGCGTGCGGCCGGTGGAGACGCTGCTGGAGCAGCACCAGCGCGTCATGCTGGACGAGGACAATGCCGCCCGTTTTCTGTCCGGCCTGCGCCGGCGCGGGCCCTGGGCCGATGCGCCGGCCGTGGCCGTGTACGGCCTGCGCCCGCCGGCGCTGCTGGGCGTGGCCCATGTGGCGGGCGGCGAGCTGATCCCGGATCGGCTGCTGAGTCCGATCGAAATTCAACAAATATTGGAAGGTGGGCCGCGCGCCTAGAACGCGGCATTTTGGAACCCAACGCTATGAGCAAACAAATCCGCAACATCGCCATCATCGCCCACGTCGACCATGGCAAGACCACCATGGTAGACCAGCTGCTGCGCCAGTCCGGCACCTTTGCAGCGCACGAAAAGGTCGTGGACACGGTGATGGACAGCAACGCCATCGAGCGCGAGCGCGGCATCACCATCCTGGCCAAGAACTGCGCCGTGAGCTGGCAGGACACGCACATCAACATCCTGGATACGCCCGGCCACGCCGACTTTGGCGGCGAGGTGGAGCGGGCGCTGTCGATGGTGGACGGCGTGGTGCTGCTCATCGACGCGCAGGAAGGCCCCATGCCGCAGACGCGCTTCGTGACCAAGAAGGCGCTGGCGCTGGGTTTGAAGCCCATCGTCGTGGTGAACAAGGTGGACAAGCCCGGCGCGCGCCCCGACTATGTGGTGAACGCCGCCTTCGACCTGTTCGACAAGCTGGGCGCCACCGAAGAGCAGCTGGACTTTCCCGTGGTCTACGCCTCGGGCATCAACGGCTGGAGCGCACTGGAGCAGGGCGCGCCGGGCGAACAATGGGGCCCCGACATGTCGGCCCTGTTCGACACCGTCCTCAAGCATGTGCCCGCCGTCAAGGGTGATCCGCATGCCCCGGTGCAGATGCAGGTGTCGGCGCTGGACTATTCCACCTTCGTGGGCCGTATCGGCGTGGGCCGCATCACCCAGGGCACGCTCAAGGCAGGCCAGGACGTGCTGGTCATGGCCGGACCCGATGGCGCCAGCTACAAGGGCCGCATCAACCAGATCCATCAGTTCCAGGGCCTGGATCGCGTGCAGGTGAGCGAGGCCGGCCCGTCCGAGATCGTGCTCATCAACGGCATCGAGAACGTGGGCATCGGCGAGACCATCACCGACCCGGCCAACCCGCAGCCGCTGCCGATGCTGAAGATCGACGAGCCGACGCTGACCATGAACTTCTGCGTCAACACCAGCCCGCTGGCCGGGCGCGAGGGCAAGTTCGTCACCAGCCGCCAGATCTGGGATCGGCTGCAGAAGGAGCTGCGTTCCAACGTGGCGCTGCGCGTCAAGGAGACCGACGAGGACGGCATTTTTGAAGTCGCCGGCCGGGGCGAGCTGCACCTGACCATCCTGCTGGAAGAAATGCGCCGCGAAGGCTACGAGCTGGCCGTCTCCAAGCCGCGCGTGGTGTTCAAGGACATCGATGGCGAGCGCTGCGAGCCCATCGAGCTGGTGACGGCCGACATCGAGGAAGGCCACCAGGGCGGCGTGATGCAGGCGCTGGGCGAGCGCAAGGGCGAGTTGGTGAACATGGAGCCGGACGGCCGCGGCCGCGTGCGCCTGGAATACCGCATCCCGGCGCGTGGCCTGATCGGTTTCACCAACGAATTCCTGAACCTGACCCGCGGTTCGGGCCTGATCAGCAACATTTTTGATAGCTACGAGCCGCACAAGGGTGAGATTGGCGGGCGCAAGAACGGCGTGCTGATCTCCATGGACGACGGCGAGATCTTCACCTATGCCCTGGGCAAGCTCGACGACCGCGGCCGCATGTTCGTGAAGGCCGGCGACCCGGTGTACGAGGGCATGATCGTCGGCGTGCACAACCGCGACAACGACCTCGTCGTCAACGCCACGCGCACCAAGCAGCTGACCAACTTCCGCGTCAGCGGCAAGGAAGACGCCATCAAGATCACGCCGCCTATCGACCTGACGCTGGAATATGGCGTGGAGTTCATCGAGGACGATGAACTGGTCGAGATCACGCCCAAGAGCATCCGCCTGCGCAAGCGCCACCTCAAGGAACATGACCGCAAGCGCGCCTCGCGTGAAGGCGCGTGATAGCATTGGCTAGCCCCTTGTTTTGATAGCTATAAACGCCTGCTGGCTTTAGGCTGCAGGCGTTTTTTTAATTAGCTGCATGTCTCAGGGAACGCTTGGCATAAATCACCGCGTCATTCCGGCGAAGGCCGGAATCTACCGCCGTGACCAGGGCGTGGCGTCTGGATTCCGGCCTTCGCTCATAAGCGCTAACTTAATATGAGTATTTGCCGTATCCTTGAGGCTCAACTCAAGGCGAGGCGCGAATGGAACAGGATACGAAGCAGTCCGAGTTCACTCGGACTGGACTGGGTGAGGACTGGAGCATCATCGAAAGCCTCTTGCCCGAGCACTGGCAAAGTCAGGCGCGCGAACTTGGGGCATTTCGGCGTGGCCGTGGCATTGCCGATGCACGGGCGCTGTTGCAGGTCATGCTGATCCATTTGGCCGAGGGCTGCGGCCTGCGCGAGACAGCCGCGCGGGCGGCCCTGGCGGGCATTGCGCAGGTCAGTGACGTGGCGCTCCTGAAGCGGCTACGTTCATGCGGTCTGTGGTTCGAGTGGTTGGCG
>JAFEER010000108.1 GCA_018240985.1 Pseudomonadota bacterium
AGGGCCAGGTGCAGCTCCAGGTACAGGTCGCCGGGCGTGGCTGCGGGTATGCCGCGCTCCTTCAGGCGCAGCTTGCGGCCGGGTTTCCAGCGTGGCGGCACGGTCACTTCCACGGTATTGCCGGCAGGGGTTTGCACTTCGATGGCGCCGCCGAGCTCGGCCTCCCAGGGCGCCAGAGTGACGGACTGGTAGACGTCGCGGTCTTCGGCGCGCCAGCGGGTGTCGGGCTTGAAGTGCACCTCCAGGAACAGGTCGCCGGCGGGCGCGCCGCCCAGGCCGGGGCCGCCCTGGCCGGTCAGGCGGATCAGCTGCCCTTCCCGCACGCCCTTGGGGATGGTGACTTGCAGCTGGCGTTCCTCGTTGACGAGATGGCCGCCATCGTCCAAGCGTGCGCCGCGCAGGCTCAGCATGCGCTGGGCGCCGTGGTAGGTATCGCGCAAGTCCAGTTCAATTCCGGCGTGGTGGTCGCGCCCGCGTTGTTGCGGTGGCGGGCCGCCATGGGGCTGCGCGCCGCTGCCGCCGCGTTGGGCGCGCTGCGCACGGGCCGCATGGCCGAAGAGCTGCTCGAAGAAGTCGCTGAACCCGGCGCCGTCCATGCCCTCGTCGCCGGGGGCGCCGGTGTACTCGAAGCCCGCGTCCCAATTGGGCGGCGGGCGGAAGTCCTGGCCGGGGCGGTGCGGTGCCTCGCGGCCCAGGGCGTCGTAGGCGGCGCGCTTCTCGGGGTCGGACAGGACGGTGTTGGCCTCGTTCACCTCGGCCATGCGCGCCGCGGCGTCGGGCTCCTTGCTGACGTCGGGGTGGTACTTGCGCGCGAGCTTGCGGTAGGCCTTCTTGATGTCGTCGGCGGCGGCATTGCGCTCCACGCCGAGGATTTTGTAGTAGTCCTTGAACTCCATGCGTCCTCCATGCTTGGGCTTTGCGCCCGTGAGATTGGCGGCGATGGCGGCGGCAGTCAAGTACAGACCATGCCCACAGGAGCGCCGGCATCTTGCCGGCAGGATGTTGGCGCTTTTATGTGCTTTATAAATTTGATAGCATGCAGCGCTCGTCAGGCATGTGTTATAGCCAGTTTTGTCTCGAATTTTGCACGCTGCGTGGCAAAGAAGGCCTTGACGTTGCGCACGTTCGCATCCTGCGTGAACAGGCGCTGCGACAGCGCCAGGTACTCCGGCATGTCGCGTGTGTGCACCACCAGCACGAAGTCCGGCCCGGGCGACACGCGCCAGCATTGCTGCACCGCTGCGTCGGCCACGGCGCGGGCCTGGAAGGCGTCCAGCTGCTCGGCGCCCTGGCGATCCAGCGCTACCTCGACGATGGCCGACAGGCCGTGGCCCTGCAGCGCGGCCAGCCGATCGGGCTGCAGCAGCGCCACCTGGCGCTCGATCAGGCCCGAGTCCTGCAGCCGGCGCACGCGGCGCAGGCAGGTGGGGGGGGAGACATGCACGCGCTCGGCCAGGGCCTGGTTGCTCAGGCCGGCGTCGGTCTGGAGCAAGTCCAGCAGTTGCAAATCAATGGCATCAGGTATGAAATTAACTTCCATTGTTTTATATTTTATGAATTTATATTACGTCAGCTATTGCTATTGAAATATTAATTCAAATTTTTTAAAAAATAGATTAAACATTTCTTTACGCTCTGCATAGCATCACGCCCGTTCATTGTCTGGAGTGTTCTCTATGTGCGGCATCGTCGGCGCGGTATCCACGCGCAACATCGTTCCCATCCTGGTACAGGGCCTGCAGCGGCTGGAGTACCGCGGCTATGACTCCTGCGGCGTGGCCGTGCACGAGGCCAGCCTGGGCCAGCACCCCGCGGGCGGCCTGCGGCGCGCGCGCAGCACGGCACGTGTGGCCGAGTTGCTGGAGCAGGTGGCGCACGACGACCTGCAGGGCGCCACCGGCATCGCCCACACGCGCTGGGCCACGCATGGCGCGCCGGCGGTGCACAACGCGCATCCGCATTTCAGCCACGGCCGCGGCGAGGCGCCGGCCGATACGGCGCGCGCCGGCCGCGTGGCCCTGGTGCACAACGGCATCATCGAAAACCACGAGGAGCTGCGTGCCCAGCTGCAGGCGCGCGGCTATGTGTTCTCGAGCCAGACGGATACCGAGGTCATCGCGCACCTGGTGGACAGCCTGTACGACGGCGATTTGTTCCAGGCCGTGCGCGCCGCCACCGCCCAGCTGCGCGGCGCCTTTGCCATCGCCGTGATCCACCGCGACGAGCCGCACCGCGTGGTGGGCGCGCGCGCCGGTTCGCCCCTGGTGCTAGGCGTGGGCCAGGGCGAGAACTTCCTGGCCAGCGACGCCATGGCCCTGGCCGGCGTGACGGATCAGATCGTCTACCTGGAGGAGGGCGACCTGGTAGACCTGCAGCTGGGCCGCTACTGGATCACCGGGCCGGACGGCCAGCCCTTGCCCGAGGGCAGCCGCCCCGTGCGCACCGTGCATGCGCACAGCGGCGCGGCCGAGCTGGGGCCGTACCGCCACTACATGCAAAAAGAAATTTTCGAGCAGCCGCGCGCCATTGCCGACACGCTGGACGGCGTGCAAGGCATCGTGCCCGAGCTGTTCGACGGCGCGGGCCAGCATGGCCAGCCCGGCACCGCCGCCTGGCGCGTGTTCAAGGAGATCGACTCAGTCCTCATCCTGGCCTGCGGCACCAGCTACTACAGCGGCTGCACGGCCAAGTACTGGCTCGAGGCCATCGCCGGCATCCCAACCCAGGTGGAGGTGGCCAGCGAATACCGCTACCGCACCAGCGTGCCCAATCCGCGCACCCTGGTCGTCACCATCAGCCAGTCCGGCGAGACCGCCGACACCCTGGCCGCCCTGCGCCACGCGCAAGGCCTGGGCATGAAGCACACCCTCACCATCTGCAACGTGGCCACCAGCGCCATGGTGCGCGAATGCGCTCTCACCTACGTCACGCGCGCCGGGGTCGAGATCGGCGTGGCCTCCACCAAGGCCTTCACCAC
>JAFEER010000109.1 GCA_018240985.1 Pseudomonadota bacterium
ATGCTGCTGCTGGTGCCGGCCGCGCTGTGGTTCGTGCAACGCGCGCCTTCTGCGGTGGACTTGGTGGCAGGCCACCCGCACCTGTGGGCCATGGTGCCGGTGCTGGGCCTGGTGAGCGCCGTGGCGCTGGCGTTGTACATGGCGGCCAGCCGCTGGCTGCCGTTGGGGCTGTTTGGGCTGTTGAGTTATGTGGAACCGGTGCTGCTGGCGCTGGTGGCGCTGGCATTGGGCGAGAGCATCAAGGCGGATCAGTGGCTGAGCTACGGGCCGATCTTCGCGGCCGTGGCGGTGCTGGTGCTTGACGGGGTGCTGCGGCTGCGGGCGCCGCAAAAGGGTTGAGCGGGCTGGCCTGACGGGCTACATGCGCTCACGGGGCGTTTTTGCTTGATTAGGCACATTCCTCAGATCAAGCCGCGGGCCCTCACCCCCACCCTCTCCCAGAGGGAGAGGGAGAAATACCGGCGCTACCGATCGCCCTCGCCCCTTTGGGGCTGAAGGCTGCGGCTCCAGTTGCGCCAATGCGCAACTGGACAGCCTGAAGAGCGCAGCGTCTCGCTGCTGCCCCCGGGAGGGGTGAGGGGCCTCTGCGGGATGTACATAGTCAGGTATTTTTGGCTGTAGCGCCCATGTGATAAGCGCTAGGTGCTCTATTTTTTGTAGTGTGATGGCATGGCGTCCGCCCAGCTGCCGGGTTCCAGATCATCGAGTCGATGGGGCCCGATGGCCGCACGCACCAGGCGCAATGTCGGGTGACCCACGGCGGCCGTCATGCGGCGCACCTGGCGGTTGCGGCCCTCGCGGATGATGAGTTCGATCCAGCTGTCGGGAATGTTTTGGCGCACGCGTATCGGCGGGTCGCGCGGCCACAGCGCCGGGGGTGGATTCAGCCGGCGCACGCGTGCCGGCAGGGTGGGGCCGTCGTTCAGCGGCACGCCGCGCTGCAGGGCTTCCAGCGCCGCGGCGTCGGGGATGCCCTCCACCTGCACCCAATAGGTCTTTTCCATCTTGTGGCGCGGGTCGCTGATGCGCGCCTGCAGTCCGCCGTCGTCGGTCAGCAGCAGCAGCCCCTCGCTGTCGGCGTCCAGACGCCCGGCGACGTAGACGCCGGGCACGTCGATGAAGTCGCGCAGCCCGCGCCAGCGTCCCTCGGGCGTGAACTGGCTCAGCACGCCATAGGGCTTGTTGAAGCGGATCAGCCGCGCCGGGGCCGTCATGCGGACAGGAACAGGGCCGGATCGACCATGGTGCGGTTCAGCATCACGCCCCAGTGCAGGTGCGGCCCGGTCACGCGGCCGGTGGCGCCCACGCGGCAGAAGGGCTGGCCGGTGGCGATCTGCTCGCCCGGCTGGCAGTCCACGCCGCTCAGGTGGCAGTACATGCTGAGCAGGCCGCCGCCATGGTCTAGCCAGACGGTGCCGCCGTTGAAGAAATAGTCGCCAATGTCGATCACCCGGCCCGGCAGGGGTGCGGCCACGGGTGTGCCGGTGGCGGCAGCTATGTCCATGCCGCTGTGCGGATTGCGCGCCTGGCCGTTGAAGATGCGGCGCAGGCCAAAGCTGCTGGAGCGCCGCCCTGGCACCGGGGCGCGCATGTGCAGGGACTCGGGGCCGGGCAGCGGGGTGCTGAAGGTGGCCATGACCTGCTGCTGGTGATCGCGCTCGCGCTCGTAGCGCGCCTGATCCTGGGGTGACAGATCGACGGTGCGCGGCGCCACCTGCAGGCGCTGCTCGCTGTAGCGCTTGCTTGCCACCTGGTAGGCCATGCGCCGTGTGGGAGCCCCGCCCTGGACTTGTACCGACACATGCGCCTGGCCAATGGGTGCCGACAGCGGTATGCCCACGATGGCCGTCCAGGCGCTACTGTCGCCCAGCACCAGCACGGGAATGTCGCCGCTGTGCACCACGGGCCGTTCGGGCGCAGGGCCCAGGGGCAGGCGTGCCACGCCGCCGGGTACTTGCCGGGCCTGGGGCCAGGAGTCAGGGATGTCGGTTTGGGCCAGCGCGGCGCTGCCGGGCAGCAGGGCCAGGCTTAGGGCCTGCAGCAGGCTGCGGCGCCGGGGCGCCTGAGGGGGGAGAGAGTCGGTGGGCATGGCATTCACGGGCGGTTGGCACTGGGGACAATGCCCTGGATTCCGGCTTGCGCCGGAATGACGGGGGGTGGCAAGCGTTCTGTTCATTGCCGGGTGAAAAAATAAACCGGTGCATACACCGGTTTCTGGCGGGCCGCGTGGTTCAGCGCACGCGTTCCGTCTCCACCACCATGTCCAGCACATAGGCATAGCGCGATGCATCGGCCGGCGGGTTCTTGATAGCGTAGCGGTTGATGCGCAGCACGTTGCGCACGCCCTTTTCGTGCGTGTAGCCCTGCACCTTGCCGTAGAACGGCTGCCATTCGCCCACAAACTGCTTCACGCCGTTGTCGGCGTAGCGGATCTCGCGCACGCGCAGGCATTGGGCGTTGGGCATCAGGGGCTGGCTGCAGGCCTGCTGCTGCGGCGCCACTTCCAGAAAGATGCGCTCGGCCGGCCCGCCATATTGCGTTTGCGGCGTGGGCTGGCCGGCCAGCTCCCAGCGCGTGCCGTCGGCAAACCACAGCTCAAGCCGTGGCGTGCCGCCGGCATGCAGCTGGTAGCGCTGCATGCTTGGCAGCAGCATGCCCACGCGGTCTTCCAGCTGCATCAGGGCCTGATCGGCGCAGGCGCGCTTGGTGGACATGGGCTGGGTGAGCTGGATGTCGTTGCCTTGGGTGCCGAAGTTGGCGCCAATCATGTTGCACAGGTTGCGCACGGTGATGCGCTGATCCTCGAAGTGCAGCTGCATTGGTGCGCGCCTGGCCAGCAGCCAGCGGCCATCGGGCTTGCCCTGCACGTCAAAGGCGGCCGTCAGGTTCCAGTCGTGCGATGCCAGGTCGGGGGCGGCTTGCTGCGCGGCGGCGGTCATGGGGGCTTGGGCTTGCATGGGTGCGCCGGAGCAGGCCCCCAGCAGGGCAGCCAGGGCCAGGGCAGACAGGGTTTGAAGGGGGCTGCGAGAGGTCATGGCAAGTTTGGAGATCGTTGGATGCGGAAGGTTCGCAGGCGCGCGTCGCGCATCGCATGCTGTTTGATTCCTGCGCAAAGATACAACAAGGCCCAACGCCAGCCTGCGCGCCATCAGCGCCTGTGTTTGGACGGTGTACCGCCTTTGCGGGATGGGCTGGCCTTGGCGCTTGGGCTGGCCTTGGCGGTGTGGCTAACCTTGGCGGTATGGCTGGCGGCCTTGCTGCTTGTGTGCCTGGTACTGGCACTAGGGCGTGTATGCGCGGTGGCCGTCAGGCGTATCGGCAGATACATCACCACCCGTTCCCCGGGTTTGAACTTGCTGCTGAGCTTCAGGTCGTTCCAGTCGGCGACGTCGGCCGCCTTGACCTTGTAGCGCTGGGCAATGCTGGCCACGGTTTCGTGCCTGCCGGCGCGCACGCTGGTGCGGCGCGTGACGATCTCGGGCGTGAAGGCGATCTGGCCGTGATCGGCCACATGGCCGGTGACATCGGCGCGTGTGGAGGCCGCGCGCGGCACGATCAGGGCCGATCCGGCCTTGATCATCATGCGCGGCGGTATGCCGTTGAGCTGGCGCAGCTCGCCTTCGCTCATGCCGGCGTGCTGCGCGGCCGCGGACACACTCATGGTGCTGGGCACGGTCCACACCGTCCAGCTGGCGTACTGGCCTTCGCTATACGCCGCAAAATTCCTGCGGAACACCTGGGCGTTTTCCCAGGGCAACAGGATTTGCGGCATGCCGGCCGCCAGGATCACCGGCTTGTGCAATGAGGGATTGAGCGCGCGGAAGTCCTCCAGGCGCACGCCGGCCAGGTTCGCGACCAGCGCCACGTCGATGTCGCGGGTGATCTCCACGCTCTGGAAGTAGGGGTGGTTGTGGATCAGCGGCAGGTCGGTGTTGAACTTGCCGGGCTCGGCGATGATGTTCTTCACCGCCTGCAGCTTGGGCACGTACATGCGCGTCTCGGCCGGCATGTTCAGATCGGTGTAGCCCGTGCCCAGCCCCTGCTTTTCGTTGCGGGCGATGGCGCGCGCGACGCTGCCTTCGCCCCAGTTGTAGGCGGCCAGCGCCAGGTGCCAGTCGCCAAACATGCCGTAGAGCTTTTGCAGGTAATCCAGGGCCGCCCGGGTGGAGGCCAGCACATCGCGCCGGTCGTCGCGAAACACGTTCTGCTTGAGGTCGAAATAGGTGCCGGTGGCGGGCATGAACTGCCACATGCCGGCGGCCTTGGCGCTGGAGACCGCCTGCGGGTTGAAGGCGCTCTCGATGTAGGGCAGCAGCGCCAGCTCGGTGGGCATGCCGCGGCGCTCCAGCTCTTCGACGATGTGGAACAGGTATTTGTTGGAGCGCTCCGTCATGCGCTGCAGATAGTCGGGCCGGGCGGCGTACCACTGTTCGCGATCGTGCACCTGGTCGGTTTCCAGATCGGGTATGGCAAAGCCGCGGCGGATGCGCTCCCACAGGTCGGAGGGAGCGCTGATGCCCGCCACCGCATGGCCCCTGGCGGCGCCGGCGGTGATGGGGCGCAGTGGCTCCGCGGGGTACTGCGCTGCCCCGCTGGCAGCACTGCCGGTACTGGGGTTGGATGCGTGATTGTTGGGGCCGGTGGTGCTGGCGCAGCCGGCAAGCCACAAGAGGCTTGCCAGCCCCAGGATGTGCAGGATCTTCATTTGAATTCGTTTTTCCATTGGCGCAGCGCGGCCAGTACGGAGGCAGCATGGCGTTGGTCGGTCTGCGCGTCAAAGCCGTGTGCCGCCTGTGCGACAGTAGCTTCGCGCGTGCGCAGAAAGGGGTTGATGGCGCGCTCCATGGCGATGTGCGATGGCAGCGTGGGCTGGCCCGCCTGGCGCAGCGCCGCGCAATGGCTGGCGTAGGCCTGCAGGGCCTGGTTGCCGGGCTCGACGGCCAGAGCAAACTTCAGGTTGGACAGCGTGTACTCGTGGGCGCAGCACACGCGCGTGTTGCCGGGCAATGCGGCCAGCTTGTCCAGCGACGCCTGCATCTGCGCCGGCGTGCCTTCGAACAGCCTGCCGCAGCCGCCGGAGAACAAGGTGTCGCCGCAGAACAGCAGCGGCGCGCCATCCATGCCGGCGCAGTAGTAGGCGATATGCCCGGCGGTGTGGCCTGGCACGTCCAGCACCTCGAAGCGCAGGCCCAGGGCGGTGACGTTGTCGCCGTGGCGCAGGCGGGTCAGCGGCTCTGGCATGTTTTCGCCGGCCGGGCCATAGACGGCGGCGCCGGTGGTCTGGCGCAGGCTGTTCACGCCGCCGACATGGTCGCCGTGGTGGTGCGTGACTAGAATTGCCTGCAGTGACAGTCCCATGTCGCGCAGCGCCTGCAACACCGGCGCGGCGTCGCCCGGGTCGACGACAACCGCGTTGCGGCTGTCGTGCAGCATCCAGATGTAGTTGTCGGAAAAGGCGGGCAGCGGTAGCAAGTTCATGAGCGGCGAAATTATAGGTTTGCATCACTGGTTTGACACCCCCCCCGGGCGCTATCTGCTTGCCTGGGAGCAGGAGCGTTATGACGAGCTGGTGGCCGACATCTTTGGTTACCACGCGCTGCAGCTGGGCATGCCGGGCCTGCAGGCGTTGCGCGCCAACCGCATGCCGCACCGCTGGCTGGCGCTGGGCGGCGACGAGTCTCAGCTTTTGCCAAAGGCAGCGCCAGCCGACGGCGAGGGCGGGGCCCAGGCGCCGTCCCTGCTGGCCGAGGCCGTCGCTTTGCCGTTTGCAGAGGCCAGCCTGGATCTGGTGACCCTGCCGCATACCCTGGAGCTGAGTGTGGATCCGCACGCTGCGCTGCGCGAGGTCTACCGCGTGCTGGTGCCCGAGGGCAGGGCGGTGATCAGCGGCTTGAACCCATGGAGCCTGTGGGGCCTGCGCCAGGGGCGCGCCCGGCTGTACCAGCGCCTGGGCGGCGGCGGACAACCTTATCTGCCCGACGTGGAGGAATATCTCTCGCCCATGCGCCTGCGCGACTGGCTGCGGCTGCTGGGTTTCGAGCTCGAATCCATCAGCTTCGGCTGCTACCGGCCGGCCGCGACGAGCGAGCGCTGGCTGCAGCGCCACGCCTGGATGGAGAGCTTGGGTGCGCGCTGGTGGCCGATACTCGGGGCGGCCTACGTCATCGTGGCGGCCAAGCGCGTGCAGGGCATGCGGCTGCTGGAGCCATCATGGCGCAAGGCGCCCAAGACCGCGGCGGCGCAGGTGCAGGTGGCGCGGCGGCATTGAGCACCCACCCCGAGCGGTGGATTGATTGTTCTTGATTGTTTTTCTCAGGAGTCATTTTTGAATCAGGTGGTGATCTATACCGATGGCGCATGCAAGGGCAACCCGGGCCCCGGTGGCTGGGGGGCCTTGTTGCGCTCGGACGCTCCGAAAAAGGAGTTGGAACTGTTTGGCGGCGAGCTGGGAACCACCAACAACCGCATGGAGCTGCTGGCCGTCATCCAGGCGCTGGCGGCGCTGAAAAAACCCTGTCAGGTCGCCCTGTACCTGGACAGCCAGTATGTGCGCCAGGGCATCACCGAGTGGATTCACGGTTGGAAGAAAAAGGGCTGGCGCACGGCGGCAGGCCAGCCGGTCAAGAACGTGGAGCTGTGGCAGCGCCTGGACGAACTGGCCCACCGGGCGGGCCACCGCATAGAGTGGCATTGGGTGAAGGGGCACGCGGGCGACCCAGGCAACGAGCGCGCCGATGCGCTGGCCAACCGGGGCGTGGAGCAGGCACTGGGGCGGTAATCTGATTTGCTTGACAAGCAACGACTCTCAGATGACTTGTCTTACTAGGGACGGGAAAACCCCCGGCTCTGCCGGGGAGGCAGTAGAAGTTTGACTTTTCAGGGGTTGTCCATCGCAGAGACTTCCAAACGTGAGCCGCCAAGCACACGAAAGGAAGAATCAGGATGGACAAGTATGAGAGTTTGAATCACACGGCATGGGACTGTAAATATCACGTGGTGTTCATACCGAAATGTCGGCGAAGGACGCTGTACTACCAACTACGCCAGCACCTTGGAGAGGTGTTTCGCAAGCTGGCGGCGCAGAAGGAGTGCAGAGTGGAGGAAGGGCATCTGATGCCCGATCATGTGCACATGATGCTATCGATACCGCCGAAGTACGCAGTATCCCAGGTGGTGGGGTTCATCAAGGGCAAGAGCGCGATTCACCTTGCAAGGGTCTA
>JAFEER010000010.1 GCA_018240985.1 Pseudomonadota bacterium
CGTCTGTTCACCGATGACGGGGACGCAGTGCCCGTCACGGTGGTGGATGTGTCCAACAACCGCGTGACCCAGGTGAAAACCCAAGAGAACGATGGCTACGTGGCCCTGCAGGTCACGTTCGGCGCACGCAAAGCTTCGCGTGTGACCAAGCCAGAAGCCGGCCACCTCGCCAAGGCGGGCGTCGAAGCCGGTGAAATCATCCGCGAATTCCCAGTGACCGCTGAAGTCGCCGGCAAGTATGCCGCAGGCAGCAACGTGCCCGTGGCCGATGTGTTCGCCGTTGGCCAGAAGGTGGACGTGCAGGGTACCTCCATCGGCAAGGGCTACGCCGGCACCATCAAGCGCCATAACTTCAGTTCGCAGCGCGCCTCGCACGGTAACAGCCGCTCGCACAATGTTCCTGGCTCCATCGGTATGGCGCAGGATCCGGGCCGCGTGTTCCCTGGCAAGAAGATGACCGGTCACCTCGGTGATGTCACGGTCACGACGCAAAACCTCGACGTGGTTCGTATCGACGAAGCACGCCAACTGCTCTTGATCAAGGGCGCTGTTCCGGGCTCCAAGGGTGGGTTCGTCACGGTGCGTCCGGCCATCAAGGCCCAAGCTTCCAAAGGAGCGAACTAATGCAGCTCGAACTCCTGAATGAACAAGGCCAGGCCGCGTCCAAGGTGGACGTGCCCGAGACCGTGTTCGATCGCCAGTACAACGAAGATCTGATCCACCAGATCGTCGTCGCCTACCGCGCCAACGGCCGTCAGGGCACCCGTGCCCAGAAGGATCGCGAGCAGGTGCGCCACTCGACCAAGAAGCCCTTCAAGCAGAAGGGCACCGGCAACGCGCGTGCCGGTATGACCTCCTCGCCGCTGTGGCGTGGGGGCGGTCGCATCTTCCCGAACCTGCCTGAAGAAAACTTCACGCAGAAGATCAACAAGAAGATGTACCGCGCCGGCATGGCTGCCATCCTGTCGCAGCTGGCCCGCGAAGGCCGCCTGGCCGTGGTCGAGTCGCTGAAGCTCGAAAGCCCCAAGACCAAGGTGCTGGCCGACAAGTTCAAGGCCATGAATCTGGAATCGGTGATGGTGATTGCCGATGAGGTCGATGAAAACCTGTACCTTGCTTCGCGCAATCTGAAGAACGTGTTCGTCGTCGAGCCGCGTTATGCAGATCCCGTGTCGCTGGTGCACTTCAAGAAAGTGCTCGTCACCAAGGGCGCGATCGACAAACTCAAGGAGATGTTCGCATGAGCACACCCAAGTTTGACGAAGGTCGTCTGATGCAGGTGCTGGTTGCTCCCATCGTGTCCGAAAAGGCCACCATGGTTGCTGAAAAGTCCAACGCCGTGACGTTCAAGGTGCTGCAGAACGCCACCAAGCCCGAGATCAAGGCCGCTGTCGAGCTGCTGTTCAAGGTCGAGGTGAAGGGTGTTTCTGTGCTCAATACCAAAGGCAAGACCAAGCGCTTTGGCAAGACCATGGGTCGCCGCGACAACGTGCGCAAGGCCTATGTGCTGCTGAAGGAAGGTCAAGAGCTGAACCTGTCCGGGGAGGCTGCGTAAACCATGGCCGTTATCAAGCTCAAACCCACTTCGCCCGGCCGTCGCGGCACGGTGAAGATCTCGCGTGACCACCTGCACAAGGGTGAAGCGTTCGCAGCCCTGCTGGAGCCGCAGTTCCAGAAGGCCGGCCGCAACAACAACGGTCACATCACCACCCGTCACAAGGGCGGTGGCCACAAGCACCACTACCGCGTGGTGGACTTCCGTCGCAACAAGGACGCCATCCCCGCCAAGGTGGAGCGCATCGAGTACGACCCCAACCGCTCGGCCCACATCGCTCTGGTGTGCTATGCCGACGGCGAGCGTCGCTACATCATCGCTCCGCGCAACCTGGAAGTGGGCAGCTCCATCGTAAGCGGCTCAGAGGCCCCGATCCGCGTAGGCAACACCCTGCCGATCCGCAACATTCCGGTGGGCTCGACCATCCATTGCATCGAGTTGAAAGCCGGTGCAGGCGCCCAGATCGCCCGCTCGGCTGGCACGTCCGCCACCCTGCTGGCGCGTGAAGGCATGTACGCCCAGGTGCGCATGCGCTCCGGCGAAGTGCGCAAGATCCACATCGAGTGCCGCGCCACCATTGGCGAAGTGGCCAACGAAGAACACAGCCTGCGCCAGCTGGGCAAGGCCGGTGTCAAGCGCTGGATGGGCATCCGCCCGACGGTGCGTGGTGTGGCCATGAACCCGATCGACCACCCGCATGGTGGTGGTGAGGGCCGTACCGGCGAGGGCCGTCACGCAGTTGACCCATGGGGCAATCTGACGAAGGGCTACCGCACCCGTAACAACAAGCGCACGCAGACCATGATCGTGTCGCGTCGCAAGAAGTAAGAGGTAGCAAATGACTCGTTCTCTCAAAAAGGGTCCGTTTGTTGACCATCACCTGCTGGCCAAGGTCGAGAAGGCCATCGCCACCAAGGACAAGAAGCCGGTCAAGACCTGGTCGCGCCGCTCCATGGTTCTGCCCGAGTTCATCGGCCTGACCATTGCCGTGCACAACGGCAAGCAGCATGTGCCGGTGTACGTGACCGACCAGATGGTGGGCCACAAGCTGGGCGAATTCGCGCTGACCCGTACGTTCAAGGGTCACCCTGCGGACAAAAAAGCCAAGAAGTAAGGAATAGAACATGTCTGAAACACGTGCTGTTCTCCGTGGCGTCCGCCTGTCTGTGGACAAGGGGCGC
>JAFEER010000110.1 GCA_018240985.1 Pseudomonadota bacterium
AGCAACCCCGACTGCGGCAGCTGCCACCAGCCGTTGTTCACCGGCCAGCCGCTGGCGCTGGACGCGGCCAGCTTCGACAAGCAGGTGGGGCGCAACCATATCCCCGTGGTGGTGGACTTCTGGGCTCCTTGGTGCGGGCCCTGCCGCCAGATGGCGCCGGCCTTCGCCCAGGCGGCGCGCGAGCTGGAGCCCCAGGTGCGTCTGGCCAAACTGGATACCGAGGCGCATCCCGCCATCGCCGGGCGCTACGCTATTCGCAGCATCCCGACGATGATCATGTTCAAGGGCGGACAGGAGGTGGCGCGCGTCTCCGGCGCCATGGGGGCGGCGGACATTGCGCGCTGGGTGCGGTCGGTGGGGTGAGTGGTGAGTGGTTAGTGGTTGCTTGTCGGGGCGCCGGTATCCAGCCAGGCTTGCACGGCGCGCACGCGCGCGGCGTGGATCAGCTCGCCCACCTTGGGGCCGCTCAGGCCCCGTTCGGCCGCCTGCGCCGCCACCTCGCTCGTGACCACCGACTGCACCGCCGCCAGCGCGGCGTTGAGGCGCGCGCGCTGCGGGTAGGGCGCGTCGTCATAGCCCAGGCGCCCGCGTGCATCGCACTCGCAGGCCAGCAGAATCTCATCGAGCCGCGCCGGTTTGCGGATCGCGTCGCAGCGCTCCAGCAGGCGCACCAGGGCAGCGGCGCCCAGCTCGTCGCTGCGGTGGATGTTGCCGTGCTCGCGCGCCACCACGTCGGCCAGTTCGCGGCAGTCCACCGGCACGCGCAGGCGTTCGGCCACGGTTCTTAACAGCTGGCTGCTGCGCTGCTCGTGGCCGATGTGGCGCGGCAGCATGTCGGCCGGCGTCGTGCCCTTGCCCAGGTCATGCACCAGGCAGGCAAAGCGCACGGCCAGGGGTGCAGCCAGGCGCGCCGCCATGTCCAGCACCAGCATCACATGCACACCGGTGTCCACCTCGGGGTGGTATTCGGCGCGCTGGGGCACGCCCCACAGGCGGTCGAGCTCGGGCAGCACCACGGCGAGCGCGCCGCAGGCACGCAGCACCTCGAACATGCGCGAGGGTTTTTCCTCCATCAACCCGCGCGCCAGCTCCTGCCAGACGCGCTCGGCCACCAGGTGATCGGCCTCGCCCTGCGCCACCATCTCGCGCATCAGCTGCATGGTTTCGGGCGCCACCGTGAAGTCGGTAAAGCGCGCCGCAAAGCGCGCCACGCGCAGGATGCGCACCGGGTCTTCGCGAAAGGCCTCGGTCACATGGCGCAGCACGCGGTCTTGCAGATCGCGTGCGCCGCCGTAGGGGTCAAAAAGGTCTTCAGCGCTTGACCAGTCAGCGTTGGCAGCTATGGAGTTGATAGTGAGATCGCGCCGCGACAGGTCTTCCTCCAGCGTCACGTCGGGCGAGGCCAGCACCACAAAGCCGCGGTAGCCGCGCCCGTTCTTGCGCTCGGTGCGCGCGAGCGCATATTCCTCGTGCGTCTCGGGGTGCAGAAAGACCGGAAAGTCGCGCCCCACGGGCACAAAGCCGCGCGCCAGCATGTCCTCGGGCCGCGCGCCGACGACGACCCAGTCGTGGTCATTCACCGGCCGGCCCAACAGCCGGTCGCGCACCGCGCCGCCCACCATGTAGATTTGCATCGGGTGAGTGTATCGGCGCCTGTCAGCCCGTTAATTGGCCGGCGCGCTCCAGTCGCTGACCTGCACCAGGCGCGGGTCGTTGGCGTGCTCCACCAGCATGCGCCGCACCCGGTCTTGCCACAGTTCGCCGAAGCGCTGCAGCTCATCCGGGCTGGCCTGGCCGGCGGCGGCGCGCGGCAGCAGGCGGCGCATCTCGGGCGTCCAGCCGACGGCCGAGGCATCCAGTTCCACCTGCACCGCGCGGCCGCTGTCGTTGCGCCGCAGGCCCAGGGTGGCCTGCACCGGCTGTTCAAAGCGCAGCAGCTGGTAGCGCGCAAAGCGCCCGGCTATACCGTGAAAGCCGGTCTCCGCCGCCGCGCCGGTGAGTAGCTGCAGCACGCTTGCGATCACGCCGTTGGCGCCGTCGTCGCGCGCGTCGCGCATGAACACGCTGATCTCGCCGCGCACCGGCATCTCGTCGCCGTAGAGCGCGCGCAGGCCGTGCACGGCCATCAGGTAGGCGCCGGCGACGGTGGGGCAGGAATGCCCGGCCAGGCGCACGGCATCGGCGTAGCAGTAGTGCATGACGCCGCCGCGCGCGCTGCCGAGGAATTCGGCCAGCGGGTCGCGCAGCGTGATCCGGGGCGCGTTGTTGAAGAAATCGGGAAACTGGTGTTCGGCGAGGTTCATAGGGCTCTGGTTCATTTCACCCGGTGCAGGGTGTTGCGGTCGGTGTGGTGCATCTCGCCGCCGGTGGCGGCGAGCTTGAGCAGCAGGTCGGACTCGTAGCTGAAGCTGCCGTCGCCGTGGATCTTGAAGATGGTCACGAAGTCCTTGATCTCGGCGCGCGACAGCAGGTATTTGTTCTGCACCAGGCCGTAACTGGCCGAGCCGGGCGTGGCGCGCAAGGTAAGCACCTTGTCGCGTGCATTGGCGTGGCCGCCGGCCAGCGCCGCGATGCCGCGGCCGAACACCACGGCGCGCATGATCTCGCCGGTGGCCTTTTCCCACAGCAGATAGCCGACCTCGTCATGGAAGGGGGTCATGGCCTCTTCGCCATGGCGCCAGGCGGTCATCTGGTAGGTCAGGCCTTCGAGCGACTGCTGGCCGTTTTCCTGCTTGGGGATGGGACGGAACCAGGCCTTTTCAAAGTAGCCGGTCTCGCCCTTGTGGTCGTCTTGGTTGTGGTAGGACAGATCCACGCCCTCGTTGCCCTCCCATTCGCCGACCAGCGGCGTCAAAGGGCCCAGGCGCTGCGGCCCAAGAATCTCAGCCATGATGCACTCCTTGTGGTTATGAAGGTAGCGCCCAGGGTAGACCTCGGGTCGAGGCGTTGCAAACGGCGGTTGGCAATCTCCGCGCTGGCACGCGTGCTATCGCGGGCCGGTCTGGCGCTTCAAGCCACTTCCACGACCAGCTGTGGATCGAATTTGGCGTTCTCGTTCACGCCCTCCTTGGCATAGCCGCGCGAGTTGCACAGCACGCGCGTGCCGCCCACGCGGTAATCGAAGCTGTCATGCGTATGGCCATGCACCCACAGCCGGGCGCCGCTGGCGGCCACCAGGTCTTCGGCGTCGGAGACGAAGAAGCCGTTCAGCGGCGAGCCGGCAAAGCGCGGGTGGATGCTCTGCGGCGAGGGCGCATGGTGGGTGATGACCACCGTGGGCCCGGCAAAGGCCTGGGCCAGTTCGCGTTCCAGCCAGGCCCGGTTGACGTCGTACAGCGCCGCCACGTCCGCGGGGGTGAGGAGCGGGGCGTCCGGCGCGTCGCCATTGCGCACGCGCTGGAAGTCGCGCGCAAAGGGCTGCACCTGGGCCATGGCGTCCAGGCGCGCCTGGCCGTCGCCGGCGATGCGAAAGTCGCTCCACAGCGTGCTGCCGACAAAGCGCACGCCACCAATCGTCAGGCAGCGGTTGTCCAGCAGCTCCACCTGGCTGCCGGCGCACAGCTCGTGCAGCATGCGCCGCGTCTGCTGCAGGCCGTAGCCGTAGAACTCGTGGTTGCCGATCACGTAGAGCACGGGCTTGCCAAAGCCCTTGGCCCAGGCGATGGCGGGCTCGGGGCGGGCGATGTCGCCGGCCAGGATGACGATGTCGGCGTCGGTCTGCGGGTGTTCCATGCCCTGCACGCTCAGGTGCAGGTCGGAGAGGATGTGCAGCTTCATGGGAGTGTTTAGGCGCGTTCAGGCGCGGCTGGCGCGGTAGGGTTCTTCAAAGGCGCGGAAGTCGGCCTCGGCCAGCGCGCCGTCTATCCACGCCTTGACGCCGGGCAGCTGCTGCACGCGCCGCACGTAATCGGCTATTGGCGCCGGCAGCGGCAGTGCGTAGGTGGCCAGGCGCATGCATACGGGCGCGTAGAAGGCGTCGGCAATCGTGAACTGGCCAAACAGCATCGGGCCGCCATGGCGCGCCAGCAGCTCGCCCCACATGTCGATCAGGCGCTGCACGTCGGCGCGCACGCCGGCCTGGTCGCGCCAGATGATGGCCCCCACCTCGGGCAGGCTGGCCTCGATGTTCATCGGGCAGGCGCTGCGCAGGGCGCCGAAGCCGCTGTGCATCTCGGCCGTGACGCTGCGTGCCTGGGCGCGCACGGCCTTGTCCTGCGGCCACAGGTGTTTCTCGGGGTGGGTCTCGGCCAGGTATTCGGCGATCGCCAGGCTGTCCCAGACGGTGATGGCGCCATCCACCAGCACCGGCACCTTGGCCGTGGGGCTGACGGCCTGCAGCTGGCGCTTGAACTGCGAGTTGGCGTCGAAGCTGTCGAAGCGCACCGGCACCTCCTCGAACGTGATGCCGGCCTGGCGCAGCAGCACCCAGGGGCGCATGGACCAGGAGGAATAGTTCTTGTTGCCGATGTAGAGCTGGAGCATGGGAAGTCCTTCCTGTGATGAAACTGGCGCGCCGCCGCCCTTCAGAAGGCCGCGGAGCAGGCCACGCCAGCAGACGCCGCGCTAGGGCCGCCCCGACGCGCTGGCGTCGTCCCCCTGCCCGCGTAGCGCAGCGAAGCGAGAGCGGGGGGAAGGCGCGAAGCGCCTCAGGGGGGTGTTCCTCATACCGGCCAGACCACACCGTTGTCGTTCAGTATCGCGTCCAGCGGAATGTCATGCGGCTCGGGCTCGAAATCATCCACATAGCCATGGGTGAAACCCAGGCCCACGGTGGCCGGGCGCGGCTGCAGCGTGGCCAGGGTGCGGTCGTAGAAGCCGCCGCCATAGCCCAGGCGGTAGCCGCCGGGGCCGTAGCCCACGCAGGGCACGAACAACAGCGTGGGGTGGATGACCTCCGTGTCCTTGGGCTTGGGGATGCCGTAGGCGTCCTCCTCCATCGGGCAGCCGGGGTACCAGGCGTGGAAGCTCAGCGTCTTGCTGGCCTTGTCCACCACCGGCAGGCCGATGCGGCGCAGCTGGGGCTCGTCCAGCAGCTCGCCGTCCTCCTTCCAGCGGTGCAGCGCCGGCAGCGGGTCGAACTCGCCCTTGATGGGCCAATAGGCGCCGATGACGGTGTCGGGCCGATCCACCAGCCAGATGCGCATCACGCGCTGCAGCAGCTCGGCGCGCTGCAGGCGGTCGGGCAAATTCAGGCGTTTTTCTACCAGGGCGCGGCGTAGGGCTGCTTTGTCCATCCGATAATTCCCCCCATGCAATGGACGAAGATTTTGACACCACTGGTGGCCGGCATCACGCTGGCCTTGGCGGCCCCCTGGGCGGCGGCGCAAAACGGTGGTGACGACACCCTGCTGGAGATGCAGCAGGCCTTCCGCAAGGGCGACAAGGCCAGGCTGACGGCGCTGCTGCCGGCCACCCGCGGCCATGTGCTCGAACCCTGGGCCGCCTACTGGGAGCTGCGCGCGCGCCTGGATCAGGCCCAGGGCGACGAGGTGCAGGCCTTTTTGCAGCGCTATGCCGGCACCTACCAGGAAGACCGCCTGCGCAACGACTGGTTGCTGCTGCTGGGCCAGCGCCGCAGCTGGGATCAGTTTGCCGACCTGCACCCGCAGTTCCGCATGGGCGACGACCGCGAGGTGCGCTGCTATGCAGTCACCATAGACCAGATCAAGGGCCAGGCCGGCGCCGAGGCCGGTGCCGAGGTGTTGCGCAACTGGTATGCGCAGCGCGACGCGGACGATGGCTGCGCCAATGCCGCTGCCGAGATGCTGGCAAACGGGAAGATCAAACCCCTCGACGTATGGCGCAAGGCGCGCCTGGGCGCCGAGGCGGGCCGCCTGCGCGCGGCGCGCAAGGCGGTGGAGATCGTCGCGCCCGAGACCCTGGCGCAACTGCGCGATGCGCTCGATGCACCCGCCAAATACCTCAAGGGCCACGCCACGGCGCGCGGACGCGAGCGGCAGGAACTGGTGGTGCTGGCCCTGGCGCGCATAGCCGCCAGCGACGCGGGCAGCGCGGCCAGCCTGCTGGACAACAAATGGGGCGTGCACCTCTCGGCCGAGGAGCGCAACTGGCTCTGGGGCGCGATTGGCAAGCAGGCGGCGCTGGCGCTGTCGCCCGATGCCATGGGCTACTTCGACAACGTGGGGCGCGATGCCGACCTGAACGACGACATGCTGGGCTGGAAGGTGCGCGCCGCGCTGCGCGCCGGCCAGTGGAAGCCGGTGGGCCGGGCCATCGACGCGATGAGCGCAGGCGCGCGCTCCGAGAGCATCTGGACTTATTGGAAGGCGCGCGCGCTGATGGCCGGCCGCGCCAGCGAGGCCGATCGCGCCCAGGCGCGCCAGCTCTATGAGCGCATCGCCGGCACTTCCGGCTTTTATGAGCAGCTGGCGCTGGAGGAGCTGGGCCAGCGCGTCACCGCGCCGCCCGCACCCGCGCCGCTGACGGACGCCGAGAAGACCGCCGCGCGTGCCAACCCCGGCCTCAATCGCGCGCTCTACGCCATCGGCATGGGCCTGCGCGCCGAGGGCGTGCGCGAGTGGAACTACAGCACCAACCTGCACCAGGCGGGCGGCATGGCCGAGCGCGAACTGCTGGCCGCGGCCGACCTGGCCTGCCAGCAGCAGGTATGGGATCGCTGCATCAACACCAGCGAACGCACCAAGACGGTGGTGGACATGGCGCAACGCTTCCCCATGCCGTTTCGCGACGCCGTGGTGCAGCGCGCGCAGGGCATTGGGCTCGATCCCGCCTATGTCTATGGCCTGATCCGCCAGGAAAGCCGCTTCATCATGGACGCGCGCTCGGGCGTGGGCGCCTCGGGCCTGATGCAGGTGATGCCGGCCACGGCGCGCTGGACGGCCAAGAAGATCGGCCTGACGGGCTTCACGCCGAACCAGATCAACGACCGCGACACCAACATCACCATTGGCACGGCCTACCTCAAGCTGGCGCTGGACGACTTCGACGGCTCCATGGCCCTGGCCGCCGCCGCCTACAACGCCGGCCCCGGCCGCCCGCGCAACTGGCGCAACGGCCCGGTGCTGGATGCCGCCATCTGGGCGGAGAACGTGCCCTTCAGCGAGACGCGCGACTACGTCAAGAAGGTGCTGGCCAACACCGTGAACTACGCCGCCATCCTCACAGGCCAGCCGCAGTCGCTCAAGAGCCGCCTGGGGCAAGTGGGCCCGCGCGATGCGCGTGAGCCGGAGCCGAACAAGGATCTGCCCTGAATAATTGGGGTCAGATTCCAATTAATTTCTGGGATTAATTGGAGTCAGAGCACAATTAATTTTTGGCTAATGCGCTTGCTGGTATTGCGTTGATAGCTCTTGTTTTTGATGTCTCTGGCCGGGACTCGCCCCGGCGGGCGACCTACTTTTCTTGCACGCGCAAGAAAAGTAGGCAAAAGAAGCGCGCCCCACGTCTGCGACGGTGCTTGGGGCAAAGCCCCAATCACCGCAAACCTGCG
>JAFEER010000111.1 GCA_018240985.1 Pseudomonadota bacterium
CCCAGCAGTCCTCGGGCGATTCATCACCATGAAATTGCGCCGTAGCGCCCGCCACGCCTGCGCAAGCAGCTATCACATCAGAAGCATTGGCGTTGACGAACAACAGCACCGGCGTGACAAAGGGCGGCAGGCGCCGCGCCAGCTCTGCCGCGCGCCGGGCGCTGACGGCACGCGGGCTTTTGGCGTAGAGCACGAAGCCGATGGCATCGGCGCCGGCGGCCACGGCCGCGTCCACGTCCTGTTCGCGCGTCAGGCCGCAGATCTTGATGCGGGTTCGTACAGGAAGGCTTAGGGGGGAGGGGATGCTCATGGCAGCCAATCATACGCAGCCGTGCGCGTGGGCAGGCCCCACTCGGCTGCGTAGACCGGCCCCTGGAAGTACAGGCCATCGGGCGAGAACGTGGGCGCGGCGGCGTCGCGCGAGCGGGCTTCCAGCACTTCGCGCATCCAATCCGGTGGGTACAGCCCCTGGCCGATGGCGACGAGGCAGCCCATGATGTTGCGGATCATGTGGTGCAGGAAGGCGTTGCCCTCGAACTCGAAGCGCCAGTAGCAGGGCGCGCAGCCATGCGTGCCGGCCGACTCGCCCGCGGGCGGTGCGCGTCGTGTGATGGCGATGCGCTGCAAGGTCTTGACGGGCGACTTGGCCTGGCAGGCGCTGGCGCGAAACGAGGTGAAGTCGTGCTCGCCCAGCAGGTACTGCACGGCTGCCGTCATGGCCTGCTCGTCGAGTGCATGGAACACCCAGCCCACGCGCCCCGCGTCCACGCTGGGGCGCACGGGCGACTGCAGCAGCACATAGGCATAGCGGCGCGCCACGGCGCAGGCGCGGGAATGGAAGGCATCGGGCACGTACTGCGCCCATTGCACCGCGATGTCGGCAGGCAGGAAGGTGTTGCTGCCGCGTACCCAGGAAAACGGCGCGCGCTGCAACTCGGTGTCGAAATGCACCACCTGCATCAGGCCGTGCACGCCCGCGTCCGTGCGGCCGGCGCAGATCGTGGCCACCCTGTGAGTAGCAAAGCGGCCCAGGGCCGCTTCGAGGTGGTCTTGCACGGTGTTGCCGCCGGGCTGGCTTTGCCAGCCGCTATAGGCCTGGCCGTTGTAGCTGACGCCCAGGGCCACCCTCATGGCATGTCTCCCACGGGGCTGCGGCCACCAGCGCGCATGGCGCGCGGCATCAACCCAGCTCGGCCAGCAGGCGCTGGGCGCGGGTCTTGAGCTCGCCGGTCGATTCGGCGATGACTTCCTCGACCAGAATACGCGCGCCTTCGCTGTCGCCAATGGTGTTGAACTCCTCGGCCAGCGCCAGCTTGGTGGTCAGCGGGTCGTCGGGCGTCTCCTCGCTTGTCGAGGTATGGGCTGGTGCTGCGGTGTCCGTAGATGCGGGCGCGCTGAGATCCAGGGAGAGATCGCCGAGATCAAACTCCAAGGGCGCAGGCCCCGAGTCCTTGGCATCGCTGCCCAGCGGGCTTGGGGTGGTGTCGGACAGCAGCAGTTTGTCGGCGTCGAAATCCAGTGGCACAGGTTCTGTCTCCAGGGGAGAAATCTCCGTGCTTGGCGCACCTGGCTTGTGCTCGGCCACTGGTTCTAGTGGCGGCAGTTCCAGGTCGATGCTGTCCAGTGCCGGGAGCAGCGCCTCGTTCGCTGCGGGCGGGGTGGCTGCCATTGGCGCCGCAGCCTGCTCACTGGCTGCGGCGGCTGCCATGGCAAACGCGCTTGGGGCCGGTGCCGCGGCAGGCGGCGCATCGTGCAGATCCAGATCAAGGTCGAGATCCAGATCCGGCAGCACCGAATCGGGGGCCGGGGCGGTGCTCGCCTGGGCACCGATGGACACGGTGCTGGGGAAGATGGTGCTGGGGGCGGTCTCGGCCGCGGTGCCGTCCGGTGTGGCGGGACGGCCGCCGGGCTGGTACAGGGCATTGTCCGGATCGAGCGCGCGCCCCAGATCCGCGACATGCGACCAGTCGGCACCCTTGCCGTCCGTCAGGCGGAAGACATCGTTGGCGGCCGATTCAAGCGCCTTGCGATCCTGGCGCTTGGCATAGATGTCTGCCAGCTTGGCGGGTATGGCAACCCGCTCGGGGCTGTGGCGCAGGGCCTCCTTGAGGATCTCCTCGGCCTGAAGATCGCGGCCATAGGCCAGGTACACGTCGGCCTCGGCCACCGGATCCACATCGCCGCCCACGTCCAGCTGGCTGGGCGAATAGCTCATGGACGATGCGCCGGTGCTCAGGCTGCTGTCGGCGGTATCCACCCGCTGGCCGCCGCTGGCGCCGAAGAACGAATCCGGGTTGCCACTGTCGGGGAAGGAACTGTCGCGCGCCGCTTGCTGGCGGCGGCTCTGTGCCACGCGGTAGCCGCCATAGCCCAGCAGCGCCAGTATCAGTGCCAGCGCACCGCCGGCCCGCACCGGGTCTTCGGTGAGCGTAGCCAGGAAGCTGGGCTCTTCGGGGCTTGCCGGCTGTGCAGCGGGCGCGGGTGCCGCGGGGGCCGGTGCGGGTGCGGCGGCTGCGGCCTGGGGGGCAGCCTCAGGGGCTGCGGCAGGGGGCGCCGGCTCCTGCGGGGTTGGTGCTTCGGCGGCGGCGGTGGCCGGTGGCTGGGGTTTTGTCTCGCTGACGCCTGCTGGCGCCGGCACGGCCAAGCCGGGCGCACTGGCGGCCGGGGCTGCGGCGCCGGCAGCCGCAGCGGCATCAGTCTTCGGAGTGCCGCCACTCAACTGATTGAGTTCGCTAATGTTCTTGGACAACTCGGCCAGGCGGGCCGTGTTCTGATCGGACTGTTTGTCGTGGGCCAGTTGTTCATCGGCCTTGCGCGCCTGTACGCCGCCCTTGGACAGCGTCAGCTTGTCGGGGCTGCCGGCTGCGGGCTTGGACTCGTCCACCTGCGTTTGCACCGAGCCGCTGGCAGAGCGCTCGGCCGCCGCCACTTTCGCGGTGGGCGCGGCCCCGGCCAGGCGGCGGCGGAATTCGTTGAAGTCGCGGCTTTGCGCGGCGACGATCTGGCGCGCCTCGGCCGCCGGCGTGGCCTTGGCGTCGGCCTCGCTGGGCAGTTGCAGGACTGCGCCGGAGCGCAGCCGGTTGACGTTGCCGTTGACGAAGGCGTTGGGATTGGCCTGGGCCATTGCGACCAGCATCTGGTCGAGTGAAACGCTGGCCGGCCGGTGTGCGCCGGCAATGCGGCCGGCGGTGTCGCCGGGGCGCACCGTGACTGCGTCCTTGCCGTTTGCCCCGGTCTCTGCATTGGGCGGACGGCTGGGGGTGGGCGCGACACGGGGCGCAGGGCGCGGCGTGGCTTGCGCTGCGGGCGCTGCCGCCGCAGGTGCGGCTTGCGGTGCTGGTGCCCGCACCGCGGGGGCGCGGGGTGTGGCTGGCGCGCTTTCAGCGCGCGGTGCCGCTACCTGGGGTGCAACCGCCACCTCCGCCGGCTTGCTGGCCTGCGCCGGGGGGTCGAACAGCATGGTGTAGCTGCGCACGATGTGGCCCGAGCTCCACGTGGCATCGAGCACCAGGTCGACAAAGGGCTCATTGATGGGGCGCGAGCTGCTCAGGCGCAGCACCATGGTGCCGTCGGCACGACGATGCACCTGCACCTGCACGTTTCCGACTGCCGGCGAATACTCCAGACCCTGGCTGCGAAAGACCGCCGCGTTGGCCGGCGTCACGCGCAGCGACTCGGCCTCGGCGGGGGTGATCTGGGGCAGCTCGATCTCGGCGCGCAGGGGTTCGCCCAGTGCTGACTGCACGTTCACGCGCCCGAGCGCGAGGGCGCTGGCATCGGTGCTGAACAGGCCGGCCGACAGAATGGCCGCGGTGGCCAGTGCAGAAAATTTCCAGCGATGCATGTGTGCGACGAATGGTTGTTGGGGTGCAGTCCTGAGCGGTAGTGTGGTGGCAATCCTGCCAGCAGCCGCTTCAAGGCGTGAAAATATGTAAAAAGCACCTTAGCATCAATGCCCGGCACTGACAAGCCGAGGCCTTGCATCGCGATTTTCTACCCTATTGGAAGGAGTAAAAACCGGTCTTTGATGTTGGTAACAGGCAACGATCGGCGCCAAACTGGGTAGGGTTGCGCGCCGCTGATGGACGGCGCCACAGGCGTGGCGCCGTCGGCAGCATCAGGCTTGCAGCAGGATGCGCAGCATGCGGCGCAGCGGCTCGGCCGCGCCCCACAGCAGCTGGTCGCCGATGACGAAGGCGGACACGTATTCCGGCCCCATGTTCAGCTTGCGCACGCGGCCCACGCCCACTTCCAGGCCGCCGGTGATGGCTGCCGGGGTGAGCTCCTTGAGCGTCAGGGCCTTGTCATTGGCGACGAACTTCACCCAGGGGTTGCCGTCCTTGATCAAGGCCTCGATCTGGGCCAGCGGCACATCCTTCTTCAGCTTGAGCGTGAGCGCTAGCGAGTGGCAGCGCATGGCGCCGATGCGCACGCACAGGCCATCGACGGGAATGGTGGCGGCCGTGCCCAGGATCTTGTTCACCTCGGCCTGGCCCTTCCACTCTTCCTTGGACTGGCCGTTGGGCAGCTGCGCATCGATCCAGGGGATCAGGCCGCCGGCCAGCGGCGCGCCGAAATGCTCGGTGGGCACATCGTCACGGATGGTGCTGGCTACCTTGCGGTCGATGTCCAGGATGGCGGATGCCGGGGTGGCCAGTTCGTCGGCCACGGCGCCATGCACCACGCCCATGCCCTTCAAGAGCTCGCGCATGTGGTTGGCGCCGCCGCCCGATGCCGCCTGGTAGGTCATGGAGGACACCCAGTCCACCAGGCCGGCCTTGAACAGGCCCGCCAGGCCCATCAGCAGGATGGAGTTGGTGCAGTTGCCGCCGATCCAGTTCTTGCCGCCGGCGGCCAGCTTGGATTGGATCAGGCCGTCGTTCACCGGATCGAGCACGATGACGGCGTCATCCTCCATGCGCAGGGCCGAGGCGGCGTCGATCCAGTGGCCCTTCCAGCCAGCGGCGCGGATCTTGGGGAAGACTTCCTTGGTGTAGTCGCCGCCCTGGCAGGTGATGATGATGTCGCACTTCGAGAGCTCGGCCACGTCGTTCGCGTCCTTGAGCTGGGTGTGCGTGCGGGCCTGCGCCGGCGCCTTGCCGCCGGCGTTGGAGGTGGAGAAAAACACCGGCTCGATCAGGTCGAAGTCGCCCTCGGCCTGCATGCGATCCATCAACACCGAGCCGACCATGCCGCGCCAGCCGACCAGGCCTACCAATTGCTTGCTCATTTCAAACGCCCTTTCAAGTTAAAAAAACAGTTGTCACGCGACCGGTGACTGCTTTTCTGGCCCCGGCTCGTCTGGCCAGGAGGGGCGCACGACGATACCGGAGCTGGATCAGCCCTTAATGGTCGTGGTTTTGGTGGTGCCTGCGCGCAGGCCGCCGGCCGTGGGGGCGGGCAGGGTCTTCAGGGGGAAGATGCGTGCGGCAAACATGGGGGAATATTGTAGGGGATGCGTTGTCGCATGCCGTATCGAATGGATAACGCATCCCTGCCCGGCGGCGTTGACTGCGCCGCTTCAACCTAGATTCGGTAGTTGAACGCGCTCGCCAGTGCCGTGATCGGCGTGCCAGGCAAGGCGTGACGACGCCGCGGGCTACTGCCCGCAAGGAGGAGCAACGCCGCATGGTGCGGCGAGCGCGGTGCTGGCGAGCGTGTAGCGCTCTCACCCAACAGATGAACGGCAGCGAAGCAGGGAACGTCAATATCCATGCGACTTTCCAGAAGGTTACAAGCGGTCAACTGCCGAATCTAGGTTTAGTGGTATTCGATTTCCGGCACAACGATTTCCCAGCGCTCGCACGCCACCGCGTCGCCCGTCCGTTTGTAGCGCACCTGAATGGCGGCGACGCGGACGGCCATGATGCTGCCCGCGGGGGGCGCATATTTTTCGGCCATGCGGCCGACGATGGTGCCCTGGGCGTTGGCAAGCTCCCAGCCCGGCTTGCCGTCGCTGCGTGGGCGCAGCGACAGGGCGGCACCGACGTGCAGCGCCGCGATGGCGTGGTGAATGGGCGCCTGGGGCTTGAAATAGCCCGGCCAGGACAGCACCACATGTTGCGGGCCAACTGTCTTCTGCAGGCGGGTGATGGCGATGTCTGCGGGGCTGGCCGGCTCGGGCCTGGTGTGCAGCGCCAGGGGATGCAGCGCCGGCAGCAATGCATGGCCGCTTGCCTCTGCACTACACAGCGTGAGCGACAGGCGCGCACGCGTCATGGCGACGTAGAACAGGCGCCGCTCCTCGTCGCCACCGCGTTGCCAGGCCTTGCCGTCGAGGATCAGCACATGGTCGAACTCCAGCCCCTTCGCGCTGTGCGCCGTGAGCAGCAGCAAGGGCGTATTGGGGCGCTGCGGCCCGCCAAAACTGCGGGTACTGCTACTAAATTCGTAGAGCGCATCGATGACCTGATCGACGACGATGGCGAAGCCGCAGGCCGCGCTTTCGGTTTCGGTGATGAACTGCGCCAGCGCGGCGAGGAAGGGCTGGTCGATCCAGTCGCCACTCTGCAGCCGATGGCGCAGCCGCAGCCAGCGGCTCAGGGCGGTGGCGCGCAGCGTGACCCGCTTGTGGCCGGTGCGCCGCAAGCTGCCGCGCAGCAGCTGCAGCAGGCCGTCGCCCTCGCGTGTCGAATGCAATGGTATTTGTAGCGCATCGCGCAGAATGAGTGCGGGGATAGACAGGTTTTTGCACAAGGTGGCAAGCGCATCGAGATCGTCCCAGCGCCGGGCAATGACGGCGAAATGGCCCCAATGCCCGGCGCCGTTGCTATGGACGTGCAAGGCGTGCAAGGCATGCAGGCGCTGCAGCTCGGCCAGTGCTGCTGCTGCTTCGGCCAGCGCGCTGGCAGGGGTGTGCAGCACATGCACGCGCCCCTGCGTGACCGGGTCGCGCGCACCCCAGTCGCCACCAGCGGGAGCCTCGCGCCGGGCATGGTTCACGCGCAGTTGCTCCTGGCTCTTCATGCGCTGGCGGGCCGGGGCGATGACGGCGTTGGCGGCGTCGATGATGTGGGCGCTGCTGCGGTAGTTTTCCAGCAGGTGGTAGCGCCTGGCCTGGTAGTCGGCCTCGAACTGGCGGATGTAGCGCACGCTGGCGCCGTCAAAGGCGTAGATGTTCTGGTCGTCGTCGCCCACGGCCAGCAGCGACAGGCGGTCGTCCTGCGCCGCCAGGGTGCGACCGGCCAGCGCGCTGATGAGGGCGTAGTGCTCGCCGTTGATGTCCTGGTATTCATCGACCAGCACAAAACGCAGCCCGGCCAGCAAGCGGTCGCGTGCCACCGATGCTTCATCGTTGTCTTGCGCCGCGTCACCCTTTGAGGCCCGCGTCAGGCGCTGTGTGGCCTGCCCGATGACGGCGGAAAAATCAATCGCCTCGCCACGCTCGGCGGCCACGGCGTAGCTGGTGCCGGTCAGGCGCATGGCCAGGCTGTGCAGGGTTTGCACGGTGACGCCGGCGGCGTCCACGCCGACCAGCCGCCACAGGCGCTGGCGGATTTCACTGGCCGCGTGGCGGTTGTAGGCCAGCACCATGATGGCTTCGGGCTCCACCAGGCGTTCGCGCAGCAGCCAGGCCACGCGGTGCACGATGACGCGCGTCTTGCCCGAGCCGGGCCCGGCCAGCACCAGTTGGCAGCCCGTGAGCGGCGCCGTGACGATGGCTTGCTGCTCGGGGTTGGCCAGATCCACCAGGATGCGCCGGTGCGCGGCCTCGGTGGTGGCCATTTCCAGCACGTCCTTGCGTCCGCCGAAGTATTGCCGGATGAAGCTGTCGCGATCCAGGCGGAAATAGTCCAGGATGAACTGCATGGCGGCCTGGACTTTGTGCAGCGCCAGCTTGGCGAATTCCGCCATCACATGCACCTGGGCGATCTTGCTTTGGTAGTGCAGTGCCAGCTCGGCGTAGTCGCCCTTGTTGAACTGCCGGCGCTGCGCCGTGGGCTCGAAGGCGATGCGCATGGCCGAGCGGAACACCGCCTTGCCGCGCGCCAGATGCAGCACCTCGTTGGCGTCCAGGTAGAGCAGGGCCGACGGCAGCGCCACGCCCCAGTCGTTGATGCCCAGGTGGGCCAGCGCCAGGTCGCTCTGCAGCGCGGCTTCCAGCTCGCCCTGCTTGGCCGTTACCAGCCGGGTGTTGCCCTTGCGCAGCTGGGCAAAGTGGTTCAGCAGCGCCTGGCAGACCTGCATGCGCCGGGTGCGTATGGTTTCAATCTCCTGCCAACTGCGCAGCAGCCGCATCTGGCGGTGCTCGGTGCCGCCCGGGCGCAGCGCAAAGCAGCCGCGCATGCCATGGCCCTCGCCAAAGGCCTCGGCAAAGGATTTGAGCAGGCGTGCCAGGCGATCGGGGTCAAGGTCAACCTGGCTGTCGCGGCGCATGGCGTCGCACAGGCGCCGCACATGCAGCTGCTGCCAACTCTGGTCGTCGGCATCGGGCGCGGCCTCGCGCAATTGGGTGAGCAAGGCGTCTTCCAGCAGCGCGAGTTCCTGCAGGCGCTGCGCGCTGCCCGGGGCGTCAGACAAAGCCACGCCGATTTCGGTGTCGTTGGTCAGTAAGCCCAATTGGTCGAGCTCACGCAGCATGGCGGCGACGCTGCGCGCGTCCCGGCCGGTGGCCAGCATCAGCTCGTCGGTGGACAGGCTGTCGTCGTCGCCCGCCTGCATCAGCATGCCCAGGATGACGAGGTAGGGCTCGATATCGGCCTGTGGGTCGAGTTTGCGCGCCAGCAGGGCGCGCGCCTCATCGAGGGTGGCGACCAGCAGGCTGCTGGGAAAGACGCGCGTATGGTTTTCGTGGCGCTCCAGCAGCCTGGCCTCTTCCAGCCAGGCGATGGCGATGCGCACCTTGGTATCGGCGTCGCGCGATTCCGGGTCGATGCGGTGCTCGTCCGGGATTTGTAGCAGGATTTCGCCGCTGGTGACCACCACCTCGCCGTCGCCCCCGTCCTTGCGGTGGATGCTGCGCAGGGCTTTCAGGATGGAGCGGATGTCGTGCTGGTTCAGCCGGGCGTTGCGCAGCAGGCGAAACTGCACGTCCAGGTCGGCCTCGTCGTACAGCAGCACGCAGCGCGCCGGGGCCTGGTCGCGCCCGGCGCGGCCGGCTTCCTGCAGGTAGTTTTCCAGCGAGCCGGGCGTGTCGATGTGGATGACCAGGCGCACGTCCGGCTTGTCCACGCCCATGCCGAAGGCGTTGGTGGCGGCGATGACGCGCAACTGCCCGGCGATGAAGCGCTCCTGGATCTGGCGCTTGTCGGCGGCCAGCATGCCGCCGTGGAAATAGCCGCAGTCCAATCCGGCGTCTTTCAGAAAGCCCGCCACTTCCTCCACGGTCTTTTGCCGGGCGCAGAAGACGATGGCACAGCCGTCCTCGCGCAGGGCCTCCTGCAGCAGGCGCAGGGTTTCGGCGTATTTGGCCGGGTTGGGGACGGCGCGAACCTCGTAGCTCAGGTTGCGGCGATCGGCGCCGCCGTTGAGCTGCTGCAAGGCCATGCCCAGGTGCTTGTCGAAGTGCGCGCAGATGTCGGCCACCACGCCGGGTTGGGCGGTGGCGGTAAAGCAGAACACGGGCGACGGCGCCGCCTTTTGCCGGCGCGCTATGAAGCGCGAGACGTAGAGGTAGTCGGGACGGAAGTCGTGCCCCCATTTGGACAGGCAATGCGCCTCGTCGAACACCCAGGCGCGCACCTCGCGCTGCATCAGCGCGTTGGCAAAGGCGGTGCTGCGAAACTGCTCCGGCGCCACGAAGACCAGGCCCAGGTCGCCCAGGCGCAGCTTGTCCAGCATGGCGCGGCGCTCGATGGGCGTGAGCAGGCTGTTGAGGTAGCCGGCGCAGGTGATGCCGCGCTGGTGCAGGCCGTCCACCTGATCCTTCATCAGCGACTGCAGCGGCGAAATCACCACCGTCACGCTGCCGCTGCGGTAGTAATGCGCCAGTGCCGGCAACTGGTAGCACAGCGACTTGCCGCCGCCCGTGGGCAGGATGGCCAGGGTGGGCTGGCCGGCCATGCCGTTTTCGACGATGGCTTGCTGCAGGCTGCGGCCGTCTTCCGTGCTGGGGTTGGCGCGAAACTGCGTGATGCCGGGAAAGAAGCGCGGCAGCAGTTGATCCAACTGGTGTTGCTCCCGGCACCATTGGCACTGCGGGGCGGCGCAGGGCTTCTCGCGCAAGGCGCGGATGGCCTCGCGCACGCGCGGGAAGCTGTGGCCCACCCAGGGCGGCAGCACGGAATTGCCGCCCGAGACACGCAGCCAGGCCAGCACATAGGCCAGGCTCTGGTGCCAGGCGGGGTCGGGCAGCCATTCCTTGGCCAGCAGCCGCTGGGCGCTGATGCAGACCTTGCCCCGGGTGGCGCGCAGCCAGGCCAGGGTGGCGGCCTCCAGCGTGGGGCGCGGGGCTGCACGCCATTCCTGGAGCAGCGCGCCTAACCCGCTGTCTTGCTGCCCGTCGGGTACCAGCAGATAGTGCAGGCACTGGGCTTCGTCGGGGTGCTGCGCAATGCGCTCCAGCAATGCCTCGCGCTGCTCCAGCAACAATTGATAGGCCAATTGCGCATCGCGCGCGGAATCATTGCGGCTGGTGCTACAAAGTTTGTAGTCCTTGACGAGGCGGTGGTAGGGGTTCTGCGGGAAGGCAATGGGCGAGAGTTCGAGCGTGTCGATCTGCGGCAACTGCAACAGCGCGAGCGCCGGGTGCAGGTGAGCGAGCAGGGGTAGGTCGAACTGGCGCGTGTTGTGTCCGAGGGCAAAGCCGGCGCCGTCGGTCAGGCTGTCCAACTGTTGCTGGAAATCTGCTTTTTTCGGGCTCAGATTGCGCCCACGGTTCAGATCGGGACGAAAAACCCCCACGTCGCGCAATTGCTGCGCGTCGTGGGGGTGGGTGCCGATGTCCAGGCACAGGCAGCGGGCGATGGTTTCACCCGGCGCCGTGGCGGAACTCATCCGTTATTGCGTATCAGCCCAGCGCTTTGACCACCGCATCGCCCATCTGCACCGTGCCCACCTTGGTCGTGCCCTCGCTGTAGATGTCCGGCGTGCGCAGGCCTTGTGCCAGCACCTTCTTCACTGCCGCTTCGATGCGATCCGCTGCCTCGGCCTGGTTCAGCGAGAAGCGCAGCATCATGGCGGCCGACAGGATGGTGGCCAGCGGGTTGGCCACGCCCTTGCCGGCGATGTCGGGCGCGCTGCCGTGGCTGGGCTCGTACAGGCCCTGTTTTTTGTCGTTCAGGCTGGCCGAGGGCAGCATGCCGATGGAGCCCGTCAGCATGGAGGCCTCGTCCGAGAGGATGTCGCCGAACATGTTGCCGGTGACGATGACGTCAAACGCCTTGGGCGCCTTGACCAACTGCATGGCGGCGTTGTCCACGTACATGTGATCGAGCGCCACGTCCTGGTAGTCCTTGTGCACCTCGGTGACCACGTCCTTCCACAGCTGGAAGGTCTCCAGCACGTTGGACTTGTCCACGCTGGTGACGCGCTTGCTGCGCTTGCGCGCGGCCTCGAAGGCGACGCGGGCGATGCGCTCGATCTCGGGGCGGCTGTAGCGCATGGTGTCGAAGGCTTCCTCGGCGCCCGGAAAATGCCCGTCCGGCGCAGTGCGGCGCCCGCGCGGCTGGCCGAAGTAGATGTCGCCTGTGAGCTCGCGGATGATGAGGATGTCCAGGCCCGCGACCAGCTCGGGCTTCAGGCTGCTGGCGTGCGTGAGCTGCTCGTAGCAGATGGCGGGACGGAAGTTGGCGAACAGGCCCATGGCCTTGCGCAGGCCCAGTATGGCTTGCTCGGGGCGCAGGGCGCGTTCGAGCTTGTCGTACTTCCAGTCGCCCACGGCGCCGAACAGGATGGCGTCGGACTCCTTGGCCAGCTTCAACGTGGATTCGGGCAGCGGATGGCCCGCGGCCTCGTAGGCGGCGCCGCCGACGGGGGCGGTTTCCAGCTCCAGCTTCAAGTCCAGGGTTTTGAGAACCTTGACGGCCTCGGCGATGATTTCGGTGCCAATGCCGTCACCCGGCAGAACTGCGATTTTCATGATTTGATATTCAGTATTGCTTGACTAGCAAGCTGTTTCAGACTCCTTCCCCCTTTGGGGGAAGGTTGGGATGGGGGCTGGAGCGCCGGCATCTTGCCGGCATCCACGCGCTAGGGCCCCCACCCCGGCCCTCCCCCAGAGGGGGAGGGAGTAAGACAAGCCAACATTGTTTGTATTTCAACCAGCCATGGTATGCGCCAGCCAGGGCTTGGTCGCCAGGCGTTCGGCCTCGAAGGCGGCGATTTTTTCCTTGTGGCGCAGGGTCAGGCCGATGTCGTCAAAGCCGCCCAGCAGGCAGTACTTGCGGAACGGCAGCACGTCGAAGGGGATTTCTTGGCCCTGCGGGCGGATGACGACCTGGCGCTCCAGGTCGATCTTGAGCTCGTAGCCGGGGAAGGCCGCCACCTCGTCGAACAGCTGGGCCACGGTGGCCTCGGGCAGCACGATGGGGAGCAAGCCGTTCTTGAAGCAGTTGTTGAAGAAGATGTCGGCAAAGCTGGGCGCGATGACGGCGCGAAAGCCGTATTGATCCAGCGCCCAGGGGGCATGCTCGCGGCTGGAGCCGCAGCCGAAGTTCCGGCGCGCCAGCAGGATGGAGGCGCCCTTGTACCGCGGCTGGTTCAGCACGAAGTCGGGATTGGGCTTGCGCTTTTCTTCCGGCACGCCGGGCTGGCCGGGCTGATCCAGGTAGCGCCACTCGTCGAACAGGTTCGGGCCGAAACCCGTCTTCTTGATCGACTTGAGGAATTGCTTGGGGATGATGGCATCGGTATCGACGTTCTCGCGATCCATCGGCGCCACCAGGCCCTGGTGAATGGTGAATTTCTGCATGGTGTTACTTGGAGATGTCGCGGATTTTCTCGCCCGCCTTTTCAATGCCCTTGCCGGTGGCCTGGCCGGCTTCCTTGGCGTCTTCCTTGACGCCAGACCAGGTGTTGCAGCCGGCGAGCACCAGGGACAGGGCCATCACGGTGAATGCAGCAATCTTTCGCATGGGAATACTCCTTTTAGGCAAAACGGCGGATGTCGACAAAATGGCCGTGGATGGCAGCCGCCGCGGCCATGGCGGGGCTGACCAGGTGGGTGCGTCCGCCAGCACCCTGACGGCCTTCGAAATTGCGGTTGCTGGTGGACGCGCAACGCTCGCCCGGCTCCAGCCGGTCGGCGTTCATGGCCAGGCACATGCTGCAGCCCGGCTCGCGCCACTCGAAGCCGGCGGCCTTGAAGATTTTGTCCAGCCCCTCGGCCTCGGCCTGCGCCTTCACCAGGCCCGAGCCGGGCACGACCATCGCCAGCTTGATGTTCTTGGCCACCTTCTGGCCCAGCTTTTTCACCACGGCGGCGGCCTCGCGCATGTCCTCGATGCGGCTGTTGGTGCAACTGCCGATGAACACCTTGTCCACGAAGATGTCGGTGAGCGGCTTGGCCGGTTCCAGCCCCATGTAGACCAGGGCGCGCTCCATGGCGTGGCGCTTGTTGGGGTCTTTTTCCTTCTCGGGGTCGGGCACGCGCGCGTCCACGCCCAGCACCATCTCGGGGCTGGTGCCCCAGGTCACCTGGGGCAGGATGTCGGCGCCGTTGAGCTCGACCACGGCGTCCCACTGCGCATCGGCGTCGGAGTGCAGCGTCTTCCAGTAGGCCACGGCCTGATCCCACTCCACGCCCGTGGGCGCCATGGGGCGGCCCTTGACGTAGCCGATGGTCTTGTCGTCCACGGCCACCAGGCCGGCGCGCGCACCGGCCTCGATGGCCATGTTGCACACCGTCATGCGGCCTTCCATGCTCAGGTCGCGGATCGCCTGGCCGGCAAACTCGATGGTGTAGCCCGTGCCGCCGGCCGTGCCGATCTTGCCGATGATGGCGAGGACTATGTCCTTGGCCGTGATGCCCGGCGCCGCCTTGCCATTGACCTTGACGAGCATGTTCCTGGCCTTCTTGGCCAGCAGGGTCTGCGTGGCCATCACATGCTCGACCTCGCTGGTGCCAATGCCGTGGGCCAGGGCGCCAAACGCGCCATGGGTGCTGGTGTGGCTGTCGCCGCAGACCACGGTCATGCCGGGCAGGGTGGCGCCGTTCTCGGGGCCGATCACATGCACGATGCCCTGGCG
>JAFEER010000112.1 GCA_018240985.1 Pseudomonadota bacterium
AACCACGGGCTGGTCTGCGGTCTCGGCGGGGACTTGGCTGGTTTCCATGGAGAGCGATCTTAGCGGCTTGCGGCCGCGCCGTGCGCCCGGGCAAACGCCAGTGCCGCCTGCAGCATCCGCTCGAGGTGCGGCTGCACGCCCGCCGCCGCCTCGGGCAGGTAGGCAAACGGCAGCGCCTCCTGCATGTAGCTGCATTGCGTCAGCTCCAGCTGCACGGCGTGGATGTTGCGCGCCGGCGCGCCGTAGTGGCGCGTGATGTAGCCACCCTTGAAGCGGCCATTGAGCACGGCGCTATAGCCCGTGGCGGCGCTGGCCTCGGCCAGCAGCGCCTGGGCCAGGGCCTGGTCGCAGCTGGCGCCGTCGGCCGTGCCCAGGTTCAGATCGGGCAGGCGGCCCTCGAAGAAGCGCGGCAGCACCGAACGGATGGAATGCGCGTCCCACAGCACGGCCACGCCATGGGCTGCGCGCATGCGTTCGAGCTCGGCGCGCAGCTGGGCGTGGTAGGGCGCCCAGTAGGTGTCGCGGCGCGCGGTGACCTCGGCATCCCCGGGGACGCCTGCTGGGTTGGCATACAAGGGCGTGTCATCAAAGGTATCAACCGGGCACAGGCTGGTCACGCTCTGGCCGGGGTAGAGGCTGGCGCCGTCGGGCGGGCGGTTCAAATCCACCACGTAACGCGAATGCGTGGCCACCAGGATGGACGCGCCGAGATCCCGGGCGAAGCCGTAGAGGCGTTCCAGGTGCCAGTCGGTGTCGGGCACCTGGCGCGCCTCGGGCGTCAGCCGCGCGGCAATGGCCGGCGGCAGGTGGGTGCCCACATGGGGCATGGAGATGAGGAGCGGCGCCGCGCCCTGGCGGAACAGGAATGGCGCGTGGGTCGTCTCAGGCATGGTGCGATTCCGGTGAAGTATTGCGATCAGGCACTGATGATCGCCGCATTGGCGGCTACTGTGATGGAAGCTTCATTGCACGATGCGCCCCTGGCGCACGATGGTGCGCGCGGGATTGTGGCCAAACCAGTACGCCAGCTCGGCCGCCTCGCGCAGCTGCCACAGCACGAAGTTGGCGGGCCGCCCGGCCGCGATCAGGCCATGCGTGTCCGCCAGGCCCAGCGCGCGCGCCGCATGCGTGGTGATGCCCGCCAGCGCCTCGGGCACCGTGAGGCGGAACAGCGTGCAGGCCATGTTGGCCATGAGCAGCAGGCTCAATGCGGGTGAGGTGCCCGGGTTGTGGTCGGTGGACACGGCCATGGGCACGCCCGCGGCGCGCAGCTGCGCTATGGGCGGCAGCTGCGTGTCGCGCAGCGTGTAATAGGCGCCGGGCAGCAGCACGGCGACGGTGCCTGCGGCCTGCATCGCCTCAATGCCGTCCTGCGAGAGATGCTCGATATGGTCGCAGGACATGGCGCCGTAGCGCGCCGCGAGCCGCGAGCCGCCCATGTCCGAGAGCTGCTCGGCATGCAGCTTGACGGGGATGCCGAGGCGCTGCGCGGCCTGGAACACCTGTTCGGTTTCGCCGAGCGAGAAGGCGATGCGCTCGCAGAACACGTCCACGGCGTCCACCAGCCCCTCGGCCGCAAGCGCGGGCAGCATCTGGTTGCACACCAGATCGATGTAGTCCTGGCTTCCTTGGGGTTTGCCGGCGTATTCGGGCGGCAGCGCGTGCGCGCCCAGGAAGGTGGTGCGCACCGTCACTCCCAGCCGCTCGCCCAGGCGGCGCGCCACGCGCAGCTGCTTGCGCTCATGCTCCAGCGCCAGGCCGTAGCCGGACTTGATCTCGATGGCGCACACGCCCTCGGCCAGCAGCGTTTGCAGTCGCGGCAGCGCTGCGGCGTACAACTCGTCCTCGCTCGCCGCGCGCGTGGCGCGCACGCTGGAGACGATGCCGCCGCCGGCGCGCGCCACCTCTTCGTAGCTGGCCCCCGCCAGGCGCATGGCGAACTCGCCGGCGCGCTGGCCGCCGTAGACCAGGTGGGTGTGGCAGTCCACCAGGCCGGGCGTGGCGAGCAGGCCGCCGCCATCGTGGCGCGCCAGCGGCGCGTAGGCGGCTGGCAACGCCGCGGACGGCCCCACCCAGCGCAGCACTCCGCCCTGCACCACCAGGCTTGCCGGCACGCCCTCGGCCACGGCCACGTCGGCGCTGGCCAGGCCGGGGGCGAGGTGCAGGTTCTCCCAGACGCCATCGGCGCTGGGGGCTGTGATTCGATCAGCGTTGTTCATGGTTCACTCAATTACTATTTAATTGATAGCTAATACCGCTTATCTACACAGCCCTAAATGCCGTTTTCATTCAAGCACACAGATTCAGCACGAAAGCCGCCCCGGCGCCGCTACCGCATTGCCAGCGTCGCCAACTGGCGGGCAATGCGCGCCACCAGACGTGCCACTACTTTGGCGGTGATGCCGTCGCGGTCGAAGGCGGGGTTGAATTCGGCCACATCGGCCGCCACCAGCTTGCCGCTGCCGGCCACGGCATCCACCACGGCCTCCACGCACCACAGCGGCACGCCCAGCGGCGCAGGCGCCGACACGCCGGGGGCCACGGCGGCGGGCAGCACGTCGGTATCCAGGGTCAGGTACACGGCATCGCAGGCTTGGAGGTCGGGCGCCAGCGCGGCCAGGGCTGCGTGCAGGCCGCTTTCGGTCTGCAAGGCGTCGTCCAGCACATAGCGCACGCCGAGCGCATCGGCACGATCGAACAGGGCGCGGGTATTGGCATAGCGGCTGATGCCCAGCACGCGATAGTTGAACGGCAGGCCCTGCGCCGCGCAGTGTTCCTGGATCTGGCGGAACGGCGTGCCCGAATTACCCTCGTGCGCCATGCGCAGGTCGAAATGCGCGTCCAGGTTCAGAACCAGGATGCGCGCGCCGGGCCGCGCCAGCGCCACGCCCTGGAAGCTGCCCCAGGCCACCTCGTGCCCGCCGCCCAGCACCAGGGGTGTGCAGCCCTGTGCCAGGGCCTGCGCCACCTGCTGCGCCAGGGCGGCCTGCGCAGCGTCCAGCGCGCTGCCCTCACACACCACGTCGCCCGCATCCCACAGCGCCGGCTCGCCCAGGATGGGCAGGTTGGCCAGCGCCTTGCGCGTGGCCTCGGGCCCCTGCGCGGCACCCGGGCGGCCGCCGTTGCGGCGCACGCCCTCGTCCACGCCAAAGCCGATCAGGGCCACGCCGGCGCGGCTGGCGGGCGTGAAGGGCTGCACCTGCTGGTGCCAGCGGCGGCTGTCGCCCACTTCCTCGGTGTCGATGCGGCCTTGCCAGACAAAGGGGGTAGGCATCACTTCACCATAGGGAGATTGAGGCCCTGCTTCTTCGCCGTCGCAATGGCCAACTCGTAACCCGCATCCGCATGGCGCATCACGCCCGTGGCCGGGTCGTTCCACAGCACACGCGACAGACGCTGGGCTGCGGCATCGGTGCCGTCGGCCACGATGACCACGCCCGCGTGCTGCGAGTAGCCCATGCCCACGCCGCCGCCATGGTGCAGGCTGACCCAGGTGGCCCCGCCCGCGGTGTTGAGCAGGGCGTTGAGCAGCGGCCAGTCGGAAACGGCGTCGGTGCCGTCGCGCATGGATTCGGTTTCGCGATTCGGGCTGGCCACGCTGCCGGTGTCCAGATGGTCGCGGCCGATGACGATGGGGGCCTTGAGCTCACCCTTCCTCACCATCTCGTTGAAGGCCAGGCCCGCCCGATGGCGCTCACCCAGGCCCAGCCAGCAGATGCGCGCGGGCAGGCCCTGGAAGCTGATGCGCTCCCTGGCCATGTCCAGCCAGCGGTGCGTGTGGCGGTTAGCGGGGAACAGCTCCTTGATCTTGGCGTCGGTCTTGTAGATGTCCT
>JAFEER010000113.1 GCA_018240985.1 Pseudomonadota bacterium
CGCGAACGCCACCGAGGAGTTCTTGAAGATGTTCATGGTCTCGCTGGTCAGCGGCGGAATGATGATGCGAAACGCCATCGGCAGCAGCACGTAGCGGTAGTACTGGAACGTGGTGAAACCCATGGCCATGCCCGCGTAGCGCTGGCCGCGCGGCAGCGCCTGTATGCCCGAGCGCAGCTGCTCGGCAATGCGCGCCGAGGTGAAGAAGCCCAAAGCGAACACCACCAGCACGAAGCCCGGCAGCGACTTCATCGCCGGGAAGATCGCCGGAATGACGTGGTACCACAGAAAAATGTGCACCAGCAACGGTATGTTGCGGAAGAACTCGACCCAGGCATTGCCCAGGCGCACGATCCACGGGCTATCGGGCAGCGTGCGCAGCGTGCCGATCAGCGAGCCGACGATGAGCGCTATCACCAGCGCCAGCAGCGACACCGATATCGTCCAGCCCCAGGCCGACAGCAGCCAGTCCAGGTAGGTGATGTCGCCGCCCTTGCCAAAGCAGCTGGTACCCACCTCCTGGGTAATGGTGTCCTGGCAGAACACCTGCCAATCCCAACTCATAGGAGCACCCCTTTATTGATTGATTCGCGTTGCCGCGCGGCCATGAAAGCCGCCGCGGCAACAAAAAAAGCCCCTTGCCACCGCGAGGCGGAAGGGGCGATACATTGAGAGTGATTATTTTGCCTCGTACGCTTCCATGGGCTTGTCGTTGGGGTGCGCCCAGGCTTCCTTGGTGGCTTCGGACAGCGGCAGTCCGATCTTCACGTTGTTCGGCGGAATGGGCTGCATGAACCACTTGTCGTAGAGCTTGGCCAGCGAGCCATCCTTGATCTGGCGCACGATGGAATCGTCCACGGCCTTCTTGAAGGCCGGGTCGTCCTTGCGCAGCATGCAGGCGATGGGCTCGACCGACAGCACCTCGCCGACGATCTTGAAGTCCTTGGGGTTCTTGGCCTTGGAGATGTTCGCGGCCAGGATGGAGCCGTCCATGATGAAGGCGTCGGCGCGGCCGGTCTCCAGCATCAGGAAGCTGTCGGCGTGATCCTTGCCCATGACCTCCTTGAAGGTGAGGCCGTCGGCGCGCTTGTTCTTGCGCAGCGTCTGCACCGACGTGGTGCCCGTCGTCGTGACGATGGTCTTGCCGTTCAAGTCCTTGATGCCGGTGATGCCCGACTTGGCGTTCACGGCGATGCGCACCTCTTCCACATAGGTGGTGTAGGCGAAGGCCGCGTCCTTCTGGCGTGCCATGTTGTTGGTGGTGGAGCCGCACTCCAGGTCCACCGTGCCGTTTTGCACCAGCGGAATGCGGTTCTGCGACGTCACGGGCTGGTACTTGACCTCCATCTTGGCCAGGCCCAGCTGCTTCTGGATGTCCTGCGCGATGCGCTCGGCCATCTCGGTATGAAAGCCCACGTATTTCCCGTTGCCCAGGGTGTAGCCCAGGCCCGAGGACTCGCGCACGCCCAGCGTGATGGCGTCGCTGGACTTGATCTTGGCCAGCGTGTCGTTGGCCTGCGCGAATACGCTGCCTGCTGCCAGCACGGTGATTGCGGCGGCCAGCAAATGCTTCTTCATATGAAATCTCCTTGTGGGTGAAGCGATGAAAAATGGTTTGAATGGCTGGTATGGCAAGGCGCGCATCGGCTGCCCGGGGCCATCCTTGTCCAGCCCTCCCCCGGTGTACGGGGCAGTCCTCGTATTGTGCGTGCTCCTGCAGTGCCGGGGAGGCTCGATTCCTAGGGTGTTTCCAGAACAAACCGAGACAGTAAAGACAGTAGTTAACGATGGGCCTCGATCGGGTTGCCATACAGCGGCCGGCCGCCGAACTGCGAGCTGACCGCATACGCGACACCGCAGGCCAGCATGGTGGGCAGCGTGAGCTCGAACGCCTGCGTCATCTCCATCACCATGACCACGGCCATGAGCGGCGCATGCGTCACCGCCGCCAGCACAGCCGCCATGCCCAGCACGGCCATGACCTTGGCATCGCCCACCCAGGCCATGGGCAGCGCCAGCAGGGCCAGCTGCGCCAGCACGCTGCCCGATGCCGCACCCACCAGCAGCGATGGCGTGAACACCCCGCCAATGGCGCCGCTGCCCGAGCTGAGCGCCGTGGCCAGCACCTTGGCCACCAGCACCAGGGCCAGCACCTGCCACAGCAATTCCCCTTGCAGCACGCTGGAGATCACGCTGTAGCCATTGCCCCACACCTGCGGCACCAGGGCCGACAGCAACCCGGTGAGCAAGCCGCCCAGTCCCAGGCGCCAGACCGGCGAGGCGATGCGGCCGAACAGCGAGCGTGCACGCTCCAACAGCACCAGCAAGGCCCAGCCCACGGCCCCGAACGCCAGCCCCGCCAGCAGCGCCGCGCCCAGGCTGGTCGGCAACATGGGCAGGCGTGGCACGGCATACAGCGGCAGCGGCTCGACGAACCAGTAGATCAGCGCATTGGCCGTGGCCGAGGCGATCAGCACCGGCGCCACGGCGTTCGGCACCCAGAAGCCCAGCGCCAGCTCCAGCACGAACACCACGCCCGCCACCGGCGCGTGGTAGACAGAGCCGATTCCGGCCGCAATGCCGCATACCAGCAGCGTCGCGCGCTCCTGATCCGATAGTGGCAGGGCACGCGCCAGGCGCGCCGCCAGCCAGGCCGCCATCTGCACCATGGGGCCCTCGCGGCCAATCGACGCGCCGGTGCCCACCGACAGCAGCGCCGACAGGGTGCGCGTGTGCGTGGTGCGGTCGTTCAGGTCGACGCGGGCGTGGCGCGCCGCATCGATGTAGTCCAGGTGCTTGTCCCCCGCCGGCGCGCGCCGCGCCCAGGCATTGCCCAGCGCCAGCACGGCGCCGGCCAGCAGGCCGCCCACGCAGCCCACCAGCACGCGCTGCCAGGGCGGCAGCGACAGGGCCGCATCCACCAGGCCGCCGGTCTGGCCCGTGGCCAGCCATTCCACGCCGCGCGCCGCGCCGCGCAGCAGCACCGTGGCCGCCGCCGCCAGCACCCCCACCAGCATGGCCAGCAGCCACAG
>JAFEER010000114.1 GCA_018240985.1 Pseudomonadota bacterium
GCCAGCAGGCCAGCACGGCCGACATCGAGAACCTGCTCAAGAAAGACCCCACGCTGTCGTTCAACCTGCTGCGTTTCATCAACTCCTCGGGTTTCGGGCTGTCGTGCGAGATCACCTCGTTCCGCCACGCCGTGATGATCCTGGGGCTGAAGAAGCTGTTCCGCTGGGCCGCCCTGCTGCTCACCACCTCCGGCAAGGACGGTGCGCCGCCGGCGGTGGGCCAGACCGCCGTGGTGCGCGGCCGCCTCATGGAGCTGCTGGCGGCAGAGCTGCTGCCCAAGGAGGAATGCGACAACGCCTTCGTGGTGGGCGTGTTCTCGCTGCTCGACAGCATGCTGAACATGCCCATGGATCGCGCACTGGAAAGCGTTGCCCTGCCCGAATCGGTGCAGGACGCGCTGCTGCACAACAAGGGCGTGTTTGCGCCCTTCCTGGAACTCACGCGCGCCTGCGAAAGCGGCGACGACGAGGCCTTCGCGCGGACGGCAGACGCTCTGCACCTGTCCAACCGCCAGGTCAACATGGCCCACCTGCAAGCCCTGGCCTGGGCCGAGAGCATGGGCGGCGCCTGAGAGCGTGTTTACGATCTTTTCATGGTGTCCGCAAGGCAGCAAACAGTCGCAATCTAGGCGACGGCCTTGCCCATGCTGGAGGCCTGGGCAAGGCGGGCAACGACGAGTGCGGTTGTTTGCTGCCTTGCCCGAAGGGTTGCCCCACAAAGACAGCGTCTGCGGCGTTGCAAATCCTCGCCGGGCCACCAGCCCGGCTGCGGTAGCTGCCATAGCATCCACTGCCTTTGTGGGGCAACGGGCACCATGAAAAGATCATAAACACGCTCTGAAGCGTCAGTTCAGCGAGATCCGCGCCGCGCGAATGATGCGCGCATTGCTCTCGGATTCGGCGGCGATCTGCTGCCTGAACTGCGCCGCCGTGCCGCCCGTGGGTACGTTGTCGGACGCCTGCAGGCGCGCCTTGATGTCCGGCTGCGCCAGGGCATGGTTGATCTCGGCATTCAGGCGCTCCAGGATGGGTGCGGGCGTGCCGGCCGGGGCGAAGATGCCGAATACCGAGCTCAGGTTGGCGGCGGGCAGCTTCAGCTCCGACAAGGTAGGCACCTGCGGCAGCGCGTGCAGGCGCTGAGGCGCACCCACGGCCAGCGGATGCAGCTTGCCGGCCTGGATATGCTGCATCACGGCCGGCCCGGCATTGGTGGACAGAACCTCGAACTGTCCACTCAGCGCGTCGTTGAGCTGCTGGCCGCCGCCCTTGTAGGGCACATGCGTGATCTGCACGCCCGCGCCCTGCATGATGTGCTCGAGCATGATGTGCCCCAGCGACGCCAGGCCCGAGGTGGCCCAGCGCAGCTGCCCCGGGTGCGCCTTGGCGCTGGCCATCAGGCCGCGGAAGTCCCGCGCCTGCAGGGCCTGCGTGCCCAGCAGCAAGACCGGCGAATACATCACGCTGGCCACGGGCGCGATGTCGTGCATGGGGTCGAACGGCGGCTTGCCCAGGTGCGGGCTGAGCACCAGCGGGCTGATGGCGGAAAAGCCCAGCGTGTAGCCGTCGGGCGCTGCCTTGGCCACCGCGTCCATGCCAATGGTGCCGCCGGCTCCGGCCTTGTTCTCCACCACCACGGGCGTTGCCAGGCGCTGCGCCAGCTTCTCGCCGATGGCTCGCGCCACCACGTCGCTGACGCCACCGGCCGGGTAGGCGACGATGATGCGTATCGGCCGGGCTGGCCAATCGGACTGCGCAAGAACCGGCCAGGGAGCTGCGGCGCATGCGGCGGCGCAGAGGAGTGCAAGGCGTCTGGAAAATACGGGCATGGCGGGATCAGGCAAAGCGGCGATGCTACCCGCGCGGGTGGTGCTGCGCATGCAGCTGCTTCAGGCGCTCGCGCGCCACATGGGTATAGATGGTGGTGGTGGAAATGTCGGCATGGCCCAGCAGCAGCTGCACCACGCGCAGGTCGGCGCCGTGATTCAGTAGATGCGTGGCAAAGGCGTGGCGCAGCGTGTGCGGCGACAGCGGCGCGGTGATGCCGGCGAGCTGCGCGCATTTCTTCACGATGACCCAGAACATCACGCGTGACATGGCGCAGCCGCGTTGGGTCACAAACAAGTCATCAGTCTGCTGCGCGCCCAGGATGGCGCCACGGCCCTCCGCCAGGTAGCGCGTCAGCCAGCCGTGCGCCTCGTCGCCAAAGGGCACGAGCCGCTCCTTGCCGCCCTTGCCCATGATGCGCAGCACGCCTTCCGTCAGGCCTAGCTGAAAGGTCTTGAGCGTGACCAGCTCGGAGACGCGCAGGCCGCTGGCGTACATCAGCTCCAGCATGGCGCGGTCGCGCAGACCCAGGGGCGTGGCCGTGTCGGGGGCCTGCAAGAGCGCCTCCACCTGCGCCTGCGTGAGCGTCTTGGGCACGCGCAGCGGCTGGCGCGCGGCCAGCAGGCGCACCGTGGGATCCTGCGCGATGCGCCGCTCGCGCAGCGCCCAGTGGTAGTAGCGGCGCAGCACCGTCAGGCGCCGGTTGGCGGTGGTGGCGCGCGTCTCGGCGTGGCGCGCGGCAAAGTAGGCCTGCAGGTGTTGTTCTTGCGCCCCATCGAGCGCCAACGGCGGCTCCTGCACGGCGAGCCACTGCGCGTACATCGAAAGATCGCGCCGGTAGGCGGCCAGCGTGTTGCGCGACAGGCCGTCCTCCAGCCACAGGGCGTCTAGGAACAGGTCGATGGCGTTCTGGCTTTCGGGCGGCATGCGAAAAAGCCGCCCTCAGGCGGCTTCGGGTGAGCGGGAGGCGAGCTTACTCTAGCGTCAGCTTCTGCTTTTGCACCACGTCCTTGTACACCGCATATTCAGCCTTGATCTGCTCGGCAAACTGCTCTGGCGTGTTGGCGATGATGAGGGAGCCGGTATCCTCGATGCGCTTCCTCACGGCCGGGTCTTCAAGGGCCTTCTTCACGCCGGCATTGATCTTGTCCACGACGTCCTTGGGCATGCCCTTGGGGCCGAGGATGCCGTAGAAAGCCATGCGGTTCACGGGCTCCAGCCCCACTTCCTTGAAGGTGGGCACGCCGGGCAGCACGGCCAGGCGCTGGGGCGCGGCCACCACGATGGGCACCATGCGGCCGTCCTTGATGAAGGGCAGCGAGGACGGCAGGTTGTCCAGCGTCATGTTCACCTGTCCCGCCACCACGTCGTTCAGGGCCGGGCCCGCGCCGCGGTAGGGGATGTGGGTCATGAAGGTGCCGGAAAGGCTTTTGTACAGCTCCATCAGCATGTGCTGGATGCCGCCCGTGCCCGACGAGGCGTAGGCATACTTGCCGGGGTTTTTCTTCAGCTCCGCGACGAAGCTCTTGTAGTCCTTCGCCGGGAACTTGGGGTTCACGGCGATCACGTTGGGCGTGGCCGCGATGTTGATGATGGGCGTGAAGTCCTTCACCGGGTCATAGGGAACCTTGGGATTGATGGCCGGGTTCGTCGCCATGGTGGACACGGTGGCAATGCCCAGGTTGTAGCCATCGGGCGCGGCGCGCGAGGTCTCCAGCGCGCCGATGATGCCGCCGCCGCCGCCGCGGTTGTCCACCACCACCGGCTGGCCCAGCGCCTTGCCCAGCGGGTCGGCAATGGCGCGCGCAATGATGTCGGTGGTGCCGCCGGCCGCAAACGGCACCAGCAGCTTGATGGGTTTGGTGGGGTAGGCCTGGGCGAAGGCCGTGCCGGCCGTTACCAGCAGCACCAGGGCCAGGCAGTTGCGACGTTGCATGCAAACACTCCTTATCGAATACATCAGCCAAAAGAAACAAATTGTGGGGTGCGATCCTACCCGCAGGCCCGGCCATGGCCGTGCTGGGGCTAACCCCGGTTGCGCCGCGTTATGCTGCGCGCCGTGAACTACGCGCAGCTGCTCCTCCCCGACTTCTCGCTGATCCTGTGCGGCTACCTGGTCTGCCGCTACACCGCCTTGAACCGCAGCGTCTGGCAAGCCGTGGAAGGCCTGGTGTACTACCTGCTGTTTCCGGTGCTGCTGTTCCAGTCGATCGTGAAAAGCCCCATCAACCTGGGCGAGGCCACGGGCCTGGTGGCCGCGGGCGCGGGCACCCTGCTGTGCGGCGTGGCCCTGGCCTACAGCCTGCCGCACCTGCCCTGGCTGGGCCGGCACATCAACCGGCGCGAGCACGCGGCCGCGGCCCAGGTGGCGTTTCGCTTCAACTCCTACCTGGTGCTGGCCCTGGCCGATCGCGTGGCGGGCGCGCCGGGCCTGCTGATGGTGGCGGTGCTCATTGGTGTGTGCGTACCGCTGGTCAACGTGGCGGCCGTGTGGCCGATGGCGCGTCACGGCGAGCGCGGCTTCTTGGGCGAGCTGCTGCGCAACCCGCTGATCATCGCCACGGCCACGGCCCTCGTGGCCAACCTGCTGGGCTTGCGCATCCCCAGCGCGCTGGAGCCCGCGGTGAGCCGCATCGGCGCGGCCTCGCTGGCGCTGGGGCTCATGACCGCCGGCGCGGGCATGCAATTCGGGCGGCTCAAGCACGACAAGCTGCTGACGGCGTCGGTGCTGGCGATACGCCACCTGGCCCTGCCGCTGATCGCCTGGGCGCTGGTGCGGCTGCTCGGGCTCGATGCCACGCAGGCCCAGGCGCTGATGGTGTTTTGCGCCGTGTCCACGGCCTCCAGCTGCTACGTGCTGGCGGCGCGCATGGGCTACAACGGCGCCTATGTGGCCGGTCTGGTCACGCTGTCCACGGTGCTGGGTGTGGCGAGCCTGCCATTCGGGCTGTGGCTGCTGCGTTGAAACTATCAATTAAATAGCTGTTGGCGCTTCATCCACGGGCGCTGCAGCCATTTTTCTTCAATATTCTTGCGCCAACGCCCAGGCCACATGCTCGCGCACCAGGGCGCTGGCGTCTTCGGCGCGCGTGGCCAGCGCGGCGCGCAGGGCCTGCTGCTCCTCAGGCTCACTCGCGGCGCGCAGCGCATTGCCCAGCGCCACGGCGATGTTGCGCAGCCAGCGCTCATGCCCTATGCGGCGCATCGGCCCGCCCTCGGTCTGGCGCAGGAAGGTGGCCTCGTCCCAGGCGAACAGCTCCACCAGCTGCCGGCCGACCAGGGGCGTGCGCGCGTCGAAGTCGGGCAGCGTGCCGGGATGGGCGTATTTGTTCCAGGGGCAGATGAGCTGGCAGTCGTCGCAGCCGTAAATGCGGTTGCCCATCAGCGGGCGCAGTTCCTCAGGTATCGGCCCGGCATGCTCTATGGTCAGGTAGGAGATGCAGCGGCGCGCGTCGATGCGGTGCGGCGCGACGATGGCCTGTGTGGGGCACACATCCATGCAGGCCTGGCAGCTGCCGCAGTGGGCCGTCACGGGCGCCGTGGGCTCCAGCGCCATGTCCAGGTAGATCTCGCCCAGGAAGAACATCGAGCCCGCCTCGCGGCTCAGCACCAGCGTGTGCTTGCCGCGCCAGCCCTGGCCGCTGCGGCGCGCGAGCTCGGCCTCCAGCACCGGGGCCGAGTCGGTGAACACGCGATGGCCGAACGGGCCCACGGCCTCGGCGATGCGCTCGCTCAGCTTTTGCAGGCGCGCGCGCAGCACCTTGTGGTAGTCGCGCCCACGGGCGTAGACGGAGACGATGCCCTCCTGCGGGCGCTTGAGGCGCTCGAATTCGATGGCCTGCCAGTCGGGCGGCGTGGCGCGCGGCAGATAGTCCATGCGCGCCGTGATCACGCTCACAGTGCCCGGCACCAGCTCGGCCGGGCGCGCGCGCTTGAGGCCATGCGCTGCCATATATTGCATTTCGCCATGGAACCCTTGGGCCAGCCATTGCATCAATCCAGTTTCGGCGGCGGACAAGTCCACGCCAGCCACGCCGATTTGGGAGAATCCGAGCTCACGCGCCCAGCCCTGAATTTGAGGAACGAGTTGACTGCTGCTGACCATCACCGCCCGATTGTAGAAATGTCGCTGCGCTGGCAGGACGAGGACGACACGGCACGCTTTGCCGCGCTCCTGGCCGCGCAGCCTGGCCTTGCCGATGCCTTCATCGCCCTGCATGGCGAGCTCGGCGCAGGCAAGACCACGCTGGTGCGCCACCTGCTGCGCGCCCTGGGCGTGACGGGGCGCATCAAGAGCCCGACCTATGCCGTGGTGGAGCCGCACCAGGCGCCTGGCCTTTCCCTTTCCATCTGGCACTTCGACTTCTATCGCTTCCACGACCCGCGCGAGTGGGAGGACGCCGGTTTTCGCGACCTCTTCGCCGGCCCGGGCCTGAAGCTGGCCGAATGGCCGGACAACGCAGCAGGGCTTATCCCAACAGCGGATATTGCTATTTACATTGAAGCGGAGGATGATTCCTCCCGACATGTCATGCTGCAGGCCCGCACGCCCCGCGGCAGCGCCATACTGCAAGGATTGAACAGCCCATGAGCGACGCGCTCCCACCCCACCCACAGCGCACCCGCCGCCAGCTGCTGCAGGCGGGCAGCCTGGTGCTGCTGCTGGGCGCACAACAGATCGCGCGCGGTGCCACCATCCTGGCGGTGCGCGTATGGCCTGCGCCCGACTATTCGCGCGTCACCATCGAGTCCGACCGCCAGCTCGTCACCCGGCAGACCTTTGTGCCCACGCCGCCACGCCTGGCGGTGGACATCGAGGGTATAGACCTCAACCCGTCGCTGCGCGAGCTCGTGGTCAAGGTGCAGCCCGACGATCCGAACATCGCCGGCATCCGCGTGGGCCAGAACGCGCCCGGCGTGGTGCGCCTGGTGGTGGATTTGAAGCAGGCCGCGCGGCCCCAGGTGTTCACGCTGCAGCCCGTGGCCGCCTACCAGCACCGGCTGGTGTTCGACCTCTACCCCGCAGACCCGCCCGATCCGCTGGAGGCCTTGATTGCCGAGCGCCTGAGCGATCCGATGGCAGCGCCCCCCGGCAGCGCGAAGGCCCCTGACCTGCCACTGCCCGACCCACTGGGCGATCTGATCGCCCAGCATGGCCTGAAGGCAGATGCACCGGCTGCGCCCTCGGGCAACAGCGTCCCTAAGGGCGCGCCCACACCGGGCTTCACCCCCGCACCGCCGAGCCGTGCGCGCGCCACGGCACGCGCCACCGACCGCCTCATCATCGTCGCCCTCGACCCTGGCCATGGCGGCGAAGACCCGGGCGCCATCGGCCCTGGCGGCACGCGCGAGAAAGACGTGGTGCTGAAGGTGGCACACCAGTTGCGCGAGCGCATCAACGCCAGCCAGGTGGGCGGCAACCCCATGCGCGCCTTTCTCACGCGCGATGGTGACTACTTCGTGCCCCTGGGCACGCGCGTGGCAAAGGCCAGACGCGTGCAGGCAGATCTGTTCGTCTCCATCCACGCCGACGCCTTCACCAACCCCGATGCACGCGGCGCCAGCGTGTTCGCACTGAGCCAGGGCGGCGCGTCCAGCTCGGCCGCGCGCTGGCTCGCCAACAAGGAGAACGAGGCCGACCTGATCGGCGGCGTGAACGTGGGCACGCAGGATCGCCATGTGCAGCGCGCCCTGCTGGACATGAGCACCACGGCGCAGATCAACGACAGCCTGAAACTCGGCGGCGTGCTGCTGGGCGAGATTGGCGGCATGGCCCGGCTGCACAAACCGCGCGTGGAGCAGGCCGGCTTCGCCGTACTGAAAGCCCCGGACATCCCCAGCGTCCTGGTGGAGACGGCCTTCATCAGCAACCCCGAGGAAGAAGCCAAGCTGCGCACCGCAGCCTACCAGGAGCAGCTGGCCGACGCGCTGATGCGCGGCATCGTGCGCTACTTCGCCAAGAACCCGCCGCTGGCGCGCAGCCGCTCGGTGTGAATCAACACGCTTCAAGGAGAAATCATCATGGCCCTGCCCCATGTCGCTTCCGGCCAGATCGCACGACTTGAGCCGCTGGGCGAGCGCCTCACCGAGGCCGTCTCCGCCGCCCTGTTCAAGGCCAGCCAGCTCGAGGTGGTGCGCCTGGTGCTGCCCCGCGGCCACCGCATGCGCGAGCACCGGGTGCAGGGCGAGATCACGCTGCAGTGCCTGGAAGGCGAGCTTGACCTCAGCGTGTATGGCAACACCCAGCGCATGCGGCCCGGCGACCTGATGTACGTGGCCGCGGGCGAGCCCCACGCGCTGCACGCGGTGCAGGACTGCTCCATGCTGCTCACCATCTGCCTGCTGCCCGGCTCCGAGTAAGACGCACTGGCACAGGCATGGGCTTCTGACTCTTCACCTCCCCCCTCTCCCCTCGCGGGAGAGGGGCCGGGGGAGAGGGGGGAGTTTGGGGCGCAGCGCCTATGCACCCCTCTCCCCAACCCTCTCCCGCAAGGGGAGAGGGGGAAGGAGCGGCGGCCGCGCCCAGACTGGAGCAATGCGTGCACGAGCGCAAAGCAGCAAACCATCGAACTACATCGGGGTTAACCCAGGTTTTATAAGAACTGCGGCATATCGAGTATTGAGGGGCCGGAATGCCACAGCCCCTCGACCGAGTGCACCATAGCGGCAACGGCAATGCCCCGGCTCTGAGAGCCTCACTGCCTTGTCTGGATTGCAGCTATGACCTATACCGCCCCACCTTCCATCGCCACGGCCGGATCACGGCCGATCCGCTTCTATCACCGCGGCCGCATCGTCAGCGTGGAGCGCGAAAGCACCACGCGCACGGTGCTCGACTGGCTGCGCGAAGCCGCGCGCAGCACCGGCACCAAGGAAGGCTGCAACGA
>JAFEER010000115.1 GCA_018240985.1 Pseudomonadota bacterium
ACGCCAGGCGGCGCCCGCGCGCGAGACCCCGGCCACCACCTCGTGCAGGCTGCGCCCCTGCAGCACCAGCGTGCCGGCGCGCAGCGCCAGGCGGTCGGGCAGGTAGTCCTGCGACTGCTCGCCCGCCGCACCCACCCCGCCCGCTGCAGCCTGCTGTGGCCCGAGCCAGTCGCTCCAGGCGTCCACATCCAGCTCGTCCAGCTGGGCGTTGGCGGCCACGCCCTGCTGTGGCAATGCCATCGCCTGGGCCGCCGGCAGGCCCACGCTCACCGCGCCGCGCAGCACGCGCGCCTGCTCGCCGTTCAGCGCGCGCACATAGTCCAGGCGCGCCACATCGCCAAGCTCCAGCGTCAGCTGGTTTTGCAGCGGCGCGCTGTCCGAGGCCGCGGCCTCGGGCGTGAGCCGGTTGTCAAAGCGCACCGCCAGCGGCGCCTGCGCGCTCTTGCCCAGCGGCGCCGGCGCGGCCAGGGCCATGCCCACGAGGTCGGTGTGCACCTCGATCTGGGCCTGGCCACGGCGCACGCCCAGGTTCAGCGTATAGGCGGTGCTGCCGCTGGCATGCTGCCCCAGGCGCGCCAGCAGGCCCAGCTGCGGTGTGGCGCGCAGGCCCTCGGCGCTGGCGCTGCCGCGCACACGCACGCGCACGGCGGAGTCGGGCGGCGCACCGGCTGGCACGACGCCCATGCCGCCCTCCAGGCGCACCTCGCCGCCCAGCGCCCGGCCCTGCACGCCGGCGAGCGTGAAGCCGGTTTCGGTGAACTGCACCGCGCCGCGCGCCGCCGTCACCGTGGGCGCCTCGGGCACGAAGCGCACCTCGTTACCGGCGAGCGTGACGCTGCCGCGCACGCTGGACTGGGCCAGTTTGGCCAGCGGCAGCTTGAGCGCGAGCTGCAGATCGGCCGCGCCGCTGGCCGTGGCGCGATCCAGCGCGCCCTGCGTGAGCTGCGAAATATGCGAGCCGCTCACCAGCCCCAGCATGTCCTGCAGCGGACCGCGCACCTGGCCATCGACCTCGACCACGCTGTGCTCCAGGTCGGCTATTTTTGCGCCCACCTTCGGTATGCGCACCGCGGGCTGGCCGGCAAAGCTGCCGGTGGCGTTGCGCACCAGCATGCTGGCGCGGTCAAACACCAGTTCGCCCGCCAGATCGGCCAGCACCGGCCAGGGCCGGTCTCCGGGCGCGAGCAGGCTGGGCGGCACATAGGCGTAGGTCACGCCCGCAACACGCGCGGCGATGTGGAATTCGCCCCGGCCCGGCGCATGGCCATAGGGAAAGTCGTGCAGGTCGCCCTTGACGCGAAACTGCACCTCGCTCGCGCTGCCGGCCTGGATGGCATCGCGCACGTAATGGCGCGTCTCGGCGGGAATGGCCAGCGGCAGGTAGCGGTGCACGCGCGTGCCGTCGGCGCGCGTCAGGTTGCCCGTGACTTCCAGCAGGCCCGGAAGGCGCGCGCGCGCCGGCGATGTGGCGGCGTCCGCCGTGCGCCAGGCCAGCCGCGCCTGGCCCTCGGCGTCGGCATTGGCAAAGCGCAGATCATTGCTTTGCACCGCGATGCGCTGGCCCTCGATCTGCCAGAGCACCGTGGCCGAGAGCCGCTGCAGCGGCAGCACCGGGTCTTCGAACACGCCGGGCAGCAGCAGCGCGCCGTCAGCCATGGCCAGCTCGGCGCGCCCGCCCTTTTGCGTCAGATCCAGGTTCAGGTTGGCGCCGCTCAGGCCGGCCACCTTGGGCGCCTGGCCCTGCGCCGCCAGGGCCAGGCCGCTGACCCGGGCGCGCAGCTGGTACTGCTGCGGCTGCTGCAGCGGCCCATGCCAGCCGGCCTGCAGCTGCTGCACCATGCCGCGCGGCGCATAGGTCTGCAGCAGGGCATGGGCGGCATCATCGAGCGGCAGCCGGCTGGCGATCTGCGCCATGGCCGCCAAGTCCAGGCTATCCGCCTGCAGCGCGCCCTCCTCCTGGCCCGCCGCGCCCCGCGCCAGATGGCGCAGCTGCAGGTTGCCGCTGCTCCAGCGCAAGCCGTCGTCGGCCTCGAACTGCAGGTTGCGCGCCCCGAGATCGAAACCGCCTTCCAGCCGGCGCCCCTCCAGCCGGCCCGTGAGCTGGCGCAACATCAGCGGCTGCAGCTTTTCGCCCAGCGTGGCATTCACCTCGTCGAGCGCCATGTCCACGGTGGCGCCCACCGGCTGGCCGCGCTGCACCTGCACCCAGCCGCGCAGCGCGCCGCGCCCCTCGCTCACGCGCCAGGCCCCCAGGTCGGCAACCTGGTTCAGGCGCGAGACATCGACCTGGGCAAACATGGCGTACAGCTCGCCATTCCAGCGCTTCCAGTTGCCGCCATGGGTGGTGAGCAGCGGCTGGCGGAAGCTGCCGCGCACGCTGAAGCGCTCGCCCCACTCGGGCGGCGGCGTGGCGTCCAGGCGCAGGGCGTGGCGCCAGCCGCCGTTGCGCAGCACCAGATCCACATCGGCGAGCGCCAGCGGCGCGGCGGCGCGCTGCTCATCCGTCCAGCGCAGCGTGCCGCCACGCAGGGCCACCTCGGTCTGCGCAAACAGCCAGTCGGCGGCGCGGCTGTCGCCCTGCGCGTTGGTGTTGAAGTCCAGCCCGGCCATCGTGATGCGGCCATCGGCGGCGCGGCGTATGTCGAGCTCCGGCCCCTCGATGTAGATCTGCTCGAAACCCAGGCGCAGCAAGGAGCGCGGCGACAGCGCCAGCACCACGCGCCGCAGCTGCAGCGCCTCGCGCCCCTGCGCGTCCAGCAGGGCCACGCCGGACAGCTCGACGGTCGGAATCAGGCCCTCGCTGCGCGCCGTGATGGCCGCAATGCGCACCGGTACCCCCAGGGCGCGCTCGGCCTGCGCCTGCAGCTCAAGGCGGTAATCGCCGATACGCGGCACAATCCAGCCATGCAGCGCCCCCCAGGCAGCCGCCAGTAACAGCCACAGTGCCACCAGCAGTGCCAGAGCCCAGCGCGCACAGCCCGCCACCAGTCTGAGCTGGCGGGAAGGGTGGGACGAGGGCTCAGTCATGGCGGATGCAAGGGGTGGCAGGAATTATGACCCGCCACTTCTGTATGGGTTCAGCCGCCATCCAGCCTTTGCCAAGCAGATGCATTCGATAGACACCGCCACCGCCGCCCCCAGCGTTCCACTTTCGCTGCATTCACGCTTTCAGCAACGCCTGCTGCGCCGCTATGCGGCCGATCTGCCCTTGCTGGCGCCGGGCGTGCCCGATCACGCCAGCCTGGGCCAGGCCTGCGACGCCCTGCTGGCGCGCGGCCAAGACCTGGGAGCGGCGCTGCGCATCCTGCGCCAGCTGCTGATGCAACGCCTCATCACCCTGGACTGCGACCAGGGCGCGCCCCTGGCCGACATCACCGGGCCGGTGACGGCGCTGGCCGAGCTGGCGCTCGATCGCGCCTGCAACGCCGCGCGCGCCGAGCTGGACGCGCGCCATGGCGCGCCGCTAAGTCCCCAGGGCCAGCCGGTGCAGCTGTGGGTGATAGGCATGGGCAAGCTCGGAGCGCGCGAGCTCAATGTTTCCAGCGACATCGACCTGATCTACGTCTACGAGCATGACGGCGAGACCGCCGGCCGGGAGGACGGGCGCGGCAAGATTTCCAACCACGAATACTTCGCGCGCGCCGTCAAGGCCATGTACGCCCTGGTGGGCGACACCACCGAGCATGGTTTCGTGTTCCGCGTGGACTTGGCGCTGCGCCCGCACGGCAACTCGGGGCCGGCCGCCTTGTCGCTGTCGGCGCTGGAAGACTACCTGCAGGTGCATGGCCGCGAGTGGGAGCGTTTTGCCTGGCTCAAGAGCCGCGTCGTGGCGCCGCTGGCCTGCATTGGCACACCCAACGTGCAGGCGCTGCGCGGCGTGGTGCTGCCCTTCGTGTTCCGCCGTTACCTGGACTACAACGTGTTCGACGCGCTGCGCGCGCTGCACAGCCAGATCCGCAACCATGCGGTGCAGCGCAGCGCGGGGCGCCCGGAGCGTGCCAACGACGTGAAGCTCTCGCGCGGCGGCATCCGCGAGATCGAATTCACCGTGCAGCTGCTGCAGGTGGTGCGCGGCGGCCAATACCCGGAGCTGCGCCGCCGCCCGACGCTGCAGGCGCTGCAACGCCTGGCACGCGCCGGCCTCATGCCGCAGGACAAGGCCGATCAGCTCGCCGCCGCCTATACCTTTTTGCGCCGCGTGGAGCACCGCATCCAGTACCTGGACGACCAGCAGACCCATGTGCTGCCCACGCGCGACGAGGATCTGGCCTGGATCGGCCACACCATGGGCCTGTCCTGCTGCGATTTTCTGCGTGAGCTGGACAGCCAGCGCGAGCTCGTGGCACAGGAGTTCGACACGCTGCTGGGCGGCGCCGAGCAGCAGCGCTGCGCCAACGGCGGCTGCAACAAGACACCGGCCCAGGCCGCGCCGGCGCCAGATCTGGACGCACTGTTGGAGCAACTGCCCCCCGCCCTGAGCCAGCGCGTGGCCGAATGGCGCGGCCACCAGCGCGTGCAGGGCCTGCGCGACGAGGCGCGCGCACGCCTGTTCCGCATCGTGCAGCGCACGGCGCGCTGGCTGGCCGACGGCCGGATCGGCGAAGAGGCCGCCTTGCGCCTGGTGGGCTGGCTGGAGCCGCTGCTGCGCCGCGACAGCTATCTGGCGCTGCTGCTGGAGCGTCCCCTGGTGCACGAGCGCCTGCTGCATCTGCTGGGCGCGGCCAAATGGCCGGCGCGCTACATGCTGCAGCACCCGGGCGTGATCGACGAGCTGGCCAGCGAGGCCATGCTGGCCGAGCGCTTCGACAGCGCCGACTTCGAGCATGAACTGGCGCTGCGCCTGACGGCCCTGCAATCGACGGGCGAGGACGACGACGAAACCCTGCTCGACCTGCTGCGCCGCGCCCACCACGCCGAGACCTTCCGCACCCTGGCGCGCGACGTGGAACGGCGCCTGACGGTGGAACAGGTGGCCGACGACCTGTCGCTGCTGGCCGACAGCGTGCTGCGCGTGACCAGCCAGTGGTGCTGGGCGCGGCTGAAGAATCGGCACCGCGACACGCCCCGCTTTGCCATCCTGGGCTATGGCAAGCTGGGCGGCAAGGAGCTCGGCTATGGCAGCGACCTGGACATCGTCTTCGTCTTCGACGACGAGGATGAGCGCGCCGCCGAGGTCTACTCCGCCTTCGTGCGCAAGCTCATCACCTGGCTGTCGGCGAAGACCGGCGAGGGCGACCTGTTCGAGATCGACACCGCCCTGCGCCCCAACGGCAGCTCGGGCCTGCTCATCACCAGCTTCCAGGCCTATGCCGACTACCAGCTGCAGCGCGGCAGCAACACCGCCTGGACCTGGGAACACCAGGCCATGACGCGGGCGCGCTTCGTGCTGGGCAGCGAGGCGCTGCGCGCGCGCTTCGACGCCGTGCGCCAGGGCGTGATCACCGCCGCGCGCGACGCCGCCGCACTGCGCCAGGAGATCATGGCCATGCGCGAGCGCATGCGCGCCGCCCACCCGGTGGCGCCGGAGCAGTTCGACGTCAAGCACAGCCCGGGCGGCATGGTGGATGCCGAGTTCGCCGTGCAGTACCTGGTGCTGTCGCAGTCGGCAGCCCACCCCGAGCTGCAGGACAACGTGGGCAACATCGCCCTGCTGCAGCGCGCCGAGGCCGCCGGCCTGCTGCCCGCCGGCGTGGGCCACGCCGCCGCCGACGCCTACCGCCAGCTGCGCCAGGTGCAGCACCACGCGCGCCTGAACGAGGAGCCCACGCGCGTGCCGCCCGCAACCCTGGCCGCCGAGCAGGCGGCCGTGCTGGCGCTGTGGCAGGTGGTGTTTGCCTGAAATACTATTTTATTGATAGCTGCATACGCTTGTCAGATAAGCGCTAGAGTCGTTTTTCTTGACTAGCAACGAGTCTCAGATGGCTTGTCTTACTCCCTCCCCCTCTGGGGGAGGGTAGGGGTAGGGGCCAGCGACGCTCGCGCGTCGATGCCGGCAAGATGCCGGCGCTCCAGCCCCCATCCCAGCCTCGGTGCTGGGGCGTCAAGCATTTTTTCATGCTCCTGTTGCGGGCGCCAAGTCCCAGGCGGCCCCGCTGGAGGAGAAATGGGCCGCCAGAAAGTCGATCAGCACCCGAACCTTGGCCGACAGGTGCTTGCGCGTCGGATAGACCGCGTAGATGCCGAGCTCCGTGGAGCGATAGGCGGGCATCAGCTCCACCAGGGTGCCGGCCGCCAGGTCGGAGCCGACCAGAAAGCTGGGCTGCAGGATCACGCCCTGGTGCGCCAGCGCCACCGCACGGCAGGTCTCGCCGTTGTTGGTGCGCATCCAGGGGCGGGTGCGCACGCTCAGCCGCCCTTGCGGGCCGGTGAAATGCCACTCGTCCCGGGTGGCGAAATGGCTGTACGCGATCACCTGGTGTGCCAGCAGCTCGTCCGGGTGCCGCGGCGTGCCGTGCTGCAGCAGGTACTGGGGCGAGGCGCACAGGGTCATGCGGGTGCTCGCCAGGCGCCGGCTGACCAGGGAGGAGCTCTCCAGCGCCGCGATGCGGATCGCCAGGTCATAGCCTTCCTCGACCAGATCCACCACGCGGTCGGCCAGGGTGACGTCCAGGATCACCTGCGGGTGCTGCGCGCGAAACAGCCCCCACAGCGGCGCCAGGTGCAGGATGCCGAAGGTGAACGGGACGTTGATGCGCAGAATGCCGCTGACCGCATCGCGCTGCGCGGTGACCTCCGCCTCGGCGTCGTCGAGCTCGGCCAGCAAGTCCTTGCTGCGCGCAAAAAAGGCCTGCCCCTCGGGGGTCATAGCCACGCGGCGCGTGGTGCGGTGCAGCAGCCGTATGCCCAGGCGGTTCTCCAGCTCCACCACATGCCGCGACACGGCTGCCTTGGACAGGCCGAGCGCCTCGGCCGCCCCGACAAAGCTGCCCGCATCCACCACGGCGGTGAAGGTTTGCATCTCCAGGAAACGATCCATAGTCTCGATTTGATGAACAATTAATCAATTAAATCGCTATTTATAACAAATTTCAAATTCAATATAGTCACGCCCATGCACTGAATCGCATCGATGGCCTGGGCAGTGCAAAAGAACTTCCCACAGGCCGTCAACCCTGAACAAAGGATTGGTTATGAAAGTTACCGTGATTGGCGTCGGCAACATGGGCGCCGCGTTTGTAAAGCAACTCAGCCTGGCGGGGCACGAGGTTCGCGTCGTGGCGCGCGACCAGGCCAAGGCGCAAGCGCTGGCCGACGCCCATGCCGGCGCGCAGGCCGTCCCAGCCCTGGGCGCTGCGCAAGGAGCAGATGCCGTGATCGTCGCCACGCCGTTTGAAGGCGCCGTTTCCGCCCTGCAGTCGCTGGGCGCGCTGCAAGGTCAGGTGGTCATCGACATCACCAACCCGCTGACCGCCGACTTCATGGGCCTGACGCTGGGCCACACCACCTCGGCGGCCGAGGAAATTGCCGGGGCCGTGCCGGGCGCCCGGGTGGTCAAGGCCTTCAACACGCTGTTTGCCCAGGTCATCGCCGCGGGCGCTGACTTCGGCCAGGGGCAGGTGGCGCCCACCTTCGTCGCCGGCGACGATGCAGCGGCCAAGCAGACCGCCACGGCACTGGCCCAGAGCCTGGGCTTCAGGGCCATCGACGCCGGCGGCCTGAAGAACGCGCGCTACCTGGAGCCGCTGGCGGGCCTGAACATCTACCTGGGCTACGGCGCAGGCCTGGGCACCTCCATCGCCCCGACCTGGATCCAGCGCGCCTGAGCCAACACCGATATATTCACTTTTTGAGGAGATCACCCCTATGTCTACCACCGTACAAAATGCGCTGACCCTGCTGGGCCGCCTGCTCTTCGTCGTCCTGTTCCTGCCTGCCGGGATCGCCAAGCTGACCGGCTTCTCCGGCACGGTCGGCTACATCGCCTCGGTGGGGCTGCCCGCCCCGTCGCTGGCCGCGGCCGCGGCCCTGCTGGTCGAAATCCTGGGCGGCCTGGCGCTGCTGTTCGGCTTTGGCACGCGCATCGCGGCCCTGGTGCTGGCCTTTTTCACCCTGGCGGCCAGCTTCTTCTTCCACGCCTACTGGAGCGTGCCGGCGGAGCAGGCCATGGTGACCCAGCTGCTGTTCTTCAAGAACATCGCCATCGTCGGCGGACTGCTGGTTCTCGCAGGCCAGGGTGCCGGCGGCTGGAGCTGGGACGCGCGCCGCACTGCGTGATCCCGCTCGGTTAGTCACTTATCGATAGCATTCAGCGCTTGCCACGCAAGCGCTGAAGTCGTTTTCAGTGCAAGCACGGACACGTGCTGCCGCAGGGCCTGGCAGAGCCACAGCCGGCCCCCGATGCAGCATGGTGTAATGCGCCGCTATAGCCGCCGGACTACACCATGAAGCCCTGCCACCCCATCACCCTGGCCGCCCTGGGCCTGCTCGCCGCCGGCGGCGCGCTGCTGGCCGGTGGCGCGACGCGTGCCGCGCCGCCGGCGGCCCAGGCCGCGCGGCCGGCCCTCACGGTGGCCGTCACCCAGCCGCGGCGCGAGACCCTGGCCCGGCGCCTGCCGGCCAATGGCAACCTGGCCGCCTGGCAGGAGGCCAGCATAGGCAGCGACAGCAACGGCCTGCGCCTGGAGGAGGTACGCGTGAACGTGGGCGATGTGGTGCGCAAGGGCCAGCTGCTGGCGCGCTTTGCCGACGACAGCGTGCAGGCCGACCTGGCCCAGGCGCGCGCCGGCCGGCAGGAGGCGCGCGCCGCCCTGGCCGAGGCCGAGGCCAACGCCAGGCGCGCCCAGGCGCTCAAGGCCAGCGGCGCGATGAGCGAACAGCAGATACAGCAGCTGGTCACCGCGGCGCAGACCGCCCAGGCGCGCGTGGCTGCGGCCCAGGCGGCCGTGGACGTGCAGCGCCTGCGCCTGAAACACACGCAAGTGCTGGCGCCCGACGCCGGCGTGATCTCGGCGCGCAGCGCCACCGTGGGCGCGGTGGCCGGCGCCGGCACCGAGCTGTTCCGTCTGCTGAGGCAGGGCCGGCTGGAGTGGCGCGCGGAGCTCCCCGCCGCCGACCTGGCCCGGCTCGCCCCCGGCACCGAGGCCCTGGTCAGCACGGCCGGCGGCGCCCAGGTGCAGGGCCGGGTGCGCATGCTGGCGCCGACGGTGGATCTGCAGACGCGCAACGCCCTGGTGTATGTGGATCTGCCGGCGCACCCGGAACTGCGCGCGGGCCAGTTTGTGCGCGGCGAATTTGTGCTCGGCCAGCAGCAGACGCTGACCGTGCCGTTGAGCGCCGTGGTGGTGCGCGACGGCTTCAGCCATGTGTTCGAGCTGGGCGCGGACGGCCGCGTGCACCTGCGCCGCGTGCACACCGGCCAGCGCAGCGGCGAGCGCCTGGAGGTGAGCGACGGCCTGGCGCCCGAGGCACGCATCGTCGAGCGCGGCGGCGCCTTCCTGAGCGATGGCGACCTGGTACGCGTGGTCACGGATTCAGAGCAATAAGACCTGACTATGCACATACCGCAGAAGCCCCTCACCCCTCCCTCTCCCCAAAGGGGCGAGGACGATCGGTTGCGCCGGTACTTCTCCCTCTCCCTCTGGGAGAGGGTGGGGGTGAGGGCCCGCGGCTTGATCTGAGATATGTCGCTAATCAGGCAAATAAACGCTGCAGCGCCCACCAGGTAAGCGTCAAAAGCTATTAAAACAATAGTTCCATGAACTTCTCCGCCTGGTCGATCCGCAACCCCGTGCCGGCGGCCATGCTGTTCGTGCTGCTCACGCTGGCCGGCCTGCTGTCGTTTAGCGCCATGAAGGTGCAGAACTTTCCCGACATGGATCTGCCCGTGGTCATCGTCACGGCGGTGCTGCCGGGCGCGGCGCCGGGCCAGCTGGAAAGCGACGTGGCGCGCAAGATCGAGAACGCCATCGCCACCACGCAGCGGCTCAAGCACATCAGCAGCTCGCTGGTGGACGGCACGGCGACCATCGCCGCCGAGTACCAGCTGGAAAAGCCCGTGCAGGAGGCCGTGGACGATGTGCGCTCGGCCCTCTCGCGCGTGCGCGCCGACCTGCCGGCGGACTTGCGCGAACCGGTGGTGACGAAGATGGAGCTCTCAAGCCAGCCCATCCTGGCCTTTGCCATTGCCTCCAACCGGCTCGACGACCAGCAGCTGTCCTGGTTCGTGGACGACCTGCTCACGCGCCGCCTGCTGGCCGTGCCCGGCGTGGGCGCCGTGAGCCGCGTGGGCGGCGTGACGCGCGAGGTGCGCGTGGCGCTGGATGCGCTCAGGCTGCAGGCGCTGGGCGTGACGGCGGCCGAGGTCTCGCGCCAGCTGCGCCAGGTGCAGCTGGAGAGCGCCGGCGGGCGCGCCGAACTGGGCGGCGCCGAGCAGCCGCTGCGCACACTGGCCACCCTGCAGACGGCCGGGCAGATCGCGGCGCTGCAGATTCCCATCTCGGGCGGGCGCCGCGTGCGCCTGGATCAGCTGGCCCAGGTCAGCGACACCTGGGCCGAGCCGCGCACCGCGGCGCTGCTGGGCGATCAGCCGGTGATCGGCTTCGAGGTGTCGCGCGCGCGCGGCGCCAGCGAGGTGGAGGTGGGCGCGGGCGTGCAGCGGGCGCTGGAGCAGCTGCGCGCCGAGCATCCCGACCTCACGCTCACGCGCACCGTGGACTTTGTCGAGATCGCCCAGGACGAATACGACGGCAGCATGCAGCTGCTGTTCGAGGGCGCCATCCTCGCCGTGCTGGTGGTGTGGCTGTTTTTGCGCAACTGGCGCGCCACGATCGTGTCGGCCGTGGCGCTGCCGTTGTCGGTGATACCTGCCTTCATCGGCATGTATCTGCTCGGATTTTCCATCAACATCATCACCCTGCTGGCGCTGTCGCTGGTCGTCGGCATCCTGGTGGACGATGCCATCGTCGAGGTGGAAAACATCGTGCGCCACCTGCGCATGGGCAAGACGCCCTACCAGGCGGCCATGGAGGCGGCCGACGAGATCGGCCTGGCCGTCATCGCCACCACCTTCTCGCTGATCGCGGTCTTCCTGCCCACGGCCTTCATGAGCGGCATCGCCGGGCGCTTCTTCAAGCAGTTCGGCTGGACGGCAGCGCTGGCGGTGTTTGCCTCCCTGGTGGTGGCGCGCATGCTCACACCCATGATGTCGGCCTACCTGCTCAAGCCCCTGGTGGCGGCCGAGCATGAGCCGCGCTGGCTGGCCGCCTACATGCGCGCCAGCGGCTGGTGCCTGCGCCACCGGGTACTCACACTCATCGGCGCGCTGGCCTTCTTCGCCGGCTCGCTGGCGCTGATCCCGCTGCTGCCCTCGGGCTTCATACCGCCGGACGACAACGCCCAGACCCAGGTGACGCTGGAGCTGCCGCCCGGCACCAGGCTGCCCGAGACGCGCGCGCTGGCCCTGCAGGCCGGGGCCCTGGCGATGGGCGTGGGCCATGTGCAGCGCATCTACACCACCATAGGCGGCGGCGCGGCCGGGGCCGACCCGTTTACCGGCGGCGGCGTGGGCGACCCGCGCAAGGCCACGCTCACGCTGCAGCTGGCGCCGCGCCAGGAACGCCCGCGCAAGCAAGCCATAGAGCAGCGCCTGCGCCTGGCCATGGGCCAGCTGCCCGGCGTGCGCGTCAAGGTGGGCCTGGGCGGCTCCAACGACAAATACATCCTGGCCCTGGCCAGCGACGATCCGCAGGCCCTGGCCGAGGCCGCGCGCGCCGTGGAGCGGGATCTGCGCACCATTGACGGCATCGGCGGCGTCAGCTCCACCGCCAGCCTGATCCGCCCCGAGATCGCCGTGCGCCCCGACTTCGCCCGCGCCGCCGAGCTGGGCGTGACCAGCGCCGCCCTGGCCGAGACGCTGCGCGTGGCCACCGTGGGCGACTACGAGCAGTTTTTGCCCAAGCTGAACCTGGCGCAGCGCCAGGTGCCTATCCTGGTGCGCCTGTCCGACGCGGCACGCGAAGACCTGTCGGTGCTGGAGCGCCTGGCCGTGCCCGGCAGCCGCGGCCCGGTGCGCCTGGGCGAGGTGGCGCAGCTGTCGCTGTCCGGCGGGCCGGCCGTCATCAGCCGCTACGACCGCGCGCGCAACGTCAACTTCGAGATCGAGCTCGGCAGCCGCGGCCTGGGCGAGGTCACCGCGGCGGTGCGCCAGCTGCCGGCCGTGCTGGCCATGCCGGCCAGCGTGCGCCTGATCGACGTGGGCGACGCCGAGATGATGGGCGAGCTGTTCGCCAGCTTCGGCCTGGCCATGCTGACCGGCGTGGTCTGCATCTACATCGTGCTGGTGCTGCTGTTCAAGGATTTGCTGCAGCCCGTCACCATCCTGGCGGCGCTGCCGCTGTCGCTGGGCGGGGCCTTCGTGGCGCTGCTGCTGGCGGGCAAGAGCTTTTCCATGCCGTCGCTGATCGGCCTGGTGATGCTGATGGGCATTGCCACCAAGAACTCCATCCTGCTGGTGGAATACGCCATCGTCGCGCGCCGCGCCGGCATGGACAGGCTGCACGCCCTGCTGGACGCCTGCCACAAGCGCGCGCGCCCCATCATCATGACCACGCTGGCCATGGGCGCGGGCATGCTGCCGATCGCGCTGGCGCTGGGCGGCGCCGACATGAGCTTTCGCTCGCCCATGGCGGTGGCCGTGATCGGCGGGCTCATCACCTCCACCATACTCAGCCTGCTGGTGGTGCCGGCGGTCTTCACCTATGTGGACGATTTCGAACAATGGCTGCGCCGGCACCTGTCGCGCCGGCCGCATGCTTCTGCAGAAAACGGCAACAAGGTGCAACCAGCACAGCAGCCGTGACTGGCCCGGTAGTCGCACGCCGCGTTACCCGCCTCATTCGTGCAGACTTGCGTGCACCACGTGAAACGGTGCCGCCACAGCATCTGCGCCGTGGCCACACCATTGCACAAGACACAGCGGGTAACACCACTGCCCACCAGTTCTGCGACAAGAGATGCCGTGACGCTGCGCCGCATCCGTGACGCGAATGTTTAACTCTTTGTAAAAGGACTGAAACTTTCGGCTTCCACCACGACTCTGAGCAGCATGGTGGTCGAGTAGCCGTCATTGAACCGTTTTTACTGTTGCGAAGTCTTCCAGGCCGTGCCTGGTTGCCACCCTGGGGCGCTTCTCCTCCCTCCCTCTCTTCATTCGTTTCGGGGCGCTTCGCAACATTTTTCTTCGCAGCAAAAAGCGCGCACTTCCATCACGGAAGGCGCGCTTTTTTCTTGGTCGCAGCGGCGTGTCAGTAGGGTTTCGTGTCGATGAAGCTCTGGCGCTGCATGAGCTTGCCCATCAGGCGCGCCAGGTTGGGGTGATCGTCACGCCAGGCGATCTGCGGGAAGCGAAACTCCAGCCAGCCCAGGGCGCAGCCCACGGCAATGTCCGACAGACTCAGGTGGATGCCGCTGCAATACGGCTTGTCGCCCAGCCCCTCGCTCATGGCCGCCAGGCCCGCGCGCACCTTGCCCAGCTGACGATCGATCCAGGCCTGGCAGCGCTCCTGCTCCGTGCGGCCAGCCCAGGTGGACTCCAGACGCGCCAGGATCCCGGCATCCATCACGCCGTCGCCCAGAGCCTCCCAGGTCTTGACCTCGGCACGCTCGCGCCCGCTGCCGGGGATGAGCTTGCCCACCGGCGACAACGTGTCCAGGTATTCCACGATGACGCGCGAATCAAACACCGCCTCGCCACCCTCCATCACCAGGCAGGGCACCTTGCCCAGGGGGTTGGAGCTGGCGATGGCCGTGTCCGGCGACCACACGTTGTCTTCCTCGAACCGATAGTCCAGCTTTTTTTCTGCCAGTACCACGCGCACCTTGCGCACGTAGGGACTCGCGGTCGATCCGATCAGCTTCATGATGGTGTGGGGCCGCAGGCGGGCGGCAGGGTTTTCGGGGCGCTTCATTCTATAGGGCCCCCACGGTCAACTTTGTGTCAGGCACGCACCTACAATCGCTGCCATCATGAGCCTGTCCACCATCACCGCCCTGTCGCCGCTTGACGGCCGCTACGCAGCGAAACTCTCCGCCCTGCGCCCCATCATGAGCGAGCATGGCTACATGCACCGCCGTGTGCAGGTCGAGGTCACCTGGTTCATCGCGCTGTCGGACGCGGGGTTTGACGAGTTCAAGCCCCTCACCCCCGGCGCCCGCGCCTATCTGCAGGGCCTGGTGCACAACTTCTCCGAGGCCGACGCCACCGCCATCAAGGAGATCGAGAAGACCACCAACCACGACGTGAAGGCCGTGGAGTACTGGATCAAGTCCAAGTTCGGCGGCCGCCCGGAGCTGGAAAAGGCGGCCGAGTTCGTGCACTTCGCCTGCACCAGCGAGGACATCAACAACACCAGCCATGCGCTGCAGATCCGCGCCGGGCGCGACCTGGTCATCGTGCCGGCGCTGGACGCCATCACCAGCAAACTGCGCGAGATGGCGCACCAATATGCCCAGGTGCCCATGCTCAGCCGCACCCACGGCCAGACCGCCAGCCCCACCACGGTGGGCAAGGAGCTGGCCAATGTGGTCATGCGCCTGCAGGCGGCCACGGCGCATATCACCACGGTGAAGATCCTGGCCAAGATGAACGGCGCCGTGGGCAACTACAACGCCCACCTGTCGGCCTGGCCCGACTTCGACTGGGAGGCGTTTGCCGAGCGCGTGGTCGAAACCCATGAACCCCAGGGCCTGGGCCTCGCGTTCCAGCCCTACAGCATTCAGATCGAGCCACATGACTACATTGCCGAGGTGTTTGACGCCATCGCCCGCGCCAACACCATCCTGATTGACCTGTCGCGCGACATCTGGGGCTATGTGTCCCTGGGCTACTTCAAGCAAAAGCTCAAGGAGGGCGAGATCGGCTCGTCCACCATGCCGCACAAGGTCAATCCTATCGACTTCGAGAACGCCGAGGGCAACCTGGGCCTGGCCAATGCGCTCTTGCGCCACCTGGCCGAGAAGCTGCCCATCAGCCGCTGGCAGCGCGACCTCACCGACAGCACGGTGCTGCGCAACATCGGCGTGGCCATGGGCTATGCGGCGCTGGCCTACAGCTCGCTCATGGCGGGCCTGAACAAGCTCGAACTGAACGAAGACGCACTGGCCGCCGACCTGGACAGCAGCTGGGAAGTGCTGGCCGAGCCGATCCAGACCGTGATGCGCCGCTATGGCGTGCCAGGCGCCTACGAAAAGCTCAAGGAAGTCACGCGCGGCAAGACCGTGACCGCAGAGGCGCTGCACCAACTGATCCGCAGCCTGGACATTCCCCAGGCCGACAAGGAGCGCCTGCTCGCCATGACGCCCGCCAGCTACATCGGCAAGGCCGTGGAGCTGGCACGCCGGGTCTGAGAGGCTGAGCACTGGGGGTTGAGCGTTCTGCACGCCCTCCGCTCAACGCCCAACGCAGCACACACAACGACCCGTCATGGCCCTCAAATCCACCATCTTCAAGGCCAACCTGGCCATCGCCGACATCGACCATGGTTACTACGCCGACCATCAGCTGACCCTGGCGCGCCACCCCAGCGAGACCGACGAGCGCATGATGGTGCGCCTGGTGGCGCTGGCGCTGCAGGCCCATGAGCTGCAGGACAGCTGCCGTGGCGACGGCCAGCTCGCCTTTGGCGCCGGCCTGTCCGACCCCGACGACCCGGACGTCTCGCTGACCGACTTCACGGGCCGCAAGCGCCTGTGGATCGAGGTCGGCCAGCCCGAGGACAAGCCGCTGGCCAAGGCCTGCAGCAAGGCGGACGCGGTGGTGGTCTACCCCTTCCATCACGCCGCCGAAGTGTGGTGGAAGGGCATAGAGAACAAGCTCACGCGCCTGGACAGGCTGCAGGTCTGGCGCATCCCCTCTGATGCCGCGCAGCAGCTCGCCCGCCTGGCCGAGCGCAGCATGCAGCTGCAGGCCACGGTGCAGGAGGGCGCGCTCACCCTGAGCAGCGAGCGCGGCAGCGTGCATGTAGAGCCGCTGCGCTGGAAATAGCGGCGCATCTTCAGCGTGGCATGAGGGCGCCGCAGTTCCAGCACTGCTCAAACCCACCCTCGATGGATTCGCCGCAGGCGTGGCACACCCACCGGTGCTGGGGCAGATGCTCATAGTCGCGCAGCAGGGCACGGGCCGGGTCGGCATGCTCCTCGTGCAACAGCCAGATCTCGGGCAGGCATTCACCGGGCGGCAGCTCGCCGGCCACGGCGCCCAGGTATTGGCGCTGCACCCTGGCGGGCATGCCGGCCTCGCACAGCAGGTCGCTCCAGAGCGTGGCGAAGGCGATGTTGGGGGCCTGGGTCAGACGCAGCATGGCTTTCACCATAGCCGCAGGAGGCTGGGCCGTAAAGGACTTCAGGCGCGTTCGGCGTAGCGCGTGAAGCGCAGGGCCCGGCCTTCGCCGCTGATGCGCCGCCAGACCGCACGTTTTTCCACCGGGCTCATGCCGAGCCAGTGCTGCACCTCGGCAAAGCTGCGGCCGCAGCCCTTGCAGACATCGTCGCCCTGGCTGGTGGAGCAGATGGCGATGCAGGGCGTGTCGGGCGTGGTCTGGTACCAGGCCAGCCAGGCAGCCAGGGCGGCATGCGACAGCCGTGCTTCATCAATGGCATCGACGCGGGCAAACACCATGCGCCCATACACCTCGGCCAAAGCCGCCAGTTCAGGCGCAAGCCGTGCGCCATCAGATGCCGGCGTACTGGTGCGCCAGTGGTTGATGGCGGCTTCGAGGTCGGTGATGTGGATCTGTGGCATGACGGGCGAGGGGTGCGGATGATACCCCGGTTGCCCATATCGGGGTTCATGATCTTTTGATAGCATCCAGCGCTTGCTCACCGGTGGTTTGGGGCCAGTTTTACTTGTATTCATACGTAATATCCCTGTGCGGCATGCTCTTGCACTGATCAAGCGAAGAATGCTCTAATCGCCCGCTCAAGGGGGAGTAGTTCCCTGTTTTGCACAAGGCCTTGCGTAGGGGCTGCCTGCAAACGGATGTCAGGTCGTCAATACGAAGCCATGTGCTTCCGGCCTGTCAGGCAAGGCCACCGCCTTCGCCGAGCAAGACCTTTGAGCCACAGGCACCCCATGGTTGGCTCAAAGTGCATCCGTTTTCCTGCAAGCAGGCGTGACTTGCGCGCAGGCGGTTGCCCCACGCTCTCCATGCTGCCCGGTATTTGAACGTAGCCGAGTTCCCCCGAACCGGCATTCGACATCGAGGTAATCACAAATGGATTTGGACTTTCTCACCCACACGCCGTTCTGGATCGCGCTGGGACAGATCATCATCATCGACATACTGCTGGGCGGTGACAACGCGGTGGTGATCGCCCTGGCCTGCCGCAAGCTGCCGGCGTCCCAGCGCACCAAGGGCATCATCTGGGGCACGGCCGGCGCCATCGTCTTGCGCGTGGTGCTGATCATCTTCGCGATGACGCTGTTGAACATTCCCTTCCTGAAGGTGGTGGGCGCCCTGCTGCTGGTGTGGATCGGCGTGAAACTGCTGGCTCCGGATGAGGAGGAGCACGGCAACGTGGAGGGCAGTGACAAGCTGCTGAGCGCGATCAAGACCATCATCGTCGCCGACCTGGTGATGTCGGTGGACAACGTGATCGCCATCGCCGGCGCGGCACAAAACGCGGGGGAACATTCCACCCTGCTGGTGGTGCTGGGCCTGTTGATCTCCATCCCCATCATCGTCTGGGGCAGCCAAATGGTCATCAAGCTCATGGAGCGCTTCCCGTTCATCATCACCGCCGGCGGCATGCTGCTGGGCTGGATCGCCGGCGGCATGCTGGTCACCGATCCGGCGTTCATGAACCCGGACAAGTGGCAGTGGATGCCCAAGCTGGGTACGATGGACGGCACCGGCCAGGCCGAGATCTCGCGCACCCTGTACTGGACGGCGCATCTCGCCGGCGCCCTGCTGGTGCTCGCGATTGGCAAGTTCCTCACATCGCGCCGCGGCGAAGCCGAGTCCACGCAGCACGGCTGATGCGGCTACTGCTCAAGTGGCTGCTCAGCGCGGCCGCCCTGCTTTGCGTGGCCTATGTCTACAGCGGCGTCGAGGTGCGCAGCTTTGGCGCTGCCATGGGGGCCGCCTTCGTCATCGGACTGTTCAACGTGGTGCTGCGCCCCGTGCTGGTGATCCTCACGCTGCCGGTCACCATCGTCACCCTGGGCTTGTTCCTGTTCATCATCAACGCCCTCATGTTCTGGGCCGCCGCATCGGTGCTGGGCGAGGGCTTTCAGGTGCATGGGTTTGCTGCGGCGCTGATCGGCTCGCTGATCTACTCGCTGCTGGGCCTGGTGATCGAATCAGCGCTCGGCGGCCTGTTCCTTCAGAAGTGACTGCACGGCACGCAGCCGCGTGTCGATGATCGAGGCCTCGATGTAATCCCCGCCGCCGCGGCGCGCCAGATCCTGCCCGGCCTTGAAGCGATCCACCGCTGCCGCGTAGTCGTAGCGTGCCACCTGGGCCTCTGCCTCGGCGCGCACGGCGCGCAGCGGCTGTTTTTGTTGTTGCCATACCTGGGCCAGTGCCTGCCAGGCGGCGGCGTCGCGCGAGTGTGTGGCCAGCCAGGTCTGCAGCGGTGCCGTCATCTCGGCGGAACTTCCGGTGCGCAGCAGTGCCTGGCTGCGCAGCAGCAATTCGGGCCTGGTCTTGAGCCCCGCTGCCTGGCCACCGCCAGCCGTCACCACGCTGTCTTGCAGATAGGAGAGCGCCGCCGGCGCATCGCCCGCCGCCAGCTCCAACTCCGCGCCCAGCAGGCGCGCCTGGCGCGCGGCCGCAGCGTCGCCGCCCACGTCGCCCTGCAGTCCGTGCAGCGCCTTGCGTGCCACCGCGTAGTCGCCCAGCTGTACGGCGCTTAAGCAGGCCGCGTACCAGGCCGCCACGCGCTGCGGCCTGGGCCGGGCGGCAAAACCTGCATCCTGCGGCTCGGCCACCCATTGGCGCCAGGTGTCCACTCCGCCGGGGCGCATCAGCACACGCGCGCGCGCCGCCATCATCAGGTGCTCCAGCGAGGCGGGCGCGGGCGGCGCGGCATCGGCCGGGATGCGGGTGTGCATGTCGGCGATACGCTGCGTGGTCAGCGGGTGGCTGCGCAGATAGGGCCAGCTGCCGTTGTCGTTGATGCGGTTGGCCTGCTGCAGCTTGTCGAACATGGCCACGAAGCCCTGCGGCGCAAAACCGGCCGGCTGCATCAGGCCAAAGCCCACGCGGTCGGCCTCCCGCTCCATGTCGCGCGAGAAATTGAGCTGGTTCTGCACCGCCAGCGCCTGGCCACCCACCATCAGCGCCTGGGCCGCGCCCGGGCTCTTGCTGGCGGCCAGGGCGCCGAGGATCATGGCGCCCAGCATCAGCGGCGTCTGCCGGCCCTGCTGCGCCATCAGGCGTGCGATATGGCGCTGCGTCACGTGGCTGAGCTCGTGCGCCAGCACCGAGGCCAGTTCGTCGCGCGTGCCCACCACGGCGATCAGCCCGAGGTGTACGCCAAAGTAGCCACCCGGCAGGGCAAACGCGTTCACCGTGCGATCCCGGCCCAGCAAGATCTGCCAGGCAAAGCGCTCCTGCAGTTCGGGCGACAGTTCACCGCGCGCCTTCGCGGCCTGCACCAGGGCGTCGAACAGCTGCTGCACATACTCATTGAGCACGGCATCATCGATGTAGTCCGGGTCGCGATACAGCTCGCGAATGATGCTGTCGCCCAGCCGGCGCTCGGCGCTGGTCGTCATCTCGGCCCCGTCTCCCATCATGGGGAGAGCAGCCTGGGCACCGGCAATGGGCGCCTGGGCGACACCGAAAGCTATAAAAATAGAAGCTGCCAGCGCCCTTTTCACGAACGCAAAAGACCTTTTTTGCTTGAAGCTCTGCACTCCACCCCCCTGACTGGGGCGCCGGACTGGTTGACGGCGCATGGCCGTATGATGCCCCGGCCGCAGGAATGTTTCACGCCCTTTTGTAAACCGTACCGCCATGACCGTCACCCCATCCCCGCTGACCCACTTCGACGCTCGGGGCCAGGCCCATATGGTGGACGTGGGTGCCAAGCCCGCCACGCGGCGCACGGCCATTGCCACCGGTCGTATCGAAATGCAGGCCGCCACCCTGGCGCTGATCGCGTCCGGCAGCGCCAGGAAGGGCGACGTGCTGGGCGTGGCGCGCATCGCCGGCATCATGGCGGCCAAGAAGACCAGCGAGCTGATCCCGCTGTGCCACCCGCTGGCGCTGACCCGCGTGGCCGTGGAGTTCGAGCTGCTGGCGGACGACAACGCCGTGCAATGCACGGCCACCGTGGAGACGCTGGGGCCCACGGGCGTGGAAATGGAGGCCCTGACGGCCGTGCAGGTGGCCCTGCTGACGATTTACGACATGTGCAAGGCCGCTGACAAACGCATGCTCATGACGGGCGTGCGCGTGCTGGAAAAGCATGGCGGCAAGTCCGGCAGCTTTGTAGCTGACACGGCATGAGCAAGCGCGCAGCGCCCGGCGCGCTCAGCCGGCGTGGCGGGTCTTGCTGGCGATCTTCCAGCCCGCGGCGGGCTGGCCACCGCGGGCTGGGCCAGGGAACTAGTACATCGTTCCATTAAAACATTTACGTAAATGTGCTCATGTGCGAACATGCGGCCCAGCGATTCCTTATGGAGGCGGGCATGGCACGACGGACTGGACGAGCGGCGTTGACG
>JAFEER010000116.1 GCA_018240985.1 Pseudomonadota bacterium
ATCGTGGATCAATCCAGCGTGTACTCCGCCGTCACGGGCAAGGGCAGCATCACCGGGGCGCAAATGGCGATCGAGGAGCATGGCGGCAAAGTGCTCGGGCGCAGCATTGAACTGCTGAACTTCGACCACCAGAGCAAGGCGGATTCCGCGGCATCGAAGGCCCGCGAGTGGTACGACAACGGCGTCGATGCCATCCACGAGGCCAGCGGCTCCGCCGCCGCGCTGGCCGTGCTCAACGTGGCCAAGGAAAAGAACAAGGTGCTGGTGATGAGCGGCCCCGCCAGCGACCGCATCACGGGCGACATGTGCGCCCCCACCGTGGCCCACTGGGCCTACAACTCCTATGCGCTGGCCAATACCGTCGGCAAGGCGGCGGCCGAGCGTTTTGGCAAGAACTGGTTCTTCATTGCGGCCGACTACTCGGGCGGCCAGGACGTGGTCAAGGCCACGACCCAGGCCATCGCGACCGTCGGCGGCAAGGTCATCGGCGAAGCCAAGCACCCGCTGAACGCATCCGATTTCTCGTCCGCCATCGTGCAGGCCCAGTCCAGCAAGGCCGACGTGGTGGGCCTGGCCAATTTCGGCAACGACCTGGTCAACTCGATCAAGGCGGCACGCGAGTTCGGCATCAAGCCCGACGGCAAGCCAAAACTGGCCGCCCTGCTGATGTACATCACCGACGTGCACTCGCTGGGCCTGAAGACCGCGCAGGGGATGCTGCTGTCCGAAGCCTTCTACTGGGACATGAACGACGAAACGCGCGCCTTCGCGAAGAAGTTCTTTTCCAGGATGAACGCCATGCCCAACATGAGCCAGATGGGCGTCTATTCCTCGGTCAAGCATTACCTCCAGGCCATCGAGGCAGCGGGCACGACGGACGCCGCTGCGGTCATGGCCAAGATGCGCGAATTGCCCGTGAACGACGTCTTCGTCAAGCACGGCAAGCTGCGCAGCGACGGGATGATGGTGCATGACATGTACCTGTTCCAGGTCAAGTCGCCCGCCGAATCGAAACACCCATGGGACTACTACAAGGTCTTGGGCTCGGTGCCTGCCGACAAGGCCTTCATCCCGCTGAACGAATCCAGCTGCCCGCTGGTGAAGAAATCCTGAAGCCGGAGGCAAACCATGTACCTCGCCATACTCAAGCGCGCCGCCACCCTGGCAGGCGCCACTGCCCTGGCCATGCCGGCCTTCGCCGCCGAGGACTACCCCAAGGCGCCGATCACACTCGTCGTCGGGTACGGCGCCGGCGGCGGCACCGATGTCTGCAACCGCGCCCTGGCGCTGGACGTCGGCAAGCAGCTGGGCCAGCCCCTGGTGGTGGACAACAAGCCGGGTGCCGGCTCGTCGCTCTCGGTCGGCTTCATCATCCGCCAGCGGCCGGACGGCTACAGCATCGCCTCGCTCTCCACGGGGGCCGTGCTCAACCAGGTGCTTTCGCCCACGGTCAAGTACGACGTCACCAAGGATCTCACGCCCATCGCCATGGTGGCGCAGTACCAGGTCGGCCTGCTGGTACGGGCGGACTCGCCGTACAAGACGATGGCCGATCTGCTCCAGGCGGCCCAAAGCGCCAGGAAACCCATGTCCTACAGCACGGCCGGCATTGGCACGCCGCAGCACCTGACGACGGAGCGGCTGGCGCAGAAGATCAACGCCCAGTGGGTTCACGCCCCCTACAAGAGCGGCCCGGAAGCGATCACCGCGCTGATGCGTGGCGACGTGGACTTCATGGCCCAGACCGCGGAGTGGGTGCCCTACGTGCGCGACGGGCGCCTGCGCCTGCTGTCGGTCTTCACCGGCGAGCGCATCAAGGGTTTCGATGCACCAACCCTCAAGGAGCTGGGGTACGACCTCGTCGCCCCGAGCATTCTGGGCATCGCCGGGCCCGCCCGAATGGATGCGGCCACGGTGAAGAAACTGCAGGACGCGTTCCACAAGGCGACCCAGACCGCCGAGTTCGAAAGCTGCGCCGACCAATTCGGCCTGAAACCGGACTTCAAGGATGCCGCGGCCTTCGGGGCCTTTCTGAAGGACACGCTGACCGGCTGGACGCCGCTGCTCAAGGAATACGCAAGCAAGGAATAAACGATGACCACCCAACCCACCCAGAGCCCGGTCTGGCTCGAATGGCCATTTCTCGACGATAGCCATCGCCGGCTCGCCATGGAGCTTGACGCCTGGTGCCTGGATCACCTGCAGCACATCGACGAGACCGATCTGCATGCCGCGTGCCGGGCCTTGGTGGCGGCGCTCGGAGCAGGCGGCTGGCTGCGCTACAGCGTCGTCGCGGGCGACCAGGGCCAGTTCGGCGGCCAGGCGGCCGAGCTGGACTCGCGCAGCCTGTGCATCATCCGCGAGACCCTGGCGCGCCACCATGCCCTGGCGGACTTCGCATTCGCCATGCAGGGGCTGGGCAGCGGCACCATCTCCCTGGCCGGCAGCGCTGCACAGAAGGCCGCCTATCTGCCGGCGGTGGCCCAGGGCACGAAGATCGGCGCATTCGCGCTGTCCGAGCCGGACGCCGGCTCGGACGTGGCCGCGCTGTCGTGCCGGGCCGACGCCGATGGCGACGGCTACTTGCTCAACGGCAGCAAGACCTGGATCTCCAACGGCGGGCTTGCGGACTTCTACTGCGTGTTCGCGCGCACCCAGGCCGATGGAGGTGCCCGCGGCATTTCCGCCTTCATCGTGGATGCCGATACGGCGGGTCTGCGCGTGGACGAGTCCATCAACGTGATCTCGCCCCACCCGCTGGCCTCGCTCAGGTTCGAGAACTGCAGGATTCCGCGCGGCTGCATGCTGGGGGCGCCCGGCGAGGGGTTCAAGCTGGCCATGCGCTCGCTCGATATTTTCCGTGCCTCGGTCGCCGCCGCGGCCATCGGCTTTGCGCGCCGGGCGATGCAGGAAGGCCTGCAGCACGCCACCCGGCGCAAGATGTTCGGGCAGACGCTGGCGGACTTTCAGCTGACGCAGGCCGCGTTCGGGGACATGGCCACGGCCATCGACCAGAGCGCCCTGCTCACCTACCGGGCCGCGTGGGTGCGGGACGTGCAAAAGC
>JAFEER010000117.1 GCA_018240985.1 Pseudomonadota bacterium
CTGGTCAGCGGGCTGACCAGCAGCGGCCAGCGCGAGGTGCTGGTGCCCGCGCGCAGCGAATAGGAGTTCGGTTCATGAAGAAAACCGTTACTGCGGTTTTGATAGCTGCCAGCGCCCAGTGGGCATGCGCTGACGGCCTGAAAAGCCTTGAAGATTTCATGCGCAACGCGCACAGCGGCCGGGCCGATTTCACCCAGACTGTGACGGCCCCGCCCAAGGATGGTCAGGCGCAGCGGCCCAAGTTGTCCAGCGGCAGCTTTGAATTCCAGCGTCCGGGCCGCTTCAAGTTCGTCTACAAGAAGCCCTTCGAGCAGACCATCGTGGCCGATGGCAAGACGTTGTGGCTGTACGACGTAGACCTGAACCAGGTGACGCAGCGCGCCCAGGCCCAGGCCCTGGGCAGCACGCCGGCGGCGCTGCTGGCGTCGGCCCCGGATCTGGCGGCGCTGCGCGCCGATTACCAGCTGGAGGATGCGCCCGAGCAGGATGGCCTGCAGTGGGTGCTGGCCACGCCGAAGGCCAGGGATGGCCAGCTCAAGAGCGTGCGCGTGGGCTTCGAGGGCGACAGGCTGGCGGCGCTGGACATCCTGGACGGCTTTGGCCAGCGCTCGCTGATCCGCTTCACGGGCATGCAGGTCAACCCTGCACTGCCCGTGGCCACCTTCCAGTTCAAACCGCCCGCGGGGGCGGACGTGCTCAGGCAGTAGCGGGGGCGGCGCCACCGGCCGGCTGCGGCTGCTCCGGTGCCGGCGCGGCCATCACGAAGGCGTCGGAGAAGCAGAAGCTCTCGTCCAGGCCATGGGCCATGAAGGCGGGCACGGCCGTCTCCACCATGCGCACCGAGCCGCACAGGTAGACCTCGTTGCCGGCTAGGCTGGGGAAGTCGGCCAGCATGGCCTCGTGCACCAGGCCGGTGCGGCCAGTCCAGCCGTCCTCGGGGGTTGGCTCGGACACAACGGGTTCGACGGTGAAGTTGCTGTGCTCGCGCTGCCACTGCTCGGCTTGCGCCAGCATGTACAAGTCTTGCGGTTGGCGCACGCCCCAGTACAGGCGCATGGGACGCTGCACGCCGCGCGCAAAGGCGTCCTCGACGATGCTCTTGATGGGCGCAAAGCCCGTGGCCCCGGCGATGAACAGGATCGGGTGCTGGCTCTCGCGCAGCGTGAACTGGCCCAGCGGCCCTTCAAAGCGCACGTTGTCGCCTGGCTTCATGCCCTCGAACACATGGGTCGTCCAGCGCCCGCCGGGCACCAGGCGCACATGCAGCTCGATCTCGCTGCTGGCCCCTGGCCGGTTGGCAAACGAGAACGCGCGGCGCTGGCCGTCCTCCAGCAGGATGTTGATGTACTGGCCGGCGGCAAACTGCAGCACTTGGCCTGCGGGCAACTGCAGCCTGACGCGCATCACGTCGGGCGACAGGCGCTCCAGCTTGGCCACGGTGGCATGGAAGACCTCCATGGCCTCGGCCGTGGCGCCGGTGAAGCCGGCCACGTCGATGGCCATGTCTTCCTTGGGCACGGCGCAGCACATCAACGCCTTGCCGCGGGCCTTGTCGGCATCGGGCAGGGCGCTCTTCTGGTAGGGGCGATGCTCGTACTGGCCTTGCTCGATGGAACACACGCACAGCCCGCAGGCGCCGTTGCGGCATTCATAGGACAGGGCCAGGCCCTGGCGCAGGCCGGCGTCCAGAATGGTTTCGCCGTCGCGCACGCTGATGTTGCTGAGGGCGCCCTGTTCGCCATGCACCTGCACGCGGTGCTGGCGCTTTTCGCCGCGCTTGAACTGCGGCGGCCACCAGGGCAGCAGGGCCACGATGACGGAGACGATGACCACCAGGCCCCACACGCGGCCCAGCGGCCATTCGGTGAGCAGCGGGAACACGGCCATGTAGAACCAGTCCATCTCGATGCTGGTCGCCGCCTGCGCCAGGTCGGTCTGCCCGCCCTGGCTGTGCACGGGTGCAACCAGCGACAGCACCACCAGCGTGAGCAGCATGCCGATGACGATGGGGCGCGGCGGCGTGGTACGCGCCTTGGGCACCCGCTGCACGTGAATCCACATCACCATCAGCACGACCAGCGGCACGCCCAGGTGCATGAAGGACAACAAGGTGAAGAAGCGCGCGCCCACATGTTCGGAGTACAGGAAGTTGCGCATCAGGCTGCCGTTGAAGATGGGCAGCCAGTCCAGCCATTCAAAGCTGGTGACGGTGATGTACTGCGCCAGCTGATCCCAGGGCAGCATGTAGCCGTTGATGCCCGCGGCATAGACCATCCAGATCAGCATCACGCCGGTCATCCATGAGAACCAGCGGAAGCCGTGGTACAGGTTGAAGGCGAAGTAGCGCAGCATGTGCAGCACCATGGTCAGCACCATGGCGTCGGACGCATAGCGGTGCACGCTGCGCATGATGCCGCCGAGCCACCACTGTTTGGTGGTGAGCGCAATCACCGAGGAATAGGCCTCGGCCACCCCGGTTTCAAAAAAGATGTACAGGTACGGGCCGCTGGCGCCAATCACCCAGAACAGGAAAAAGGTGATGGCACCCAGGTGGTAGAAAGGGTTGATGCGGTCGCCAAAGGCTGCATTGAACAACCCTTCGACGCGCAGGAACAGCCACTGCAGCAGGTCTTGGAATTTTTTGATCATGGCTTGCTTTCTTCAATGGGACAGGGCCTGCGGCCGGCGCATGGCGCGCAGCATGACGACGACAAACATCAGCCCGCCAA
>JAFEER010000118.1 GCA_018240985.1 Pseudomonadota bacterium
CTGTGGAGATGAACGAGCCGCCAGTAGGCGGCACCAACCCGAGGGGCCGCGTTAGCGACCCCGTTTAGCCGCTTTGAGCGGCTCACATAACGAAAGCCCCCGGCTTTGCCGGGGGATGGTTACTGAGATGTCGCAACTCGTTCACCTGAATGCCCTGCGCGCCTTTGAAGCCAGCGCCAGGCACCAAAGTTTCTCGGGCGCGGCCGAGGAGCTCCATGTCACGCCTGCTGCGGTCGGCCAATTGGTGCGGGGGCTGGAGGATTGGCTTGGCTCGCCCCTGTTTGTCCGGGGCAACAGCGGCCGGGCGCGGCTCTCCGCAACGGATGCAGCGTTGCGCGCATTGCCCGACATCAGAGCCGGGTTCGACCGGCTGGCCTTGGGCTTGGAGCGGCTTCAGGAAGGGGCCATACGCGGGGTGTTGACCGTCACGGTCAGCCCGGCTTTTGCTGCCAAATGGCTCTTGCCGCGTTTCGAGCGGTTCCAGGCCGTGTGCCCCGACACCGATGTGCGCCTGGAGACCCATCTCAAGCCCGTGGACTTTTTGGCGCAGCGTGTGGACATTGGCGTGCGCTACGGCACTGGAACGTGGCCCGGGTTGACGGCGGAGAAGCTGATGGACGAGGAGGTATACCCCGTGTGCTCTCCTGAGTTGCTACGGCAGCATCGAGCTCTGCGCAAGCCCAGCGACCTGGAGGGCGTGACCTTGATCCACGACCTTTCCATGGATGGCCATGCAGAGTTCCCTACGTGGAGCATGTGGCTTCAAAAAATGGGAGTGCCCGGCGTGGCTACGTCGCGCGGCATGAAGATCAACAACTCGGCCGCTGTGCTGCAGGCGGCCAGCGAAGGGCGCGGCGTCGCGTTGGCGCGCAGTGTCATGGCGCGTGACGATCTGGCAGCCGGGCGTGTAGTCCGGCTTTTCCCAGAAATGGCATTCCCTTCCGCTCTGGCGTACTACGTCGTCTATCGGCCTGAGAGCGCTGGCTTGCCGAGGTTGCAGGCATTTCGGGACTGGCTGTTGCAGGAAGCTGCGGCGATGGATGAGTCTGCGGCCAAAGGGCATAAATAGGAGAGGGCGGCGATGAAGGCCGATGCACGTCGGCCCAAGCATGAGCGGCGCATGGCCAAAGCGCTGTACGCCGAGATCAGGCGAGCGGGCTACGAGGGTGGTTACACGCGGGTGGCGCCCCAATCAGTTGGGTTGCTGATCTTGCGTGATGGTTATTGTGGGTGCTAAGATAGTAATAAATCACTTACTTTATGGGGTCTGATCGGTGAGCGAACGTCCTCAATATCTGTCTGCCGAAGATCGGCGCGCAGCCACGGTGCAGGCCGTGATCGACTTGGCTGCCGAGCAAAACCCGGCCGAGATCACGACCACCGCCATTGCCGATCGCATGGGTTTGACGCAGGGCGCGCTGTTTCGCCATTTCCCCACCAAGGACGCGATCCTGGAGGCCACGATGACCTGGGTCGGCGAGCGCCTGCTGGTGCGCGTGGACAAGGCGGCCGCAGGCGCCGCCTCGCCTGTTGCGGCGCTCCAAGCCATGTTCATGGCGCATATCGACTTCGTGGCCAAGCACCCTGGCGTGCCGCGCATGCTGTTCGGCGAGTTGCAGCGGTCTGGTGAGACGCTCGCCAAGCGCATGGTGCAGACCTTGCTGCGTCAATACGGACAGCGCCTGCACCGTTTGATGGAAGCCGGCAAGGTGCAGGGCGAGCTGGATGCGGATCTGGATGTGGATGCCGCCGCCGTGTTGTTCATCGGCACCATCCAGGGCCTGGTCATGCAGTCGCTGCTGGCGGGCAAGGTCAGTGGCATCCGCCGTGCCGCGCCAGGCGCGTTTGCCATCTACCGCCGAGGCATCGAAAGCCGCACATGAAACACATGAAACTCCTGTCCTTGATTGCCATTGCTTTTGGCTTGCTGACCCTCAAGGAGGGCGGCGCCGTCCTGTTTTTTGACGGTGTGGAGCGCGCCGCGGCCGGCAGCTATGTGCCGTTCGTGCTCTGGTTCAACTTTCTGGCCGGGTTTGCTTACGTCGCCGCTGGCGTGGGCCTGTGGCTGCGCCGGCGCTGGGCCGTGCGGTTGGCGACGGCCATTGCGGTGGCGACAGCGCTGGTGTTTCTGGCCTTCGGCGTGCATGTGGCTCTGGGTGGCGCCTGGGAGCGGCGCACGCTGGTCGCCATGACGCTGCGCACCCTGGTGTGGGCCGGCATAGCGGCCATCGCCTGGCGCCGGTCGGCAGCCAATACACCGGCTGAACGCACGCACTGAACACCCTTATCTAGCGGACATCCCTCCATGACCACTCCAAACCTCCCCAGCAAAAAAGCCCGTCTGGTAGTGATCGCCGTCGTCGTGCTCGCGCTTGGCGGCGCACTGGCGTTCTGGCAATCGCGCGACCGGCACCAGGACGATGCCTTGCGCCTGTACGGCAACGTGGACATCCGCGAGGTGCAACTGGCCTTCCGCCAGCCCGGGCGCGTGATGGAGATGGCTTTCGACGAGGGCGATGCCGTGAGTGCCGGCGCACGCCTGGCGGTGCTGGATGCGCAGCCCTATAGTGACGCGCTTGCCGCCGCGCAGGCCCAGGTGCAGGTGGCGCAGGCGGAGCTGACCAAGCTGCGCCGCGGCCTGCGTCCGCAGGAAATCACCCAGGCGCGCGAGGCGCTTAAAAAAGCCCAGGCGCTGGCCCTTGATGCCGAGCGCAACTTCCAGCGCCAGACTGGCCTGCTGGCATCGGGCGCCAGCAGCCAGCGCACCGTCGATGCCGCCCGCGCCGCAAGGGATCAGGCCAGCGCGGGAGTTGAGGCCGCCAAGGCAGCACTGTCGCAAGCGTCCGAAGGCTTTCGCAAGGAAGACATCGCCGCGGCCGAGGCGCGCCTTGCGGCCGCACAGGCTGCCGCCGCGCAAGCCACTACAGCCTTGACGGACACCGAATTGATGGCTCCGAGCGACGGCACCATCATCGCCCGCGTGCGCGAGCCCGGCAGCATGGTGGCCAGCCAGAGCACGGTCTACAGCCTGAGCCTGGACAAGCCGGTCTATGTGCGCGCCTATGTGGGCGAGCGCGATCTGGGGCGCATCGCACCCGGCACCGTGGTGCAGGTCAAAAGCGATTCATCGGCGAAGCTCTATCGCGGCCAGATCGGCTTCATCTCGCCACGCGCCGAATTCACGCCCAAGACCGTGGAGACGACGGATTTGCGCACCGACCTGGTCTATCGCCTGCGCATCGTCATCGACGAGGCCGACAGCGACGCCGCCTTGCGCCAGGGCATGCCGGTGACGATTGCGGTGGACGCCAAGGCCGATAGCAGCACCCCGGGAGGACGTTGACATGCCGGCCAGCGCTGCCGTCGTCATCGACGGCGTGAGCAAGCATTTCGGCAAGGTGCAGGCGCTACGGGACTTGAGCGCGCACATCCACTATGGGCGGCTGACGGGGCTGGTCGGCCCCGACGGCGCCGGCAAGACGACGCTGATGCGGATTCTCACCGGCCTGCTGGTGCCGAACGCCGGCCGCGTCACTTTGGCCGGCTTTGACGTGGTCAAGGACAACGACGCCATCCACGTCGCCAGCGGCTACATGCCGCAGCGTTTCGGCCTGTATGAAGACCTGTCGGTGATGGAGAACATGCGCCTGTATGCGCAGTTGCGCGGCATGGATGCGGATCGCCACAGCGCGCTGTTCGCCGAGCTGCTGGACTTCACGCGCCTGGCGCCGTTCACCAAGCGCCTGGCCGGCAAGCTCTCGGGCGGCATGAAGCAGAAGCTGGGTCTGGCCTGCGCGCTGATGGCGCGGCCCAAGGTGCTGCTGCTGGACGAGCCCGGCGTGGGTGTCGATCCGGTCAGCCGCCAGGATTTGTGGCGCATGGTGCAGGCGCTGACCGATGAGGGCATGGCCGTGGTCTGGTCCACCGCCTATCTCGACGAGGCCGAGCGCTGCGAGAGCGTGCTGCTCTTGAACCAGGGACAACTGCTGTTCGATGGCCCGCCGCAGGAGCTGACCGCACAGCTCCAAGGCCGCAGCTTTCGCCTGGAAGAGGTCGGCGCCGAGCGCCGGGCGGTGCTGACCGAGGCCCTCGATCTGCCCACGGTGAGCGATGGCGTGATCCAGGGCGCCGGGGTGCGTGTGGTGCTGCGCGCAGGCGCCGACAGAGAGCAGATAGGGGCGCTGGCCGAACGGGCGCGGGTAGCGCTGGCGGCGGTGCCGGCGCGCTTCGAAGACGCCTTCATCGATCTGCTGGGCGGCGGCCCGGGCGGCACATCGCAGCTCGCCGAGCGCCTGCCGCCGGTCGAGCTGGGCTCCGACATTGCCGTGTCCTGCCGCAATCTCACCAAGCGCTTCGGCGAGTTCACCGCCACCGACAACGTCAGCTTCGAGGTGCAAAAGGGCGAGATCTTCGGCCTGCTCGGGCCGAACGGCGCCGGCAAGTCCACCACCTTCAAGATGCTGTGCGGCCTGCTCAAGCCCACCGCGGGCGAGGCGCATGTCGTGGGGCATGATTTGCGCCACGCCACCGGCGCGGCCAAGAGCCGGCTCGGCTACATGGCGCAGAAGTTCTCGCTCTACGGCCTGCTGTCGGTGCAACAGAACCTGGAATTCTCGGCCGGCGTCTATGGGCTGGAAGGCAACACCCGGCGCGAGCGCATCGCGGAAATGATCGCCACCTTCGATCTGGGCGGCTGGCTGTCCGCCACGCCCGATGGGTTGCCGCTGGGGCACAAGCAGCGTCTGGCGCTGGCCTGCGCGCTGATGCACCGGCCGCCCGTGCTGTTCCTCGATGAACCGACTTCGGGCGTCGATCCCATCACCCGGCGCGAATTCTGGACGCACATCAACGGCCTGGCGCGCAAGGGCGTGACCATCATGGTCACCACCCATTTCATGGACGAGGCCGAGTACTGCGACCGCGTCGCCATGCTGTCGCGTGCACGCCTGATCGCGCTGGATACGCCCGACGCCCTCAAACGCATGGCCGTCAGTCCCGAGCGCCCCGACCCGACCATGGAAGACGCCTTCATTCACCTGGTGGAGTCCGCCGATCGTGAGCTGGAGTCCGCCACATGAGCACCGCTGCACCTCAGGTGCGCCGCTTCGACCTGCGCCGCCTCATCGCCCTGGTCACCAAGGAAAGCCACCAGGCGCTGCGCGACCCCTCGACGCTGCTGATCGCCTTCGTGCTGCCGGTGGTGTTGCTGCTGCTGTTCGCCTATGCGGTATCGCTCGATTCCAAGGCGGTGCGCGTCGGCGTGGTGCTGGAGTCGCCCGGCGCGTCGGCGCAGTCCCTGGGCGCGGCGTTTTCCGGCACGCGCTTTCTGAACACGCATTTCGCCCATGACCGGCGCGAAGTGGCCGAGCAGCTCGTCTCGGGCCAGCTGCGCGGCTACGTGGTGATTCCGCAGGACTTCGAGCGGCGCCTGGCGCAGCGCGGCAGCGAACCGCTGGTGCAGATCGTCACCGACGGCTCCTACCCCAACACCGCCAACTACGTCGAGAACTATGCGCGCGGCGTAGTCCAGTCCTGGCGCGCCGGACTCGATGTCGCGGCGCCCGCGCAGGCCGTCGTGCTGGAGCCGCGCTACTGGTTCAACCCCGAGCTGGAAAGCCGCCGCGCGCTGATCCCCGGCGCCATCGCCATCGTCATGACCATCATCGGCACCATGCTGACGGCGCTGGTGGTGGCGCGCGAATGGGAGCGCGGCACCATGGAGGCGGTGCTGTCCACCCCGGCCTCGGTGGCTGAAATCCTGATCGGCAAGCTGCTGCCCTACTTCGTGCTCGGCATGCTGGCCACGCTGGGCGCGGCGGCGCTGGCGGTGTTCGTGTTCGGCGTGCCGCTGCGGGGCTCGCTGGCGGCGCTGCTGCTCCTGTCGGCGGTGTTCATGGTGCCGGCGCTGGGCCAGGGCCTGCTGATCTCGTCATTGACGCGCAACCAGTTCCTGGCCGCGCAGATCGCGCTGTTCACGGGCTTTCTGCCGGCCTTCATCCTGTCGGGCTTTCTGTACGAGATCGACGCCATGCCCACGCCCATTCGGACGGTCACCAGGCTGGTTCCGGCGCGTTACTTCGTCGATTCGCTGAAGACGGTGTTTCTGGCCGGCGACATCTGGGCGGTGCTCCTGCCCAACCTGGCGGCCATGGCGGCGATCGGGACGCTGTTCTTCCTGCTCGCCAAGCGCGCCACGCGCAAGAACCTGGAGTGAGCTGATGTTCTTCCACGCCTTCTCGTTCACCCGCCTGCGCGCCCAGTTCATCAAGGAAGTGCTGAGCATCCTGCGTGACCCGCGCAGCCGCATGGTGGTGCTCGTGCCGCCCATCCTGCAGTTGCTGGTGTTCGCCTTCGCCGCGACGCTGGAGGTGCGCAATGTGGAGGTCGCCATCTACAACCAGGACGCCGGGCGCTGGTCGCACGAACTGGTGCAGCGCCTGAACAGCGCCCGCTTCATCCGCCATGTCCGGCATGTGGACAGCCAGCAGCAGTTGCACGCGCTGATCGACCGCCGCGAGGTGATCGCCGCGCTGGCCATTCCCGCAGACTTCTCGCGCAGCATCGCCGCCGGTAGCAGCGGCAGCGCCCAGGTGCTGGTCGATGGCCGGCGCAGCAACGCGGGGCAGATCACGGTGGCCTACCTGTCCAGCATCGCCGCCGATGTCGGCGCCGAGGTCGCGCCCGACGCCCAGGCGCCGGCGCCGGTGGTCGTGCGCCACTGGTTCAATCCGAACCTGGTCTATCGCTGGTACATCGTGCCGGGTCTCACCGGCATCCTGGCGCTGTTCAGTGCGCTGATGGTCACCTCGTTGTCGATTGCGCGCGAACGCGAGCTGGGCACCTTCGACCAGTTGCTGGTGTCGCCCACCTCGACGCCCGAAATCATCCTCTCCAAGTCGCTGCCGGCGCTGGCCATCGGCACGCTGCTGGGCCTGCTCATGATCAGCGCCGGCGTATTCGTGTTCGGCATTCCGTTCACGGGCTCGTTCGTGCTGCTGCTGGCCAGCCTGGTGCTGTTCATCGCCTCGGTGGTCGGCATCGGCCTGATGATTTCCGCCGTCAGCATGACGCAGCAGCAGGCCATTCTGGGGGCCTTCGCCGTCGGCATTCCGGCGGTGCTGATGTCCGGCTTTGCCACGCCGGTGGAAAACATGCCCGTCATCCTGCAATGGCTGGCCCAGGCCATTCCGCTGACCCACTTTCTCATCATCGTCGAAGGCAGCTTTCTCAAGGCCATGCCGCCCGGTGACATCCTCGCCAGCCTGTGGCCGCTGGCGGTCATCGCCCTCACCACGCTGACCATGGCCAGCGTATTCGTCCGAGGACGCCTGCAATGAAATCCCAGACCCGCACTCCCATTCTTCGCGCCAGCGTCACCGCCCTGTCCTGCGTGCTGCTGACTGCCTGTGCAGCCGTGGGCCCCGACTACCGCGAGCCGCCGCCGGTGGACGTTGGCAGCGGCTGGACTCTGCCATTGGCAAGCGCAGCCCAGTCCGCAGACCTGAGCCAATGGTGGTCGGCGCTGGACGATCCCGTCCTCGACCGCCTGATGGCCACGGCACTGGCGCAGAACCTGGATCTGCGCCAGGCGGCGGCACGCATCGACGAGGCGCGCGCGCTGCGTGATCGGGTGGCCGGCGAGGCCTTGCCCAGCGCCGCCGTTGGCGCCAGTGTCAACCGGCGCAGTCAAAGCAAGAACGGCCCCTTGCCCGTAGGCAGGATGCCTGGCCTGGATGCCAGCCAAACCATTTACGACGCGGGCTTCGACGCGGCCTGGGAAGTGGACCTGTTCGGCGCCAAGCAGCGCGCCCTGGAAGGCGCCAGCGCGCGCCTGCAGGCGACGGAAGCGGAGGCCCAGGGCGTGCGCCTGCGCATCGTGGCCGAGGTCGCACGCACCTGGTTCAGCGCCGTCGGCGCACGCCAGGAGTTGCAGGCGCAACAGGCCACTTTGGATACGCTTCAGCAGACTTTGGAACTGGTGCGCCTGCGGCATGCGCTGGGCGATGCGTCGGCCGCCGACGTGCAGGCGGCGTACGCCCAATGGACGGCCGTCAACGCGCTCATCCCGGACATCCAGACGCGCCAACGCGCCGCGCTGCTCAGCCTGGGCGTGCTGCTGGGGGCGCCGCCGGAACGCGAGTTGGCGCTGCTGGACGGCGCTTTGAAGCCAAGCACCTTGCGGGCGCTGCCGGTGGGCGAGCGCGCCGACCTGCTGCGCCGGCGCCCCGATGTGCTGGCCGCGGAACGGCGCCTGGCGGCGAGTTCGGCCGACATCGGCGTGGCCACGGCCGAGCTGTTTCCCAAGCTCTCCATCGGTGTCGGCGGCGGCTTTCAGGCACTCAGCACGGGCAACTGGTTCGATGCCTCCAGTTCGCGTTTTTCCATCCTGCCGCTCGTTTCCTGGCGCCTGTTCGATGGTGGCCGCGTGCGTGCCGAGATTCGCGCACGCGAGGCGGCTGAGCGGCAGGCCGCGCTGGCCTATGAGCAGGCCGTGCTGACGGCGCTGGGCGACGCAGAGCGCGCACTGGGCGACTACCACGGCGGGCTGGACACGCTGACGCGCCGTGGCCTGGCGCTGGATGCGGCGCGCACCAGCCACGGCCACGCCAAGGCGCGCTACGCCGCGGGCGACGTCGCCCTGGTCGAGCTGCTCGCAGCCCAGCGCAGCCTGCACGAGGCCGAAACCGCCGCCGCGCGTGCGCATACCAACGCCGCAGTGCAGTTGGTGGTGCTGTACAAGGCGCTGGGTGGCGGCTGGGATGCGTCCGCGGTGGCATCCGCCGCATCCCATCCGCTTCGTGGCACTACCGCCCCCGTCGTATTTTCAAGGCACTGATTTGACACAAGGAGACCGCCATGCAAATCGACATGGGAAGCCTCGACCGCATTCTGCGCATCGGCATTGGGCTGATTTTGCTCGGCTTGCCGTTGTGGCGGGACTCGTCCTGGCGCTGACTGAGGCTCATCGGTGTCATGCCCCTGATCACGGGCCTGGCTGGTCGCTGTCCAGGTTCCTTGATCTCGACCCTCTTGCGCCCGGCGCCAGAACGACGTATGCGAGTCACTGGCGCGACCGACTCATCGGCAGTGCGATCGAGTCGCTTGGCAATCGCCTCAATCTCATTGAGACCGGCCATGATGGTGCTGCGCCAGACGCCCGTGGCCGCGGCCATCGCAGACACCCCGCCGCGTCCCAGCACCCTGGCCTCTACAGCGACGAGTATTCGCCGCTGACGCTCGTCAAGCGCCGCGCGCATCACTTCCCAACGTCGACCGATCAGCGAATAAGTTGCCACGTATCGGAGCATGTCCGATCACAGAAAATTGACCAACTTATTAGGGACGGGAAAACCCCCGGCTCTGCCGGGGAGGCAGTAGAAGTTTGACTTTTCAGGGGTTGTCCATCGCAGAGACTTCCAAACGTGAGCCGCCAAGCACACGAAAGGAAGAATCAGGA
>JAFEER010000119.1 GCA_018240985.1 Pseudomonadota bacterium
CGATAGCGCCGGGCGAGCTGTGGCGTGCCGTGGCCGCGCGCCTCGCGGGCACGGAGTCGGGCCTGCCGACGGCCGTGGAGACGGGGGTGTGGAGCATCCGCCTGCCGCGCGTGGCGGCGGGGCTGCTCGTGGGCATGGCGCTGGCGGCGGCGGGCGCGGCGTACCAGGGCATGTTCCGCAACCCGCTGGTCTCGCCCGATATTCTGGGCGTGTCGGCCGGTGCGGGGCTGGGCGCGGTCGTGGCCATCTACCTGGGCCTGCCGATCGCGGCGGTGCAGGCACTGGCCTTTGTCGGCGGGCTGCTGGCCGTGGGCGCGGTGCTGGCGGTGGCAGGCCTGGTGCGTCGGCACGACCCGGTGCTGGTGCTGGTGCTCGCCGGCGTGGCCGTGGGCGCGCTGCTGGGCGCGGGCATCTCGCTCATCAAGATTCTGGCCGACCCCACGACGCAACTGCCTTCCATCACCTTCTGGCTGCTGGGCGGCCTGAACGCCGTCACCGCCGGCGACCTGGCGGCCACCGCGCCCGCGTTGCTCGCCGGGCTGGTGCCGCTGGCGCTGCTGCGCTGGCGCGTCAATTTGCTCTCGCTGCCCGACGAAGAGGCGCTGGCGCTGGGGGTGTCCGTGGCACGCCTGCGCCTGGTGCTGGTGGCCGCCGCCACGCTGGCCACGGCGGCGGCGGTGTCGCTCACCGGCATCATCGGCTGGGTGGGCTTGGTGGTGCCGCATGTGGCGCGGCTGCTGGTGGGGCCGGAATTCTCGCGCCTTCTGCCCGCGTCCTTGCTGCTGGGCGGGGGCTTTCTTGTCGCGGCCGACACGCTGGCGCGCACCGTGGCGGCGATCGAGCTGCCGCTGGGCATCCTCACCGCGCTGGTCGGCGCGCCGTTCTTCCTGTTCCTGCTGGCCCGCTCGGGGAGGCATGCATGAGCGCGGTGCTGCAGGCGCAGGCCCTCTCCATCGGCCACGGCCGGCGCTGCGTGGCGCAGGGGCTGGACTTTGCCCTGGCACCCGGCGAGGTGCTGTGCCTGCTGGGCGCCAACGGCAGCGGCAAGACCACGCTGCTGCGCACGCTGCTCGGCCTGCTGGCGCCGCTGGCGGGCGAGGTGCGCTGCAGCGGGCAGAACGTGGCCGCCTGGCCGCGCGCGGCCTTCGCGCGCCATGTGGGCTACGTGCCGCAGGCACATGCGGGGCTGTTCCCCTTCAGCGTGGAGGACGTGGTGCTCATGGGCCGCGCGGCGCGCGTGGGGCGCTTTGCCGCGCCCGGCGCGCAAGACCGGCAGGTCGCGCGGCAATGCCTGGAGCTGCTCGGCATCGCCCATCTGCGTGCCAGCAGCTACACCGCCATCAGCGGCGGCGAGCGGCAGCTGGCGCTGATCGCCCGCGCCCTGGCGCAGCAGCCCGCGCTGCTGGTGATGGACGAGCCCACGGCCAGCCTGGACTTCGGCAACCAGATCCGCGTGTTGGAGCACATCGAGCGCCTGCGCGCCGGCGGCATGGCCGTGCTGATGAGCACGCACCAGCCCGAGCACGCGCTGCGCATCGCCGACCGCATCGCGCTCTTGGGCGACGGGCGGCTGATGGCCCTCGGCGCGCCGCACGCCACGGCCACCCCGGCGGCGTTGGCTGCGCTCTACGGCGTGAGCGAAAGCGCCGTCGCCGCCTCCCTGTCGCCGTTTCTTGACCGGATGACCGCATGACCATAGAAGCCATCGATTTCGGCCGCCTGTACCGCGACCACCTCGCCATCGCCGCGCGCACGCGCAAGACCGCCAGCGCCTGGGACACTCGCGCGGCGGGCATGGCCGCCAAGGCGCTGCGCAGCCACTACACGCGGGACTTCGTCGCGCGCATGGATCTGACCGGGGCCGAGTCGCTGCTCGACGTGGGCTGCGGCCCCGGCACCATCGCGCTGGCCGTGGCCGGGCGCCTCAAGCGCGTACTGGGGCTGGACTACAGCCAGGCCATGCTCGATGCGATGCAGGCCCAGGCCGCCGCGCAGGGCTTCGGGCATGTCGAGACCCTGCACCGCGCCTGGGAGGACGACTGGAGCGACGTGCCCAGGTGCGACATCGCCGTCGCCTCGCGCGCCACGCTGGTGGACGACATCGCCGCCGCGCTCGCCCAGCTGAATACCAAGGCGCGCCTGCGCGTCTACCTCACGCACCCCGTGGGCGGGCATTTCATCGACCCGGCCATCCAGTACGCCGTGGGCCGCAGCGTGCCCACCGTGCCGGACTACATCTACCTCGTGAACATCCTGCACCGCATGGGCATCCACCCGCGGCTGGACTACCTGGTGCACGAAAGCCGCCTTGCCGACGCGCAGGACTGGAACGACTACGCGCGCCGCGTGGCCTGGTCGCTGGGCGAGCTGAGCGGCGACGAGACCGCGCGGCTGCGCGCCTGGTACGAACGCGCCACACCCGCCCAGCGCGCGGGCGAGCCCATGCGCTGGGCCTTCATCTCCTGGGAGAAACCATGCTGACTGCCACAACCACCGGCCTGCTGGCCGAGCTGCATGCCGACGTCGCGGATGCCCTGGGCGCGCAGTCCCTGGAGCGCCTGCGCATCGCGCGCGCCGTGATGGGCATCTTCTTCACGGGCGTGCAGCTCGACAACGGCGTGGGCGGCCTGTGCGCCACGCCCATCAAGAGCGTGCCCGAGGCCGTGTGCTGCCCCAGCTCCGCCCTGGCCATGCCGGTGCCAGGCCGCATCGCCGGGCGCAGCGCGGCCGAGGTGCTGCAGGATCTGTACCGCCCGCAGGATCTGCGCCGGGCGCTGGCCATTGCCACGCTCAACGCGCTGGCCGAAACGCTGTGGCAGCAGGATGGCCCGCCGCCCGGCGCGCGCGTGGTGGAGGGCGACGCGTTCGACGCGCTCGCCATCGCGCCCGGCCAGCGCGTGGCCCTGGTGGGCGCCTTCCCGCCCTATCTGCGCGCGCTGCGGCGCAGCGGCCAGCCGTTTCAGGTACTCGAACTCGACCCCGCCACGCTCAAGCCCGAGGAACTGCCGTTCTTCGTGCCCGCCGAGCGCGCGCCCGAGGTCGTGGCCCAGGCCGACGTGCTCATCACCACCGGCACCACGCTGATCAACGACACGCTGGACGGGCTGCTGCGCCACCTGTGCCCGGGAGCGCAGGCCGCCGTGGTCGGCCCCACGGCCATTCTGCGCGCGGCGCCGTTCGCACGCCGGGGCGTCACCGTGGTGGGCGGCACGCGCGTGCGCGCGGCCGCCGAGCTGCTCGACCTGCTGGCCGAAGGGGGCTCGGGCTACCACTTCTTTGGCAAGTCGGTGGAACGTATCTGTCTGTGTCTGTGAAAGGATTTTTCATGCAACGCTTCTTCCTGGCCTGCGCGGCCTTCCTGCTGGCGGCGAACGTCTGGGCCGCCGATGTGTTGCTGGTCGCCGCGGGCGCCGGCTACCGCAAGCCCGTCATGGAGCTGCTGGAGGACTTCTCGAAGTCCAGCGGCATCCGTACCGAGGCCAGTTTTGGCAACATGAAGCAGGTGGAGATACAGGTCAAACAGAACCCTGACATTGCCCTGATGATCGGTGACCGCGCCTTTCTGGAGCCCATGGGCCTGGCCGAGCGCTTTCAGCCGCTGGGCCAGGGCAAGCTGGTGCTGGTGACGGCGCGCGGGCAGGCCATCGCCTCCCTGGCCGACCTGCGCGAACCGCGCTTCAAGCGCATCGCGCTGGCCGACCGCACCAAGGCCGTCTATGGCAACGCCGCCGCCACCTGCCTGCAGCGCCTGGGCCTGGCGCAGCCGCTGGCCGAGCGGCTCGTGGAGGTCGCCACGGTGCCCCAGGTCAGCGCCTATGTCGCCACCGGCGAGGTGGATGCCGGCTTCCTGAATCGCACCGAGGCGCTGGCCCTGCAGGGCCGCGCCGGCCAGGCCATCGACGCGCCGCAGGACTGCTACGACCCCATAGCGCTGAGCGTGGGCGTGCTCAAGGGCCGCGCCGACCATGCCGCCGTGCGCGCCTTCCTCGACTACCTGGCATCGCCCGCGGCGCGGCGCGTGCTCGAACGCCACGGCATGTAACCCTAGATTCGGCAGTTGACCGCTTGCAACCTTCTGGACAGCCGCATGGATATTGACGCTCCCTGCTTCGCTACCGTTCACCTGTTGGGTGAGAGCGCTACGCGCTCGCCAGCACCGCGCTCGCCGCACCATGCGGCGTTGCTCCTCCTTGCGGGCAGTAGCCCGCAGCGTCGTCACCCTTGCAGGGCGCGGCACGGCCACAGGCC
>JAFEER010000011.1 GCA_018240985.1 Pseudomonadota bacterium
CGCGCGTACAGCAGGTGCAGGATGGCGTGCTCGATGCCGCCGATGTACTGATCCATCGGCATCCAGTACTCCGAGCCGCCGGCCACCATGGCGTCGTGGTTCTGCGCGTCGCAATAGCGCATGAAGTACCACGAGCTATCGACGAAGGTGTCCATGGTGTCGGTCTCGCGCCGCGCCGGCTTGCCGCAGCAGGGGCAGACCACGCCGGCGTGGAACTGCTCGCTTTTCACCAGTGGGTTGCCCGAGCCATCGGGCACCAGATCCGGCGGCAGCACCACGGGCAGATCCTCCTCGGGCACGGGCTGGGCGCCGCAGTCCTGGCAGTGGATGATGGGAATCGGCGTGCCCCAGTAGCGCTGACGGCTGATGCCCCAGTCGCGCAGGCGCCAGGTGGTCTTGAGCGCGCCCAGGCCCTTGTGCTCCAGGGCGTGGGCCACGGCGGCGACGGCGTCCTGGTGGTTCAAACCGCTGAAATTGTCGGAGTTGATGGTGACGCCGCGCTCCTTGTCGCTATACCAATCGTGCCAGTGCTCATGGTCGTAGTGCTCCCCATCGATCAGGATCACCTGCTCGATCTCCAGGTCGTACTTGAGGGCAAAGGCAAAGTCGCGCTCGTCGTGCGCGGGCACGCCCATCACGGCGCCGTCGCCATAGCTCATGAGCACGTAGTTGCCGACCCAGACCGCGATCTGCTCACCGCTCAAGGGGTGGGTGACGAACAGGCCGGTGGCCATGCCCTGCTTTTCCTTGAGCGCCAGCTCGGCCTCGGTGGTGCCGCCTTTTTTGCATTCCTCGATGAAGGCCGCCAGCCGGGGGTTGGTGGCCGCGGCATGCGCGGCCAGCGGGTGCTCGGGCGCGACGGCGCAGAAGGTTACGCCCATGATGGTGTCGGCGCGCGTGGTGAAGACGTACATCCTGCCGCCCTGTATGAGCTGGCCGTCCGCGCCGCGGATGTCGTGCGTGAACGCAAAGCGCACGCCGGCGCTCTTGCCGATCCAGTTCTCCTGCATCAGGCGCACCTTGTCGGGCCAGCCATTCAGGGTGGCCTTGTCGCCGCCGACCTGCACATGGTCGAGCAGCTCCTGCGCGTAGTCGGTGATCTTCAGGTAGTAGCCGGGGATCTCGCGCTTCTCCACCGGCGCGCCGGTGCGCCAGCCCTTGCCGTCTATCACCTGCTCGTTGGCCAGCACGGTCTGGTCTACCGGGTCCCAGTTCACCACCTGGGTCTTGCGGTAGGCGATGCCCTTGTCCAGCATCTTCAAAAACAGCCACTGATTCCACTTGTAGTACTCGGGGTCGCAGGTGGCGACCTCGCGGCTCCAGTCGATGGCCAGGCCCATGGCCTGCATCTGCTGCTTCATGTAGGCGATGTTGTCGTAGCTCCACCGCGCCGGGGGCACCTTGTTCTTCAGCGCGGCGTTCTCGGCCGGCAGGCCGAAGGCGTCACAGCCCATGGGCATGAGCACGTTGTAGCCCTTC
>JAFEER010000120.1 GCA_018240985.1 Pseudomonadota bacterium
CTTGGAGCGCCGAAAGCGAAAATCGGCCCCAGCGAGCACAGTTTTTGCCGGATTTGCAGCCCAATAGCCGAGCTATTGGGCAAAAAGACGGTGAAAAATGGGCCGCTGCGGTCGATTTGCAGCCGGCGATTCCAAGTCCGACAGGCTCCTAAGGGACAATCGTGACCATGCATCTGTCCAGCCCCACCCCCTTTCCCGCCAACCGGCCCCGGCGCCTGCGCCGCGACGCCTTCACCCGCAACCTGGTGCGCGAGCATCGCCTGTCGCCGCACGACTTCATCTACCCAGTGTTCGTGCACGAGGGAGATAAGCTGCGCGTGCCCGTGCCCTCCATGCCCGGCGTGGATCGCCTGAGCCTGGATCTGCTGCTGCCGTTGGCCGAGCAATGCGTCCGGCTCGGCATTCCCTATCTGGCGCTGTTTCCCTCCATAGACGCGGACTTGAAGACCCCCGACGGCAAGGAGGCGCTGAACCCCGAAGGCCTGATTCCGCGCGTGGTGCGTGCTCTCAAAAAAGAATTCCCCGAGCTGGGCGTGATGACCGACGTGGCGCTCGATCCCTACACCAGCCACGGCCAGGACGGCGTGCTGGACGACACCGGCTACATCCTGAACGAGGAGACGGTGGAGATCCTGGTCGGCCAGGCGCTCACGCATGCCGAGGCCGGCGTGGACATGGTCGCCCCCAGCGACATGATGGACGGGCGCATCGGCGCCATCCGCGAGGCGCTGGAGGCCCATGGCCTGATCTACACGCGCATCATGGCCTACAGCGCCAAGTACGCCAGCGCCTTCTACGGGCCGTTCCGCGACGCCGTGGGCACGCGCGGCGCCCTGGGCAAGGCCGACAAGAACGTCTACCAGATGGACCCGGGCAACACCGACGAGGCCCTGCGCGAGGTGGCGCTGGACTTGGCCGAGGGCGCCGACATGGTCATGGTCAAGCCCGGCATGCCGTACCTGGACGTGCTGCGCCGCGTGAAGGACGAATTCAAGGTGCCGACCTTCGCCTACCAGGTCTCGGGCGAGTACGCCATGCTGAAGGCCGCGGCGCAGAACGGCTGGCTGGATCACGACCAGGTGATGCTGGAATCGCTGCTGGCCTTCAAGCGCGCGGGCGCCGACGGCATCCTGACCTACTTCGCGCTGGACGCCGCGCGGCTGCTCACAAAATAATAGCTGCTTGCGCTTGTCAGACAAGCGCTGGAGGCCGATTTGCCTGAAACCACCCCGGCGCCGATCCGCGTCTTTCACCTGCAGCCAGGCGCCGGCGCCCAGGAGCTGCCCGAGCTGCCCGCGGCCGCGCCGGCGCAGGGCTTTTACTGGATCGCCTGCACGCGCCCGGCCTTTGGCGCCGAGCTGGCGCGCCTGCAGGCGCTGCTGCAGCGCGTCACCGGCCAGCAGCTGGTGGATCTGCATGTGTCCGACCTGCTCAACGCCCAGCTGCCCTCGCACTACGACTACACCACCCAGTACGACCTGCTGGTGGTGCGCCGCCTGGCCCAGGTGCAGGCCGATGCCGCCGTGCCGCTGCCCAACCAGGCGCGCGGCGGCCCGCCGGTGCTGCGCCGCATCGACACCAGCCCGGTGGGTTTTGCCGTGTTCGATCAGCTGCTGCTCAGCGTGCACCCCGAGGACTGCGGCGTGCGCGACGCCTATGCCGCTCGCCTGGTGACGCCCGCTGCGGCCCCTGCGACCAACGGTGCCAACGCCGCCGAGGCCATGGTGCGCGAGCTGCGCAGCGGCCCGGTGGCCGGCGCGCGCCTGCCCACCGGCCCGGCCGACCTGATGCTGCGCGTGGTGAACCACATCGTGGATCGATACCTGGACTTGCGCCGCGAACTCTCGCGCCAGCTCGACCACTGGCAGATCGAGCTGCTGCGCCCGCACACGCGCTTTGCCAACTGGGGCGCGCTGCTGGACGCGCGCCTGAACCTGCACCGGCTCGACGAGGTCTGCGAAGACCAGCGCACCGCCGTGCGCGCCTGGCTGGACGCGCTGGACAACTGGACCGAGCCCGCGGACAGCGCCGCCCTGCGCGAGCTGGATCTGCTCAAGGTGCGCAGCCGCGACGTGCTGGAGCACATCGAACGCGTGGTGACCCATGTGCGCCGCCTGGAGCACGGCATAGAGACCGCCGTGCAGATGCATTTCTCGGTGCAGGGCAACCGCACCAACGACATCATGCGCATCCTCACGGTGATCACGGCCATCTTCCTGCCGCTGAACCTGATCGCCGCCATCTTCGGCATGAACTTCGAGTTCATCCCGCTGGTGCACCAGCAGGACGGCTTCTGGTGGGCCATGGGCGCCATGGGCACCATCTCCGCCGTGCTGGTGGCGCTGTTCTGGCGCAAGCGCTACCTGGCGCGCACCGGCCAGGGCTGAGCGACGAAGAGGTCTGCAGGGATACGGGGGCTGCAGGAATATTTGGGCCTGCAGCCCTCTGCCTTCATGCCGTGTCTCCCATGCCGACACCGCCATCGCTCTTCAACACGTCGCCGACGGCAAAGCGCGTGGCGGGTACTTCGACCACCATCACGCGCACCGTAGAGAGCGGCGCGTGCAGGGTGCGACTGACCGTGCGCGCCACTTCCCGAATGCAGTTCTGCGTGTCCTCTTCGCTGCGCCCGGCGACCAGGGTAATTTGGATGATAGGCATCAATGACTCCCTCAGGGTAAAAGAACGACGGCTTCTATTGAAGCACTTCGCTCTTGGTTTCCGGCAGGAAAAGGAAAACCAGCACGGCAGCCAGCGCAAAGAATCCAGCGGTGGCACCCAGCGCACTGGCAACGCCGTTACCTTGCGACACGAATCCCACCAGCGCCGGGGCGAGCGCACTCGTCGCGCGCCCGGTGTTGTAGATGAAGCCTTGTGCGGTGGCGCGGATTTGCGTGGGGAAGAGTTCGGCGAAGGTCGGCGCAAAGCCGCTGTAGAAGCCGGTTCCGAAGAATGCGACGAGCGGCCCAAACAACAGCAGCACGGTCGGTGACTTGATCGCAACATAGAGCGGCACCGCAACGGCGGAGGCGATGAAGAACAGCATGAAGGCCCGCCGGCGCCCGATCGCATCGGCGACATAGCCGAAGACGATGAAGCCGAGTGCCGCCCCAGCCTGCATCACGACGATCCAGGTCGTCGACTTCAACAGATCAAAGCCAGGCCCGCCTTGCGCCACAGGCGTCGCCAGATAGGTAGGCACCCAGGTGAAGAGCCCCCAATAGCCGCACATCGCCGCCGAGGTGAAGGCCAGGCAGACCAGCACCGGCCGCAGGTGATCGCCAAACAGCACCTTGAGGGTTTGGCCCGCGCTCAGACGCTGCTTTTGCTGCACCCAAATTTCCGATTCTTCGGTGTGGCGGCGCACCCAGAATGCAAACAACGCGGGCAGCAGGCCCACGGCAAAAACCCAGCGCCAGCCGAATAGCGGCAGCACGATGGCCGCGACGAGCGCCGCCAGTGCATAGCCGAGTGCGAAGGCGCTTTGCACCCAGGCCATCACCTTGCCGCGATGCTGGGCGGGCCAGCTCTCGGTGATCAGCGCCGCGCCGGCCGACCATTCACCACCGACACCCAAGCCGAGGATGAAGCGGAAGATCAATAACTGCGTGACGGTCTGCGAAAAGCCGCACAGGGCAGTGCCCAGCGAATAGCAAAGGATGCTCAGCACCATCGAACGAGTGCGTCCGATGCGGTCTGCCAGGAAGCCGAACACCAGGCCACCTACTGCAGTCGCCAGCAAGGTCATGGACGCGATCACACCCGCCATACCTTTGTCAAACGAGAGATCCGCGCTGATGTACTTGATCATCATCGCGAACAGCATCAAGTCCATGATGTCCAGCATCCAGCCTATGTAGGACGAGGCGAACGCTCGCCACTGCTGGGGCGTCCGGCCCACATACCAGCGAGCATCCTGCCCCGCCTCGCTTGACATCGTTATTGCACCCATGACTTCATCCTCTTGTGTATCGACTACAGAAACATTCGTGTCTTACATCGAGACTTTATCGAATTTTCTCCTGATCACTCTTAGTAAAAACCATTAATAGACATCTTTGTATCGTTTATCGATACTACACATCTTTCTTATCCATAGGAGATCTCATGCCACAGTTCAACTTGCGTTTGTTCGAAGACCGCGTGCCGGCGCATCACGCACCGATCTACCTGCCATCATTGGCACGTGCCGTCTATGTCGTAAAAGGCGACGTGACGATCGAGTTCGCGACGGGTGCGCAGCACGTCGTCGAAGGCTCGGCTTGGCTAGGCGATGGCCAGGCGACTGTCCTGGCTGGTGAGTCGGACTTGATCCTGTGGCGCTGGGAGCTCCAGTCGTTGCGCGGCGAGGCGAAGCCAGGCGTGCTGCGCTCGGCACCGGCATCGCGCTCGGAGTGCAAGCTCGAGCAGGTGATCGAACTCGACGAAGCAATGCCCTGGCTCATGCGTTGCGACAAGGTGCAGTTTCCGCCGGGAGGCGTAGCGCTGACTCACGTGCACCAAGGCCCCGGCATCCGGTGCTGCCTGGAAGGCGAGATCACCATTGAGACCGAGGGCCAGACGCATGTGCATGCTCCTGGGGATGCCTGGTTCGAACTGGGCCATGCGCCAGTCCTCGCGCCGACGACACCGGCAAGGGCAACCACCTTCATCCGTTGCTTTATCCTGCCCCAGGCTTGCCGCGGCCGCAGCTCGTTCCGCCTTGTTCGGGCAGAAGATGCGGGCAAGGCCAACACCCAGCGCTACCACGTCTTTGGCGAACGCTTCCTTCAACTCAACTAGAGTCTGGGATCGCCCCGCCCCTCGAGGATTCCAAAGCATGAAAGCTTCACCCCCTTCGCAACCACCACCTTCGGGTGCTCCCTCTGACGACCTGGCTGCGGACAGCACGGCCAGCTCCTCGACCTCTGTGGTCTCGCTGCGCATCCTCGAAATCATGGCGGAGGCGAACGCCGAGCTAGGCGTCACGCAACTGGCCGAGGCACTGGGAATGCCCAAGGCCCGTGTGCATAGGCACCTCGCATCGTTGCGCCAGGAGGGATATGTCACCCAGAACCCACGCTCCAGCCGCTACAAGATCGGCTGGCGACTGTTCCTGCTCGGCCAGCGGCTGGTACGGCAGTTCGACGCGGTCGGTCTGGCGCGCCCGGTGATGGAGGAACTCCGCGACAAGATCGGACAGACCATTGTCATCACCACGTTTACCGACGACCGCGTCGTCGTGCTCGACCTGGTTCGCGGCCGCAGTCCGCTCCAAATCTTGCTGAACCCTGGCACCGAATACAAGTTGCACACCGTGGCGCAAGGCAAGATCGTCCTGGCCTTCGGCAACCCAATGCAGTTCATGCGGGTGTTGGCTGCGCCGCTGGTGGCCTGTACTCCGCACACCATCGTCGACCACGACCGATTGCGCGCCGAGATCGAAATGGTCAGAAAGCGCGGGTGGGCCGAGGCACCCGAAGAAGTTTTCATGGGCGTCAATGCGTTGGCGGCTCCGATATTTCTCAGGAGCGGCGATCTCTTTGGCTCGATGGCCGTGGTCGGCTCGATCCACTTTCTGCCTGCACAGGCCAACCCTGCGACGGTGTCCGCCCTGAAGGCCGCAGCCGCCAAGGTTTCGGAACTGCTCGGCGCACCGGCAACAACCAATGGCGCCTAGCCGCAATGTGTGGCCTGTAGCCGAGATAAATTGACTTGACAACTATTGTCTAGTCAATGATTATCGGCGGCCATGAGTCCACACCCCAGCCCGCCGAACGATCCGCTGTCGCCCTCGCCCTTCGAGCCAGAGCGCAGCATCGGCCTTCAGCTGCGGCGCATCACCGCGCTGCTGGGCAGCGAGGTCGATCGCCGCATGGAGCCGCTGGGGCTGACCAACGCGCAGTGGAAGCCCCTGCTGCGCCTGCTGCTGGGCACGCCCGGCACCACCGCCGCGCTGGCGCGCGACTGCCATGCGGATGCGGGCGGCCTGACGCGGCTGCTCGACCGGCTGGAATCCAAGGGCCTGTGCCGGCGCGAGCGCTCGCAGGCGGATCGGCGCGTGGTGCACATCGCCCTCACACCCGAAGGCCACGCCGCGGCGGCCCAGCTGCCCATCATCCTGGGCGGCGTACAGCAGCAGCTGCTGCAGGGCTTCAGCGCCCAGGAAGAAGCCCAGCTGCGCGACTACCTGGCGCGCCTGCACGCCAATGCGCAGGCCCTGGCCGACCCCACACCCGACACCGACCCACCATGACCCAAGCCCCTCCCCACCGGCGCACCGGCCCGCTGTGCGCGGTGCTGCTAACGCTGGCCGCGCTCGCCGGCTGCGCCGACATGTCCGGCATCGCCCCGCAGGCGCAGCTGCGCGAGCCGGGCACGCTGGGCCTGCCCGCCGGCGCGCATTTCGAGGCACCCGATGACTGGTGGCGCGGCTTTGGCGACCCGCAGCTGGACGCGCTCATAGCCCAGGCGCTGGCCGACAACCCGGGCCTGAAGCAGGCCCAGGCGCGCCTCGCCCGCGCCCAGGCCTTTGCCGACACTGCCCGCTCGGCCCAGGGCCCGCGCCTGGACGCCAGCCTGGACGCCTCGCGCCAGCGCTACAGCAGCAACGGCCTGTACCCGCCCGGCGTGGCCGGCGCCACCATAGGCTCGGAGACGGCGCGCCTGACGGGCAACTGGGAACTCGACTTCTTTGGCAAGAACCAGGCCGCACTGCAGGCCTCGCTGGGCCAGGCCGAGGCCGCCCAGGCCGACGCCCAGGCCGCGCGCCTGCTGCTGGCCAGCCGCGTGGCGCAAACCTACCTTCAGCTGGCGCGCCTGCAGGCCCAGCTGGCCGTGGCCGAGCGCCAGCTGGCGCAGCGCAGCGAGCTGCTGCGCCTGGTGCAGGGCCGCGTGCATGCCGGCCTGGACACGCGCCTGGAGCTGCGCCAGAGCGAGGGCGCGCTGCCCGAAACGCGCCAGCAGATCGAGGCGCTGCGCGAGCAGCAGGCCCTCACGCGCAACGCCCTGGGCGCCCTGATTGCAGAGCCAAATGTGGCTTTAACGCTTGATACACAAGCGCTGGAAGCTATCAACAACATAGTAATACCAACAGCGCTGCCGGCCGACCTGCTGGGCCGCCGGCCCGACGTGGCGGCGGCGCGCTGGCGCGTAGCAGCCGCCACCCAGGACATGGCCGTGGCGCGCGCGCAGTTCTACCCCAACGTGAGCCTGACGGCCTTCGTGGGCCTGTCCAGCATCCAGCTCGATCGCTTCATGGAAGGCAGCAGCCGCGAATGGGGCGTGGGCCCGGCGCTGCGCCTGCCGATCTTCGACTCGGGCCGTCTGCGCGCCAACCTGCGCGGGCGGGCCGCCGACCTGGATGCAGCCGTGGAGAGCTACAACACCGCGCTGCTCGACGCCGTGCATGACGCCGCCGACCAGCTCGCCAGCAGCGGCGCCATTGCGCGCCAGATCGCCGAGCAGCGCCAGGCCGGCGCCGCCGCCGAGGACGCCTACAGCATCGCCCAACGCCGCTACGAGGCCGGCCTGGGCAACTACCTGCAGGTGCTGTCGGCCGAGACCCAGGTGCTGGCCCAGCGCCGCCAGGCCGTGGATCTGGCCGCGCGGCGCCTGGATAACCAGGTGGCGCTGATGCGCGCCCTGGGCGGCGGCTATGCCCCGGCCCGGCCCGTGGCCAGCGCCCCGAACCCCACAAATCACAAGAACACACCATGACCCACCAGCACCCCACCCCCGCCGAGCATGCCGCCGCCCACGCCAGCTCCGCCAAGGCCAAGCGCCGCAAGGCCCTGCTCACTCTGGCGGGCATCGTGGTCATCGGAGCCATTGCCTTCGGCCTGTACGACTGGCTGGTGGCCAGCCACGAGGAATACACCGACAACGCCTACGTGCAGGGCAACGTGATCCAGATCACGCCCCAGACCGGCGGCACGGTGATGTCCATCCTGGCCGACGACAACGATCGCGTGCATGCCGGCGCCGCACTGGTGCGCCTGGATCCGGCCGACACGCGCGTGGCCCTGCAGCAGGCCGAGGCAAACCTGGCCCAGACCGTGCGCCAGGTGCGCCAGCTCTACGCCAACAACGCCACGCTGGCGGCCCAGGTGCGCCTGCGCGAGGCCGACGTGGATCGCGCCCAGGCCGACATCACGCGCGCCCAGGACGACCTGCGCCGGCGCCAGCTGCTGACCGGCGACGGCGCCGTGTCCAAGGAGGAGCTGCAGCACACGCAAAGCCAGCTCACCACAGCGCGCACGCAGCTGGCCGCGGCCCAGGCCGGCGTGGCCGCCGCGCGCGAACAGCTGGCCAGCAACCAGGCGCTGACCCAGGGCGTGGCCGTGGCCCAGCACCCCAGCGTGCTGGCCGCCGCCGCGCGCCTGCGCGAGGCCTATCTGGCCAGCCGCCGCACCACCCTGCCGGCCCCGGTGGATGGCTATGTGGCGCGGCGCAGCGTGCAGCTGGGCCAGCGCGTGGCCGCCGGTGCGCCGCTGATGGCGGTGGTGCCGCTGCACGAGGTCTGGGTGGACGCCAACTTCAAGGAAAACCAGCTGCGCCACCTGCGCCTGGGCCAGCCGGCCAGGCTGACCGCCGACCTGTACGGCGGCAAGGTCGAATACCAGGGCCGCGTGATCGGCCTGGGCGTGGGCACGGGCGCGGCCTTTGCGCTCTTGCCGCCGCAGAACGCCAGCGGCAACTGGATCAAGGTGGTGCAGCGCGTGCCGGTTCGCATCGCGCTGGATGCCGCGCAGCTGGAGCAGCACCCGCTGCGCGTGGGCCTGTCCATGGAGGTGACGGTGGACACCAAGGATCGCAGCGGCGCCGAGCTCTCCAGCGCCGCGCGCGCGCAGCCGGTGGCCCAGACGGCTGTGTACGAGTCGCTGGATCAGGGCGCGGAGGCCGAGGTGGCGCGCATCATCGCCGCGAATATAGGCAAGTGAGCCCGCGCCCATGACCGCTCCCGCCAGCCCCCCGCCCCCACAAGGCGCACAGCAGCCCGCGCCGCTGACCGGCAGCGCACGCGCCTGGGGCACCCTGGCCCTGTCGGCCGCCACCTTCATGAACGTGCTGGACACGTCGATCGCCAACGTGTCGCTGCCGGCCATTGCCGGCGACCTGGGGGTCAGCCCCAACCAGGGCACCTGGGTGATCACCAGCTTTGCCGTGGCCAACGCGATCTCGGTGCCGCTCACCGGCTGGCTCGCGCAGCGCTTCGGGCAGGTGCGCCTGTTCGTGATCAGCGTGCTGCTGTTCGTCGCCGCCTCGTTCCTGTGCGGCATGGCGCCGAGCATGCCGCTCTTGATCGCGGCGCGCGTGCTGCAGGGCTTTGTCGCCGGGCCGATGATTCCGCTGTCGCAGGCGCTGCTGCTGTCGAGCTACCCCAAGGCGCTGGCTGGCCTGGCGATGGCCATGTGGTCCATGACCACGCTGATCGCGCCGGTGCTGGGGCCGCTGCTGGGCGGCTGGATCACGGACAACATCAGCTGGCCGTGGATCTTCTACATCAACATTCCCGTTGGCATCATCGCCGTGTTCGGCACCCTGGCGATCTACGCCGAACGCGAGACGGCGCGGCGCGAGCTGCCGATCGACGCCGTGGGCCTGGCGCTCATGGTCATCGGCGTGGGCAGCCTGCAGATCATGCTGGACATCGGCAAGGAGCATGACTGGTTCGCCTCGCCCATGGTGATCGGCTTTGCCGTGGCGGCCATCGTCGGGCTGATCGCCTTCGTGGTCTGGGAACTGGGGGAGGATCACCCCATCGTCGATCTGTCGCTGTTCAAGATCCGCAACTTCTGGGCCGGCGCCGTGGCCACCGCCGTGGGCTATGCCATCTTCTTCGGCAACGTGGTGCTGCTGCCGCTGTGGCTGCAGCAGTACATGGGCTACACCGCCACATTGGCCGGCGAGCTGATGGCGCCGGTGGGCTTCCTGGCCATGATCCTCTCGCCCATCGTGGGCAAGAGCATCGCCAAGGTCGATCCGCGGCGCTACGCCACGGTGGCCTTCTTCATCTTCGCGCTGGTGCTATGGATGCGCTCACGCTTTGCCACCACGGCGGACTTCACCACCATCATGATCCCGACCATCGTGCAGGGCGCGGCCGTGGCCTTCTTCTTCGTGCCGCTGGTCACGCTCACGCTGTCGGAAATCCCCCCGGCGCGCGTGCCGGCGGCCTCGGGCCTGAGCAATTTCATGCGCATCACGGCCGGCGCCCTGGGCACCTCGGTCACCACCACGCTGTGGGAGCGCCGCGCCACGCTGGCGCACGCCAACCTGATCGAGCAGCTGCACAGCGGCTACGGGCCGCTCAACGACACCCTGCAGAAGCTGCAGGCGCTCGGCCTGTCGCCCGAGCAGGCGCTGGCCCAGGTGGAGCGCCTGGTGACGCAGCAGGCCTTCACGCTGGCGGCCAACGATGTGAACTGGGCGTCTGCGCTGCTGTTCCTGGCGCTGGTGCCGCTGGTGTGGCTGGCGCACCC
>JAFEER010000121.1 GCA_018240985.1 Pseudomonadota bacterium
AAAAATGAATAGCGAGAAGTATAGCCAGCGCCCGCTGCGACGGCGGCATGATGCGGCCCATGCAGCAATCCGACTCCTTGGTGAACGCCCTGGGCCATGGCATGGCCGACAAGCGCATCGACATCCTGCGCCAGATCGGTCAGGGCGGCTCCATCTCGCAGGCCGCGCGCGCCGTGGGCGTGAGCTACAAGGCCGCCTGGCAGGCACTCGATACCCTGACCAACCTGGCCGGCGCCAAGCTGGTCGAGCGCGTGGTGGGCGGCGTGGGTGGCGGCGGCGCCAGGTTGACCGCGGCGGGCGAGCAACTGCTGGCCGCGGCCGATGCCGTGCGCCAGGCGCGGGCGTCGACCCTGGCGCAATTCGATCAGGGTGGCGTGGATCAGGCGGCGGCCAGGCTGTTGGTGCGCACCAGCATGCGCAACCAGTGGCCCTGCGTGGTGCAGGGCATGCAGGCGCGTGGGCAGATCGTGCGCGTGCACCTGCGCGGCGCGGGCGATGCGGCGGCCGGGCTGGCGCTAACGGCACTCATCACACGCGAGAGTGCCGAGCTGCTGGGGCTGCACCCGGGCATGCCGGTGCAGGCGCTGTGCAAGGCCACGGCCGTGCGCGTGCTGGCGCCGGCCAAGGTGCAGGCACTGAACGACAGCAACCACTGGCCGGGCCGCGTCAGGCGTGTGTCGCGCGGTGCACTGGGCGACGAGGTGGCGGCCGAGCTCGATGCCGGGGTGCAGATGGTAGGCTTTGCGGCTCCCGCCTCCGGCCTGCGGGCACGCGCACGCGTGCTGCTGTCGCTAGAAGAATCGGCCGTGGTGCTGGCCGTCTGAGCTATCACGAAAATTGGATCCCAATCGCGAGTTGACCCGGGTTAGGCGTTTGTACGTAGGCATTTCTCCCGTTCATCGCGTGAGATTTCGCCTCGTATGATGCGGCGCAATATATGCAAGGAGTAAGGCCGCACCGCATACCCTGGGGTGTTGGCTTGGAGGCAATGAGCGACGTCATACTGAAAACTTCCCACCTCACCAAGGAATTCAAGGGCTTCACCGCCGTGAGCGATGTGAACCTGAGCGTGAAGCGCGGTGACATCCATGCCCTGATCGGCCCCAACGGCGCGGGCAAGACCACCTGCTTCAACCTGTTGACGAAGTTCCTGGTGCCCACCTCAGGCACCATCCACTTCAACGGCAATGACATCACGAATGAGCAGCCGGCGCAGATTGCGCGCCGCGGCGTGATCCGCTCGTTCCAGATCTCGGCGGTGTTCCCGCACCTGACCTTGCTGGAGAACGTGCGCCTGGGCCTGCAGCGCAAGCTGGGCACCTCGTTTCATTTCTGGCGCAGCCAGAAATCGCTGAACCAGCTCAACGACCGTGCCCGCGCACTGCTGGCCGAGGTGGGGCTGGAGGAGATGTCCGACGAGGTCACCGTGAACCTGCCCTATGGCCAGAAGCGCGCTCTCGAGATTGCCACAACACTGGGCATGGAGCCCGAACTCATGCTGCTTGACGAGCCCACCCAGGGCATGGGCCACGAGGACGTAGACCGCGTCACGCAACTCATCAAAAAGGTGTCCGCCGGCCGCACCATCCTGATGGTGGAACACAACATGAAGGTCATCTCCACCATAGCCGACCGCATCACGGTGCTGCAGCGCGGCGCCGTGCTGGCCGAAGGCAATTACGAAGAAGTCTCCAGCAACCCGCAAGTGATGGAAGCCTACATGGGTACGACCGACGGCCAACTGCAGGGGGCGCACTGACATGGCCGGCACTCCCGCTCTGGAAATCAAGGGCCTGCAGGCCTGGTATGGCGAGTCGCATGTGCTGCACGGCGTGGACATGCTGGTGCAGCCCGGCGAGGTGGTGACGCTGCTGGGGCGCAACGGCGCCGGGCGCACCTCCACGCTGCGCGCCATCATGGGCCTGACCGGTGCGCGCAAGGGCTCCATCAAGGTCTATGGCACCGAGACCATAGACATGGCGACGCACCGCATTGCCCACCTGGGCCTGGGCTACTGCCCGGAGGAGCGCGGCATCTTCTCCAGCCTGTCGTGCGAGGAAAACCTGTTGCTGCCGCCCGAGCTGAAGACCGGCCAGGCAGGCATGTCGGTCGATGAGATCTACGCCATGTTCCCGAATCTGGCCGAGCGCAAGAACAGCCAGGGCACGCGCCTGTCCGGCGGTGAGCAGCAGATGCTGGCCGTGGCCCGCATCCTGCGCACCGGCGCCAAGCTGCTGCTGCTCGACGAGATTTCCGAGGGCCTGGCGCCGGTCATCGTGCAGGCGCTGGCGCGCATGATCACCACGCTGCGTGCCAAGGGCTACACGGTGGTGATGGTGGAGCAGAACTTCCGCTTTGCCGCCCCGCTGGCCGACCGTTTCTATGTCATGGAGCATGGCCGCATCGTGGAGCAGTTCGAGGCTGCCGAACTGGAGGCCAAGATGCCCGTGCTCAACCAGCTGCTGGGCGTTTGAGCCTGAGCCTGGCAGCACCGTCCGATTTCTGACCACCAAGAGAGAAGGAGAAAGATATGAACCGCAAACTCAAGACCCTGGCCGCCGTGCTCGCAGCCGCCGGCATGGGCCTGGCCGCCACGCAGGCCCAGGCGCAGGACAAGATCAAGATCGGGCTCGTCACCGACATGTCCAGTCTGTATGCTGACGTGGAAGGCAAGAATGGCGTCATAGCTATCCAGATGGCCATCGACGACTTCGGCGGCAAGGTGCTGGGCAAGCCCATCGAGCTGCTCTCTGCCGATCACCAGAACAAGGCCGACATCGCCGCCAGCAAGGCGCGCGAGTGGATCGACACCCAGGGCCTGACCATGCTGTTCGGCGGAACCCAATCGGGTACGGCGCTGGCCATGGCCAAGGTGGCTGAAGAGAAGAAGCGCGTCTACTTCAACAACGGCGCGGGCTCCTCAGCGCTGACCAACGAGCAGTGCAGCCCCTATACCGTGCACTACGCCTATGACACCGTGGCACTGGCCAAAGGAACGGGCAGCGCCGTGGTCAAGCAGGGCGGCAAGAGCTGGTTCTTCCTGACGGCGGACTATGCCTTCGGTGCCGCGCTGGAGGCTGATACCGCCAGGGTGGTCAAGGAAAACGGCGGTACCGTGGTGGGGCAGGTCAAGCACCCGCTCAACGCATCCGACTTCTCGTCCTTCCTGCTGCAGGCGCAGAACTCCAAGGCGCAGGTGTTGGGCCTGGCCAACGCGGGTGGCGACTTCATCAACAGCGTGAAGGCCGCCAAGGAATTCGGCATCACCAAGACCATGAAGATGGCCGGTCTGCTGGTGTTCATCACCGACGTGCACAGCCTGGGCTTGAAGAACACCGAGGGCCTGCTGCTGACCACCAGCTGGGACTGGAACCTGAACGACCAGACGCGCGCCTTCGGCAAGAGGTTCTTCGAAAAGACCAAGCGCATGCCCACCGACATCCACGCCGCAGACTATTCCGCCACCATGAACTATCTGAAGGCCGTGCAGGCCGCCGGCACCACGGACGCCGACAAGGTCATGGCCAAGCTCAAGTCCACTCCCATCGACGATTTTTATGGCAAGGGGGTTATCCGCCCCGATGGCCGCTTCGCCCACGACATGTACCTGATGCAGGTGAAGTCGCAAAAAGAATCGCAGCAACCCTGGGACTACTACAAGGTCGTGGCCAAGCTGCCGGCAGACCAGGTGTGGACTACCAAGGCCGAGAGCAAGTGCGCGCTGTGGAAGTAACCGCGCGCTGATCCGCCCCACCCTCACTACCTGTAGCGTTTAGTTCAAATGGAAATCTTTGGTGTATCAATGCCGGCCATGCTGAGCCAGCTCCTGCTGGGGCTGGTCAATGGTTCGTTCTACGCGATCCTCAGCCTGGGCCTGGCCGTGATCTTCGGCCTGCTCAATGTGATCAATTTTGCGCATGGCGCGCTGTTCATGCTGGGGGCGTTGATCACCTGGATGGCCATGAGCTACCTTGGTGTCAACTACTGGGTGATGCTGATCGCCTCGCCCTTCATCGTGGGGATCCTGGGCGTGGTCATTGAGCGCCTGTTCCTGCGCTGGATCTACAAGCTAGACCACCTGTACGGCCTGCTGCTCACGCTGGGCCTGACCATGGTGATCGAGGGCGTGTTCCGCTCCATCTACGGTGTCTCGGGCCTGGGTTACGACACGCCCGAGCTGCTCGAGGGCGCGACCAACCTGGGCTTCATGATCCTGCCCAACTACCGCGCCTGGGTGGTGGTGGCCTCCATCGTGGTGTGCATCGCTACCTGGTACGTGATCGAGAAGACCAAGCTGGGCGCCTACCTGCGCGCCGGCACCGAGAACCCGCGCCTGGTCGAGGCCTTCGGCGTCAACGTGCCGGTGATGATCACGCTGACCTACGCCTTCGGCGCCGCGCTGGCCGCCTTTGCCGGCGTGCTGGCCGCGCCCGTCTACCAGGTCACGCCGCTCATGGGCCAGAACCTGATCATCGTGGTGTTCGCCGTGGTGGTGATCGGCGGCATGGGCTCCATCATGGGCTCCATCCTCACGGGCTTGGGCCTGGGCGTGATCGAGGGCTTCACCAAGGTGTTCTACCCCGAGGCGTCTTCCACCGTGGTGTTCGTCATCATGGCCATCGTTTTGCTCATCCGCCCCGCCGGCCTGTTCGGCAAAGAGAAATAAGCCGCAGGGGTGAACCACATGAATGTCAAGAAACTTGCCCCCATCGGTTACGGCCTGCTGCTGCTCGGCCTGATCATTGCACCCTTCGCGGGCGCCTACCCGGTGTTCGTGATGAAGCTGCTGTGCTTCGCGCTGTTTGCCGTCGCCTTCAACCTGCTGCTGGGCTACACCGGCCTGCTGTCCTTCGGCCACGCGGCCTTCCTGGGCGGCGCGGCCTACGTGACGGGCCACGCCGTCAAGGTCTGGGGCGCCACGCCCGAGCTGGGCCTGCTCGCCGGCCTGCTGGCCGGCGCACTGCTCGGCCTGGTGATGGGCTGGTTCACCATCCGCCGCCAGGGCATCTACGCCACCATGATCACGCTGGCGCTGGCGCAGATGCTGTTCTTTGCGGCGCTGCAGATGCCCTTCACCGGCGGCGAGGATGGCCTGCAGGGCGTGCCGCGCGGCAAGCTGTTCGGCCTGCTGGATCTGTCCAGCGACATGACCATGTACTACGTCTGCCTGGTCATCGTGGTGCTGGCTTTCCTGCTGATCGTGCGCACCATCGATTCGCCGTTCGGCCAGGTGCTCAAGGGCATCAAGGAAAACGAGCCGCGCGCCACCTCGCTGGGCTATGACACGAATCGCTTCAAGCTGCTGGCCTTCGTGATCTCGGCCGCCATCGCCGGGCTGGCCGGTTCGCTCAAGACCCTGGTGCTGGGCTTTGCCACGCTGTCGGACGTGCACTGGAGCGCCTCGGGCCATGTGGTGTTGATGACCCTGGTGGGCGGCATGGGTACGCTCAGCGGCCCGCTGGTGGGCGCTGCCGTGGTGGTGGCGCTGGAGAACAAGATCGGCGACCTGGGCAGCTTCCTGGCCAAGCTGACCACCATCGACTGGTTCAACACCCTGGGCGAATCGGTGACCATCGTCACCGGCCTGATCTTCGTGGTCTGCGTGCTGGCCTTCCGGCGCGGCATCATGGGCGAGATCATTGCCTGGCTGGATCGGCGCGGGGCGGGTAACGGCAAACATTGACCATGGCGCGTGGCCGGGCGCCGCGGCACAGCAGCACGAGCCAAGAAGGGCGCGGCGTTGGATGAGGTGGAGCGCATGCACGCGGCCTGGGTCAAGGCCGTGCTGCTGCAGACCATCCTTTGGAGCCACCCCTATGTGAAAGATGGGGAGTTCTGAACCTAAGGCGCCGGCGGGGCGCGGCCGGCAGGCTCGCCGCGGGCCCTGCCCAGCAGCGGCTCGATCAGATCGAGCGGCAGCGGAAAGGCGATGGTGCTGCTCTTGTCGCCGGCGATCTCGACCAACGTCTGCAGGTAGCGCAGCTGGATCGACTGCGGCTGCTGCATCATCGTCTGCGCCGCTTCCATCAGCTTCTGCGCCGCCTGCTGCTCGCCCTCGGCGTTGATGATCTTGGCGCGGCGCTGGCGCTCGGCCTCGGCCTGGCGGGCGATGGCGCGGATCATGCCCTCGTCCAGATCGACCTGCTTGATCTCGACGTTGGACACCTTGATGCCCCAGGCGTCGGTGTGCTGGTCCAGGATCGCCTGGATGTCGCGATTCAGCCGGTCGCGCTCGCTCAGCATTTCGTCGAGCTCGTGCTGGCCCAGCACCGAGCGCAGCGTGGTCTGCGCGAGCTGGCTGGTGGCCTCGCGCGCGTCCTGAACCTGGATCACCGCCTTTTCCGGGTCGATGACGCGAAACAGGATCACGGCGTTGACCTTCACCGGCACGTTGTCGCGCGAAATCACGTCCTGCGGCGGCACGTCCATGACAATGGTGCGCAGATCGATGCGCACCATCTGCTGCGCCACCGGAATCAGCACGATGATGCCCGGCCCCTTGACGGCCTGGAAGCGGCCAAACAGAAAGACCACGCCGCGCTGGTATTCGCGCAGCACCTTGAACGAGGCCAGCAGGATGGCCAGCACGACCACCACCAGCACGGCGGCAATGGGATAAAGCGACAGCATCATGATGTGGACTCCTTGTCCGGCCCGGCGGCCTGCACCGTGAGCACCAGCCCGCGCCGGCCCGTCACGATCACCGCCTGGCCCTGGATGAGCGGCGCCGCGCACTCGGCCTGCCAGCGCTCGCCGTGCACATGCACCAGCCCGCGCCCCTGGAAATCGGCGACCGCCCGACCCACGGCACCCAGCATTTGTTCGCCGCCGCTGACCACGGGGTGCCGGCGCGAGCGCGCGGCCAGCCAGACGATGCCGGCAATCACGCCGGCGCCCGCGAGGCCTATGCCGACCACCGCCGGCAGCGCCACGCCGTAGCTCGCGGAGCCGGTGCGCGTCAGCACCACCGCGCCTACGACCAGGGAAATCACGCCGCCCGTGCCCAGCACGCCGTAGGCCGGCACGAAGACCTCGGAAATGATCAGCACCACGCCCAGCAGGATCAGCCCCAGGCCGACGAAGTTGACCGGCAGCAGTTGCAACGCATACAGCGCCAGCAGCAGGCTGATCGCGCCAACCACGCCGGGCAGGATGACCCCCGGGTGCGAGCCCTCCATCACCAGGCCGCCCAGTCCCAGCAGCAGCAGGATCAGTGCCACCTGCGGCTCGGCGATCACGCCCAGGAACCGGCTGCGTGCGTCCGGAACGATGTCTTCGACCGCCGCATCGCGGGTGTGCAGCAGGCGCATACCGGCCGTGGTTTCCACGCGGCGCCCATCCACGCTGGCCAGCAGGGCCGGAACGCCCGGCGCCATCAGGTCGATGACGTGATCCTTCAGCGCCTGCTCGGCGGAGATGCTGGCCGCCGCCCGCACCGCCTTCTCCGCCCAGTCCGCGTTGCGCCCGCGGCGCTCGGCCAGCGCGCGGATGTAGGCCACGGCGTCGTTGGTGGCCTTGCGCATTTCGGTGCTGGCGGGGCTCTCATCACTGGCCTTCTTGTCCTTGGTGGGCGCTGGCAGCATGCCGCCGGTGAGAGCCACGGGCGTGGCGGCGCCGATGTTGGTGGCCGGCGCCATCGCCGCCACATGGCAGGCATAAAGAATGTAGGTGCCGGCGCTGGCGGCGCGAGCGCCCTGCGGTGCGACATAGCCGATCACCGGCACCGCGGAATTGAGGATGGCCTTGATGATGTCGCGCATGGAGCTCGACAGGCCGCCCGGCGTGTCCAGCTCCAGCAGCACCGCCTGGGCGCCGCGTTGATTGGC
>JAFEER010000122.1 GCA_018240985.1 Pseudomonadota bacterium
GGCCTGTGGCCGTGCCGCGCCCTGCAAGGGTGACGACGCTGCGGGCTACTGCCCGCAAGGAGGAGCAACGCCGCATGGTGCGGCGAGCGCGGTGCTGGCGAGCGCGTAGCGCTCTCACCCAACAGCTGAACGGCAGCGAAGCAGGGAACGTCAATATCCATGCGGCTTTCCAGAAGGTTGCAAGCGGTCAACTGCCGAATCTAGGTTCAAGCCTCGGCACATGCAGTTTTCAGGCCGCGATGGCGTCCAGCGGCCAGCGCGGCTTGACGTCAAAGGCATAGCCGCGATTGGCCTGCTGCCGGCCGGACTGCAGGCGCATCGCGGCAGCCATGGCGATCATGGCGCCGTTGTCGGTGCACAGCGCAAGCTCCGGATAGTGCACGCGCACCTGGCGCTTGGTGCAGGCGGCGCCCAGCTGTTCCCGCAACAGGCGGTTGGCGCCCACGCCGCCGGCCACCACCACGCGCCGCAGGCCGGTCTGATCCAAAGCCGCCAGAGTCTTCCTGACCAGCACCTCGACGATGGCGGCCTGCGTGCTGGCGGCAAGGTCGGCCTTGCGCGCGGGCAGTTCGTCTCCCAGCTTCTTGGCCTGGGTCAGCACCGCCGTCTTGAGGCCGGCAAATGAGAAATCCAGATCACCACTGTGCAAGAGCGGGCGCGGCAGCTTGAAGGCCTTGGCGTCGCCCTGCTCGGCCAGGCGCGACAGCGCAGGCCCGCCAGGGTAGCCCAGGCCCAGCAGCTTGGCCGACTTGTCGAAGGCCTCGCCGGCGGCGTCGTCAATGGTCTCGCCCAGGATCTCGTAGCGGCCCACGCCATCGACGCGCATGAGCTGGGTGTGGCCGCCGGAGACCAGCAACGCGATGAAGGGAAACTCGGGCGGATCACTGCTCAAGAAAGGCGACAGCAGGTGGCCCTCAAGGTGATGCACGCCGAGCACGGGAATGTCCAGCGCCGCGCCCAGGGCGCAGGCCACACCCGCCCCCACCAGCAGCGCACCGGCCAGACCGGGCCCGCGCGTGTAGGCCACCACATCGACGGCAGCCAAAGATTCGCCCGCTTCATTCAGCACCGCCTGGGTCAGGGGCAGCACGCGGCGGATGTGGTCGCGGCTGGCCAGCTCGGGAACCACGCCGCCATAGGCCTCGTGCATCGCCACCTGGCTGTGCAGCGCATGCGCCAGCAGCGTCGGCACGGCGCTGCCTTCGGCACGCACCAACGCCACGCCGGTTTCGTCACAGGAAGATTCAATGCCCAGGATCAGCAGACTCATGTCTGCGAGTGTAGGGCAGCGGTACTCAGCGTACGCCGGTGATGTAGCGCTCCATCTCAGAGATGATGAATTGCTGCGCCGAGATCACGCTCTTGACCAAGTCGCCGATGGACACCAGGCCCACCACGCGCTCGCCTTCGAGCACCGGCAGGTGGCGCAGGCGGTTTTCGGTCATCACTGCCATGCATTGCTCGGCGCTGTTGGATGGGTGGACAAAGCGCACCGCGCTGGTCATGACCTCGCGCACCGGCGTGTCGATCGAGGCGCGGCCCAGCAGCACCACCTTGCGGGCGTAGTCACGCTCGGTGAAGATGCCAGCGATCCTCTCGCCCTCCATCACCAGCAGCGCGCCAATGCGCTTGTCGGCCATGAGCTTCAGCGCAGAAAGCACCGAGTCTGACGGGGAAACCGAAAACACCTTGGCTTCGGGTTTGGATTTGAGGATTTCTGCAACAGTTGTCAAAGCTGCCTCCCAGGCTGTCGAGTGAAACGAAAATTCAGGCCTGAGTGTCCGCTGAACCGGGCCGGCAATGCAACCCGGGAACTCTCAGCGTGTATCAGCGCCGCCCACCCAACAGACTACCACCGAGTTTGATCAAATCCCCCAAACCCAGCTGGCCATCGCCATCCTGATCCAGCAGACCGGACAACAGGTCGCCACCGGGCGCGCCACGGCGCTGCGCGTTGGCGCTGTCCTGGCCCAGCATCTGGCCCAGGCCACCGGCGTCCATGCCACCCGTGTTGACGCGATGGGCCAGAAACGACATGACGATGGGTGCCAGCATTTGCAGCAGTCCGCCCGCATTCGCTCCCAGCCCACTGGCCTGGCCCAGGCCGGCTTCGGCCCGCTCGCGCCCGCCGCCAAAAATATGGCCCAGGATGGCCCCACCCGCATCACCACCCAGAGCAGCACCCAAAGCCCCGCCAGAGGACGCACCACCGCCGAGCACGGCCCCCAGCAGACCGCCCAGATCCATGCCGCCAAAGCCCCCCAGCGCCTGTTGCGGCGCGGCGCCCAGGTGGTCGCGCTGCAGCGCGCCGAACAGGGACTGCGCGCCCTGCTCGTCCTGGGCATTGCGCCCCAGGGCGCCCAGCAGCATGGGTAAGGCCATTTCCACGGCGCTTTGCGTCTGGGCGTGATCGGCGCCCAGTTGCTCGGCCATCTGCTGCATGGGCGCACCCTGCAGGTGTTGCATCAGCTGCTCGGCCAGCAGGCTGGCGGATTCGGGGTTGTTCATGGCAAGGTTCTCCGTTGCAAGGTCGAAGCAGCACCAGCGGCCGCTCAAACGCACATGTTAGGTGCACCGCATGGCGCGGCAAGGGGCAAGGCCATTGCACGCAACCAAAATTGACAATTGGCCCGCCGCATGATCCAGGCCGTGCGTACATCACTGGAGCGTAAAGAAAAATGAAGAACTGCACCCATCGCCACAAATCGGCGTCGAATATGCGAGAGTGCACAATTTACCTTCGGTGACACTCCTCCGATCGCCTTGCAAATTGCATCCCCGTGCCCAAGACAATGGGCCACCACCCGCCAGAAATCGCTCCGCCCTTCCATGATTACCGCGACCCGCGCCTGCTTAGCCGACATCCTCACTACTATGCGGCAGCTCCCTCGCAACCCTCGCGGGCACAGAGGTCTGCTGCCGGTCGCTCTGGCGTTCATTCTGGGCCTGGCGGCCTGCGGCGACAAAAACGCCAAGCCCGCGCCACAGCAGCAGGCAGTGCAGGTCGGCGTGATCACGCTACAGGCCCAGCAACAGCAGCTCGACACCACCCTGCCCGGCCGCACCCGCGCCTACCTCAGCGCCGAGGTGCGCCCCCAGGTCTCGGGCATCCTGCAGCAGCGCCTGTTCACCGAAGGGGCCATGGTGCGCCAGGGCCAGGCGCTGTATCAGCTGGACGACCGCGCGCTGCGCGCCGCCGTGGACAGCGCCCAGGCCGTGCTGGCCAAGGCCGAGGCCAGCGCGCGCACGCTGGAGGCCACGGCACGCCGCAATGCCGAACTGGTGAAGATAGACGCCATCAGCCGCCAGGTGTTTGACGAAAGCCAGGCGGCCGCAGCACAGGCGCGCGCCGACGTGGGCGTGGCCCGTGCCAACCTGGAGACCGCGCGCATCAACCTGCGCTACAGCCGCATCGAGGCGCCGATCGCCGGACGCACCAGCCTGTCCAGCGTCACGCCCGGCGCGCTGGTAACGGCCAATCAGGCCAATGCGCTCACCACCATCGTGCAGATGGATCCGATGTACGTGGACTTCACGCAGTCGAGCAGCGACCTGCTGCAGCTCAAGCGCGACTGGGAGGCCGGGCGCTACCAGAAGCTGGATGCCAATCAGGCGCGCGTGCGCATCCGCCTGGACGATGGCAGCGACTACCCACGCGAGGGCCGGCTGCAGTTCGCCGGCATGATCGTCAACGACACCACGGGCACCGTGACGCTGCGCGCCGTGGTGCCCAACCCCGACGGCGTGCTCATGCCCGGCATGTACGTGCAGGCCCTGCTGCCCACGGGCCTGGCCAGCGACGCGCTATTGATTCCGCAGCAAGCCGTGAGCCGCGACCTGACGGGCCGCGCCACCGTGCTGGTGGTGGGCGATGGCGACAGGGTCGAGAAGCGCCCCGTGGAGTTGGCACGCGCCATCGGCAACCGCTGGCTGGTGGACAGCGGCCTGCAGGCCGGCGAGCGCCTGGTGGTGGACGGCTTTCAGCGCGTCAAGCCGGGCGACAAGGTCAGCCCCCAAGCGCTGGAGCCGAAGGCCGGGCCGGGCGGCACCAAGCTGCCCAATGCGCCCGAGGACGGCCAGAACGTGAGCATCGCCGCGCCGCAGGCCGGCGCCGCCAGGTAACCCTAAATCCGGCAGTTGACCGCTTGTAATCTTCAATAACACCTTATGAGCATTACATTTTTCTGCTTCGTTGCAGGTCACCGGCTAGGTGACAGCGCTATGCACCCGCCAGCACCGCACTCAACGCGCCATGCGGCGTTGTTCCTCCTTGCGGGCAGGAGCCCGCTGCGTCGTCCCGCCTTGCCTGACGCGCCGATTGCGGCACTGACGGGCGCATCCAACTGCCGGATTTAGGGCAACGCAAGGCGCAGGCGCACATGGCCCAGTTCTTCATCAACCGCCCCATCTTCGCGTGGGTGCTGTCCATCATCATCATGCTCGCCGGCGGCCTGGCGATCTTCAAGCTGCCGCTGGAGCAATACCCCGAGATCGCGCCGCCGCGCGTGACGATCTCCTCGCAATACACGGGCGCCTCGGCCGAGACGGTGGAAAACTCGGTCACGCAGATCATCGAGCAGCAGCTCAAGGGCATAGACAACATGATCTACATGAGCTCGACCTCGGACGCGTCGGGCCGCTCCGCCACCACCCTCACCTTCTCGCCCGGCACCAACATCGACGTGGCCCAGGTGCAGGTGCAAAACAAGCTGCAGTCCGCCATGAACCGCCTGCCCGACGCCGTGAAGAGCCGCGGCGTGTTCATCAACAAGGGCGGCACCGACTTCCTGGTCACCTACGCCTTCTTCTCGGGCGACACTAACGTCACGGCGGTGGACGTGGGGGACTACCTGAACTCCAACCTGGTGGACATCATCGGCCGCCTGGACGGTGTGGGCGACGTGCGCGTGTTCGGCACCTTCTACGCCATGCGCATCTGGATGGATCCGGCCAAGATGGAGAAATACCAGCTTATGCCGTCCGACCTGATCAATGCGCTGAACGCGCAGAACGCCCAGGTATCGGCCGGCCAGCTGGGCGCCCTGCCGGCCGTGGCCGAGCAGCAGCTCAATGCCACCATCACCGCGCGCACCAAGCTGCAGACGGTGCCCGAGTTCGAGGCCATCGTGCTCAAGACGGCCACCGATGGCGCGGTGGTCACGATCAAGGACGTGGCGCGCGTGGAGCTGGGCGCCGACAACCTGCTGGTCAAGGCCAAGCTCAACGGCCGGCCCGGCGCCGGCATGGGCATCATCCTGGCCGATGGCGCCAACGCCATGGCCGTGTCGGACGCCATCGCCGCCAAGCTGGCCGAGCTCAAGCCCTACTTCCCCAACCAGATCGACTATTTCGTCAGCTCCGACTCCACACCCTTCGTGCGCGCCTCGATCAAGGAAGTGGTGGTGACGCTGGCCGAGGCCATGGTGCTGGTGGTGCTGGTGATGTTCGTCTTTTTGCAGAACCTGCGCGCCACCCTGATCCCGGCGATTGCCGTGCCCGTGGTGCTGCTGGGCACCTTTGGCGTGCTGGCGGCGGCGGGCTATTCCATCAACACCCTGACCATGTTCGCCCTGGTGCTGGCGATTGGCCTGCTGGTGGACGATGCCATCGTGGTGGTGGAAAACGTCGAGCGCGTGATGCACGACACCGGCCTGCCGCCCAAGGAGGCCACGCGCCAGTCGATGCGCGAGATCACCCCGGCCCTGGTGGGCATTGGCGTCACGCTGGCGGCCGTGTTCGTGCCCATGGCGTTTTTTGGCGGCTCCACGGGCGTGATCTACCGCCAGTTCTCCATCACCATCGTGGCGGCCATGGCGCTGTCGGTGTTCGTGGCGCTCACGCTCACGCCGGCGCTGTGCGCCAGCATCCTCAAGGCGCCCGCCCATATGGAGCACACGCCGCGCATCCGCAGCGGGCTGCTGGGCCTGAACGACCGCTTCTTCGTCTGGTTCAACCGCCGGTTCGACGCCGGCGCCACGCGCTACCAGGGCCGCGTGGCCTGGATGCTGCACCGCACCAAGCGCATGCTGCTGATCTTTGCCGCCATCTGCCTGGCCGTGTGGTGGATCATCGCCCGCGTGCCCACGGCCTTTCTGCCCGAAGAAGACCAGGGCTACATCCTGGCCAGCATCAACCTGCCGGCCGGTGCCACCGATGTCCGCCTGCAGGACGTGCTGGAGCAGATGAACCAGTACATCAAGACGATTCCCGAGATCATCAGCTTCAACCAGGTCTCGGGCCTGAACGGCGACCAGAGCTCGGCGCGCGCCTTCATCCGTTTGAAGCCCTGGGACGAGCGCCCGCTGGCCAGCCAGTCGGCCGCATCCATAGCCCACCAGGCCACCAAGGATCTGGCCAAGATCCGCGACGCGCGCATCTTCATCTCGCCGCCGCCGGCGGTGCGCAGCCTGGGCACCACCTCGGGCTTCAACTTCATGCTCAAGGACATCAACGGCCTGGGCCACCAGGCGCTGCTGGCCGCCAAGGACAGGTTCCTGGACGAGGCGCGCAAGCGCCCCGAACTGACCAGCCTGCGCACCACGAATCTGGACGACGCCACCGAGCTGCGCCTGGACATCGACGACCGCAAGGCCGCCGCGCTGGGCCTGGGCTACGACGCCATCAACGGCGTGCTCTCCAGCAGCATGGGCGGCACCTATGTGAACGACTTCCTGAACAACGGCCGCGTCAAGCGCGTCTACATCCAGGGCGATGCGCCGCACCGCATGCTGCCGCAGGACGTGGGCAAATGGACGGTGCGCAACAAGAACGGCGAAATGGTACCGTTCGGCGCCTTCTCGCGCGCCTACTGGGCCTATGGCTCGCCCCAGCTCCTGCGCTACAACGGCGCGCCGGCCTATGAGCTGGTGGGCAGCGCCGCGCCGGGCGTGAGCTCGGGCGTGGCCATGAAGATCGTCGAGGACATCCTGAAGGACTTGCCCGCGGGCATCGCCTACGAGTGGACTGGCGCCTCGCTGCAGGAGCGCCAGTCGGGCGCGCAGGCGCCGGCCTTGTACGCCATCTCCATCCTGTTCGTCTTTTTGTGCCTGGCCGCCCTGTACGAGAGCTGGACGGTGCCCGTGTCCGTGATGTTGGCCGTGCCGCTGGGCGTGCTGGGCGCGCTGCTGGCCACCTGGTCGCGGGGCCTCGCCAACGACGTGTACTTCCAGGTCGGCCTGATCACCACCGTGGGCCTGGCGTCCAAGAACGCCATCCTGATCGTCGAGTTTGCGGTGCAGCTGCAGGAGCAGGGCAAGCAGCTCTTCGACGCCACGCTGCAGGCCGTGCGCATGCGGCTGCGCCCCATCCTCATGACCTCGCTGGCCTTCGGCCTGGGCGTCACGCCGCTGGCCCTGGGCACGGGCGCCGGTGCCGGCGGGCGCAACGCCATCGGCACGGCCGTGCTGGGCGGCACCGTGGCCTCCACCGTGCTGGGCATCTTCATGGTGCCGGTGTTCTTCCTGCTGATCCGCAGCTGGTTCCAGAGCCAGTCGCGCCATGAGGACGCGGCCAATCCCGTGCCCCCCCATTCGACCAGCGCCACATGACGCATCGCCACCCCTTCAAACCCCTGGCCGCGGCGTTGGCCTGCGCCCTGCTCGCCGGCTGCAACCTGGCGCCGCGCTACCAGGCGCCCGAGCTGCCGGTACCCGAGACGGTGGCCCCGCCACTGGCCCAGGGCGCCGCAAGCGCGGACGCCGTACCACTTGCCGACGCCGGCCCCATGCAGTGGCAGGACTTCGTGCAGGAGCCGCGCCTGCGCGAGCTCGTCGGCATGGCACTGGCCAACAACCGCGACCTGCGCCAGGCCTTGCTGGCCGTGGAGAAGGCGCGCGCGCAGTACGGCGTGACGCAGGCGGATCGCTTTCCCACCGTCAACGCCAGCGGCGGCGCCAGCCGCGCCCGTACCGCCGATGACCTGACGACACCGGGCCGCCCCAACACCACCAGCCAGTACAGCGCCCAGCTGGGTTTTGCCAGCTACGAGATCGACTTTTTCGGCCGTGTGCGCAACCTGAGCGACGCCGCGCTGCAGGAGTTTTTTCGCGTCGCCGAGAACCGCCGCAGCGTGCAGCTGAGCCTGGTGGCCGAGGTCATGAACGCCTGGTTGACGCTCGATGCCGACGCGCGGCGCCTGACGCTCGCGCGCGAGACCCTGCGCACGCGCACCCAGGCCCTGAACCTCACGCGCCGCAGCTTCGAGCTGGGCGCCACCTCCGCCCTGGCCCTGGCCCAGGCCCAGTCCAGCGCCGACACGGCGCGCGTGGATGCGGCCAGCTTCACATCCCAGGTGGCGCGTGACCGCAATGCCCTGGCGCTGGTCGTGGGCGCGCCCGTGGCAGATGCGCTGCTGCCCGCCAGCGTGACGGCCGCCGCTCCCACGGCCAGCGTCATGGCCGCCGGGGACAAGGCGCCCACACTCGACGCCGCAGCCGCGCCCGCTGCCGTGCTGCTCGCCGTTCCGCCGGATCTGCCCTCTTCCACGCTGCTGCAGCGCCCCGACCTGCGCGCCGCCGAATACGCACTGCGCGGCAGCTACGCCAGCATCGGCGCGGCGCGCGCAGCCTTCTTTCCGGCCATCACGCTCACCGCCTCGGTGGGCACGGCCAGCAATGCGCTCTCTGGTCTGTTCGACGGCGGCAACGGCACCTGGGCGTTCGCGCCGCAGCTGCGCCTGCCGATCTTCGACGCCGGCCGCAACCAGGCGAATCTGCGCGTGGCCGAGGTCACACGCGACCAGGCCGTGGCCCAGTACGAAAAGACCATACAAACCGCCTTTCGCGAAGTGGCCGACGCCCTGGCCGAGCGCGCCACGCTGGACGAGCGCCTGGACGCGCAAGCCTCGCTGATAGCCGCCACGCGGCGCGCACTGGAGCTGTCGGATGCACGCTTTCGCCTGGGCGCCGACAACTACCTCACGGTGCTGGACGCGCAGCGCTCGTTGTACACCGCGCAGCAGGGCGAAATCGCGCTGCAGCTGGCCGAGCAGGCCAACCGCGTGACGCTGTACAAGGTGCTGGGTGGGCGGTGGGCGGGTGCGGCAGGGCAGGCCAATGATTGATTTGCCGTAACTGCTTCGCACCGCCAAATCCAGCCGGCAAGATGCCGGCGCTCCCGCCCCATCGACGCGCGCGCCTGGGAGCGCCGGCGTCTCGCCGGCACAAGGGACAAGCGCAGCGCTGCTGCTTTTTTTGAGCCAAGCGAAACCCATCAATGCAGCCGGCGTTGATGGGCTTGAAAGCCCACCCTACGCAGTGAGTCAGAAGATGAGCAGATACGATTCACCGATCCTTATTAGGGACGGGAAAACCCCCGGCTCTGCCGGGGAGGCAGTAGAAGTTTGACTTTTCAGGGGTTGTCCATCGCAGAGACTTCCAAACGTGAGCCGCCAAGCACACGAAAGGAAGAATCAGGA
>JAFEER010000123.1 GCA_018240985.1 Pseudomonadota bacterium
CCCCCTCTGGGGGAGGGTAGGGGTGGGGGCCAGCGACGCTAGCGCGTCGATGCCGGCAAGATGCCGGCGCTCCAGCCCCCATCCCAGCCTCGGTGCTGGCGGCGAGACGCCGCCGCTCTTCAGGCCGTCCAGTTCCGCACTTGCGGAACTGGAGCCGCGGCCTTCAGCCCCAAAGGGGGGAAGGAGTCTGAGACAGCTTTCAAATCAAGAAAAGATGCAAAACAAATGGAACATTCTGCCGCTCACTTCGTTGAACACGGCAAGGCAGCCACGCATACCGCGTCCGGCCACCTTGCATGGTTCAACTTCAACGGAGTGATTTCTCGCATGAAAACCTTGACCGCACTGGCACTGGCAATCGCCCTGTCCTCCCCCCTGGCCGCCCTGGCCGCCAGCGACCACAGCCACCATGGCAGCGAAACCCAGCAGCTGCAACTGAACGCCGGCAAGAAATGGGACACGGACGCCCCGCTGCGCCAGGCCATGACGGCCGTGCGCGCATCGGTCACGCAGATCCTGCCCGCCGCCCACGCCGGCAAGGCCAAGGCCGCCGACTACGACGCCTTCGGCAACGCCGTGAACCAGCAAATCGCCTACATGGTGGACAACTGCAAGCTGCCCGCCGATGCCGACGCCCAGCTCCACATCATCGTGGCCGACCTGACGGCCGGCGCCGAGGCCGCGCAGGGCAAGCACGGCGATGCCAAGCGCGCCGCGGGCGTGGTGCAGGTGGCGCAGGCAACCAACGCCTATGGCAAATACTTCGATCACGCCGGCTGGAAGGGCGTCAAGCTGCCCCATTGATGGGCCATTTTGGCAATGAACCCTTGTACAGCAAGCGCAAGTAGCTATTCTTTAAGAAGTGCGCAGCTCGCCCAGCGATGACACGGGCGAGCCGGATCACAAGGCCTGGCGCACAGCCGCATGCAACGCGGAGATAACGGGTTCGAGACAACGGCGGACAACGGGGCAGGTCTTGATGGACAACATGCGGGGGCGACCGCAGAGATTCATGCTTCCCTATTGACAGGGGGGGTTAATGGGTGATCCCGCCTGGCGCCAATCAAGTCATTTTGAGATTCCTCTATCACGGTTCTGTTTGACTTGGCACCCATGAGGGCTATCGGGTGCGCCCGGTAAAATGAAGGGTTATGGCAAAAATAATCGTTCTGGCACTGGTGCTGCTTTTCTTTGGCTGCGGGCTTTACATGCACCTGCGCGGCAAGGTGCGCCACAAGGTGTTGCGTCAACTGTTTGATCACTCCACGTTCGCGGCGCCGTTCAACGTCTTCATGCTGATGTTCAGCAAGTTGCCGCGCACCCCCTATCTGCCCACCAGCACCTTCCCGGAGCTGGCGCCGCTGCAGGCCAACTGGCGCGAGATCCGCGAGGAAGCCGTCAATTTGCAGCAGAACATGCAGATCAAGGCCGCCGCCAATAACGACGACGCGGGCTTCAACTCCTTCTTCAAGACTGGCTGGAAGCGCTTCTACCTGAAGTGGTACGGCGACGCCCACCCTTCGGCCATGGATCTGTGCCCCAAGACCACGGCGCTGGTGAAGTCCATTCCCAGCGTCAAGGCGGCCATGTTTGCCGAACTGCCGCCGGGCGCCAAGCTCAATCTGCACCGCGACCCGTATGCCGGCTCGCTGCGCTACCACCTGGCGGTGCTGGCGCCCAACGACGACCGCTGCATGATCTCGGTCGACGGCCAGCCCTACAGCTGGCGCGAAGGCGAAGGCGTGATCTTCGACGAGACCTATATGCACTGGGCCGAAAACCGCTCCGAAGGCAACCGCATCGTGCTGTTCTGCGACGTGGAACGCCCCATGACCAACGGTTTTGCCCAATGGCTGAACCGCTGGCTGGGCAAGAACGTGGTGGCCGCGGCCAGCGCGCCCAACAGCGAAGGCGACCCGCGCGGCATGATCAGCAAGCTGTTCAAGATCTCGTTCTATGCCGGCAAATACCGCCGCGCCTTCCGCGACTGGAATCCGGCCCTCTACAAGGTTCTCAAGTTCGGGCTGATGATCGGGGTGCTGGCCTGGTTTATCTGGTGGCTGACTTCCTGATAGGCCCCTGAGGAAACATCCATGCCCGGCAAGACCCTTCGACTGAACATGCCGCAATGGCAGGGCGGCGCCGAGCCCGCTTACCGCTTTGGCGCCGAGCTGTTGCGCTGGCTGGCACCCGCGCATGAGGGGCCGGAAGAAACGGTGGTGGTTCCCGCCTCGGACGGACAGCCGCTGCTCGTGGAACAGGGCATCAAGGGCCGGACGGCCCTGCTGGCGCAGGCCCGCGCCGCACGCACCGCCATCGAGCGGCACCAGCCCGATCGCATCGTCACGCTGGGCGGCGACTGCCTGGTAGACCTTGCCCCCATGGCCTACTTGAATCGGCGCTACGACGGCAAACTGGGCGTGCTGTGGATAGACGCGCACCCGGACATCATGAGCGCCGCCGAGTTCTCGCACGCTCACGCCCATGTGCTGGGCATGCTGCTGGGGCGTGGTGACGCGGATTTCACGGCCGAGGTCGGGCACCAACTGAACCCGGCGCGCGTGATGATCGCGGGTATGAGCGATTGGACGTCCGCCGAGGGCAATATTCTTCAAGAGCTGGGCATCCGCCATACCCCCGCGGCGGACATCGCCGAAAGCAGCCAGCCTATCCTCGACTGGATCCAGGCCGAGGGCATCACCCACCTGGCGGTGCATTTCGACCTGGACGTGCTCCATCCAGCCCACTTCTCGCCGCTGCTGTTCAATAGGCCGGAGCAGCCCGAAGGCGCGTTCGACGGCATCGTGCAGGGCAGCATGCGGCTGGGGCAAGTCATTCGGCTGCTGCAGGACGTGAGCGGCGCCTGCGACATGGTGGGCCTGGCGTTTGCGGAGTTCCTGCCCTGGGACATGCAGCGCCTCAAGAATGCCATGGCCGAGCTGCCCATCATGCAAGGCTGATTCGCCCCACGTAACGCCGCCGCCTGAGCCACCGCGCAGGCGGCGTTTTGTTTCGGCTGTTCGCCTCGCCCCGCGCGCTGCGGCGCGGGGCTATTTTTCTGCGCCCATCGGCTAGGCTTACGGAGCCTTTCGACGGCCGACAAAAATGACCGAACCGATATTCCCCATCATCGGCCGCAGATTTAATAAAGCCTTAATGATTGACATTTAAAATAAGAAAGTTTATTATCAATATAATTGATTTCCAATTAAACTCAATTGATTGATATTAATCAAGCAAATAATCATCGAAATCCTGATAATAAATACAAAACAATATCAAGGAATATTGATGAAAACCCCCACCACAACCTCCCGCGATGTGCGCCTGCCCGAGGCGGGCAAGCGCGGTTTTCTGCAGGACTTGATCGGCATGGCGACGGCCTTCGGCCTGGCCGCCACCGCCACGCCGGCCGCGGCCCTGCCGGGCGACCAGCCGGTGCGCCGCCCCGGTATGAAGGGCAAGCGCTGGGGCATGCTGGTCGATATGCGCAAGTGCATCGGCTGCCAGGCCTGCACGGTGAGCTGTTCGGTGGAGAACCAGCCGCCCATAGGCCAGTTCCGCACCACGGTGCTGCAATACGAGGTCGATCGCCCGAACCAGGCCCCCGCCATGGTCAGCCTGCCGCGCCTGTGCAACCACTGCGAGGAGCCCCCCTGCGTGCCGGTGTGCCCGGTGCAGGCGACGTTCCAGCGCGAGGACGGCATCGTCCTCGTGGACAACGAGCGCTGCGTGGGTTGCGGCTACTGCGTGCAGGCCTGCCCCTACGACGCGCGCTTCATCAACCACGAGACGCAGACGGCCGACAAGTGCACCTTCTGCGAACACCGGCTGGAGGTCGGCCTGCTGCCCGCCTGCGTGGAGAGCTGCGTAGGCGGCGCACGCGTGATCGGCGACCTGAACGACGCCCACAGCGAAATCAACCGCCGCATGGACGCGCACAAGCAGGCGCACCCGGACGACATCAAGGTCCTGAAGCCCGGCATGAAGACCCAGCCGCGCGTGTTCTACATCGGCCTGCCCGATGAATTCGTGAACGGCGTGGACGGCCAGGCCAGCGTGCGCCTGGTGGCCGAGCACTAACGAGGAAACCATGGACATCATCGAACTCCTGACCCCGGCCTACGAGGCCGCCTGGCTGCCCTGGGCGGTGCAGTATTTCTTCCTCGCCGGCGTCGCCACCGGCGCCGCGCTGCTGGCCGCGGCCTGCGCCTTTGCGCCCGCGGGCAGCCGCCTGGCGCGGCTCACGCCCGTGGCCATCTTCACGCTGGCCATTGCCGCCATTGCCGCCCCGGTGTCGCTGCTGGCGGATCTGCACCAGCCGGCGCGCTTCTGGCATTTCTATGCCCACTTCACACCCTGGTCGTGGATGTCGATCGGCGCCATTTTGCTGCCGACCTTCGTCACCCTGGCGCTGGCGCTGTGCGCCAGCTGGTGGCTGGGCAGGCCGGGCTGGATGCGCCTGCTGGCGCCGCTACTGGTGCTGTCGGCACTGTCCATCGTCGTCTACACCGGCTCCGAGGTGATGGTGGTGCGTTCCCGCCCGCTGTGGAACACGGCCTGGCTGCCGGTGAACCTGGCGCTGACCGGCTGGCTGGCGGCGATCGGCGCGATGTTCGTCGTCGAGCGCTTTTTGCCCGCGGCGCTGCGCCCGCAGGACGCCGCGCTGCAGCTGCTGCGCCAGGTGGCGCTGGGCCTGGCCGGCGCGCTGGCCCTGGCCACGCTGAGCTGGTTCACGCTGGGCCTGATCGTGCGCGCCCCCTCGCTGATGGCAGCCGCGCGGCTGTGGAACGACTTTCCGGTCTGGCGCTGGGGCATGGTGCTGTCGGCGCTGGGCGGCGTGGCGGTGATTGCCGTGCTGCTGGCCGGCAAAAAACGCATAGCCTGCCCGTACTACCGCCTGGTGCTGGGCGCCCTGCTCGCGGGCAGCGCCTGGGCCTTCCGCTGGGCGCTGTTCATGAGCGTGCAGGGCGTGCCCAAGTTTGGCGCCGGGCTCTACCTCTACAGCATGCCGCTGGGCGGCGACGGGCTCTTGGGCATCGTCGGCGTCGCCGGCCTGTGCGTGGCGCTGGTGGCGCTGGCCAGCTGGGCGCTGGAGCTGTTTCCGGCGCGCCAGGGTGCTGCTGCCACGTAATGGCCCACCGCTCTTCCCATCGTCATTCCGGCGAAAGCCGGAATCCAGCACGGTGGATGGAGTGAACCACCTGGATTCCGGCATTCGCCGGAATGACGAGGTGGCGAACATAGAAAAAAGACAAAACACTAATTAACGCTTACCAGGCAAGCGCTAACAGCTACCAAAACCATAGTCTGCAGCGCCTGCCACGAAAGGTGAACCATGACCGACAAGAAGAACGACACCCCGCAAACCCCTGATGCCGCACGCCGGCGCATGCTGCTGCGCGGCGGCGCGGTGGCCGGGGGACTGACGGCGTTTGCCGCCGGCTACGGCGAGGTGGTGGCCAAGGGCGCCAAGGGCCTGATCACCGGCAGCGCCGGCAAGGCCACGGCGCACGGCACGCGCGGCAACTCGCTCACGCCCGAATTCCGCATCGACCCCGTGACCGGCCAGCTTTCCACCCAGCCCGGCCAGATCGTCAGCCCCAGCAGCTGCCTGGGCTGCTGGACGCAGTGCGGCGTGCGCGTGCGCGTGGACACGGCGCACAACCAGATCATCCGCATAGCAGGCAACCCCTACCACCCGCTGGCCACCACGCACCCCGCGCCCATGGAAACGCCGGTGCGCGAGGTCTACGCCATGCTGGGCGGCGACAACGGCCTGGAGGGCCGCGCCACCAGCTGCGCGCGCGGCTCGGCCATGCTGGAACACCAGAGCGCCGCACACCGCGTGCTCACCCCGCTCAAGCGCGTGGGCCCACGCGGCTCGGGCCAGTGGAAGAGCATCTCGCTGGAGCAGCTGGTCAAGGAAATTTGCGAGGGCGGCGACCTGTTCGGCGAGGGCCATGTAGACGGCCTGGCCGCCATCCGCGACGTGCAGACCCTGATCGACCCCGAAAACCCCGAATACGGCCCCAAGGCCAACCAGCTGCTGGTGACCGACGCCTCCAACGAGGGCCGCACGCCGCTCATCAACCGCTTTGCGCGCCAGTCCTTCGGCACGGTGAACGTGTCCAACCACGGCTCCTACTGCGGCCAGACCTACCGCGTGGGCACGGGCGCGGCCCTGGGCGACATGGCCGGCCAGCCCCACGGCAAGCCGGACTGGAAGAACTCGCGCTTCGGCTTGTTTCTAGGCACCGCGCCCGCGCAGTCGGGCAACCCCTTCCAGCGCATGGGCCGCGAGCTGGCCGAGGCGCGCTCGCGCGAGGACCACCCCTACCGCTACGTGGTGGTGTCGCCCGTGCTGCCCATGTCGTCCAGCCACGCGGCGGGGGACAACAACCGCTGGCTGCCCGTCAAGCCCGCCACCGACCTGGCGCTGGCCATGGGCCTGATCCGCTGGATCATCGACAACGAGCGCTACGACGCCCAATTCCTCACCCAGCCCGGCCCGGCCGCCATGGCCGCCGCCGGCGAGGCGAGCTGGAGCAACGCCACCCACCTGCTCATCAACGAGCCCAAGCACCCGCGCTACGGCCAGTTCCTGCGCGGCGCCGACATCGGCCTGCCCATGCCCGAGCCGGTGGACGACAAGACCCCCGCCGCCGACGTGTACGTGGTGCAGGTGGCCGATGGCAACGGCGGCTTCAAGCTGGTGCCCCACACCGTGGCCCAAGCGGCCGAGCTGGTGGTGGAGCGCGAATTCACGCCGCTCAAGGCCGCGGGCGCCGTCGAGGAGCCCGCGCCGATGGCCGTCTGCACCTCCTTCGTCAAGCTGCGCGCGGAGGCACGCCGCAAGACGCTGCAGGAGTATTCCGACCTGTGCGGCGTCCCGGTGCAGGACATCGAAGAGCTGGCGCGCGAATTCACCAGCCATGGCAAGCAGGCCGTGGCCAACTCGCACGGCGGCACCATGAGCGGCGCGGGCTTCTACACCGCCTACGCCATCGCCATGCTGAACAATCTTGTAGGCAACCTGAACGTCAAGGGCGGCTGGGTGATGGACGCCGGGCCGTTCGGCCCCTTCGGCCCCGGCCCGCGCTACAACTTCGCGCAGTTCGAGGGCGCGGTCAAGGCCACGGGCGTGGCCCTGTCGCGCACGCGCTTCCCGTACGAGAAGACCAGCGAGTTCAAGCGCAAGAAGGAAGCCGGCCAGAACCCCTACCCCGCCAAGGCGCCGTGGTACCCGGCGCCCGGGGGCCTGAGCAGCGAAATGCTGGCCGCCGGCATGCTGGGCTACCCCTACCCGGTGAAGGCCTGGATCAACCACATGAGCAACCCGGTGTACGCCATCTGCGGCTTCGAAAACACGCTGGTCAGCGCCATCAAGGACCCGAAGAAGCTGCCGCTGTTCGTCTCGGTGGACCCGTTCATCAACGAGACCTCGGCCCTGGCCGACTACATCGTGCCCGACACCGTCACGTATGAGAGCTGGGGCATAGGCGCGCCCTGGGCCGACGTGATCGCCAAGAGCAGCACCGTGCGCTGGCCCACCGTGGAGGCAGCCACGGCCAAGACGGCCGACGGCAGGCCCGTAAGCTTCGAGAGCTTCATCTTCGCCGTGGCCAAGCAGCTGCAGCTGCCCGGCTTTGGCAAGAACGCCATGAGCACCAAGGAAGGCCAGCCGCTTCACCTCGAAAGCGCCGAGGACTTCTACCTGCGCGGCATGTGCAACATCGCCTACCAGGCCGGCAAGCCCGTGCCCGAGGCCAGCGACGACGACGTCGCCATCACCGGCCTGACGCGCTGGATGCCCGACCTGGAAAAGCGCCTAAAACCCGAGGAAGTGCGCCGCGTGGCCATGGTGATGAGCCGGGGCGGGCGCTTCGACACGATCGAGGACGCCTGGAAGGGCGAGCACATCAAGGCCGCGCACAAGTTCCCCGTGCAGCTGTGGCACGAAGGCCTGGCCAAGATGCGCCACTCCATGACCGGCGAGCGCTACAGCGGCTGCCCCACCTGGTACCCCACCCGCCTTGCCGACGGCAGCAGCATGCGCGAGCGCTTCACCGAGCAGGACTGGCCGCTCACCATGACCAGCTACAAGTCCAACCTGATGAGCGGCATGTCGATTGCAGCCTCGCGCCTGCGCCAGGTACACCCGCACAACCCCATCAGCCTGAACAAGGCGGACGCGGCCAGGCTGGGCATCGCCAACGGCGACCGCATCGAGGTCAGCACCCCCGGCGCCAGGCTGCAGGGCCTGGCCCTGGTGCGCAGCGGCATCGCCCCGGGCGCCCTGGCCATCGAATTCGGCTACGGCCACAAGCAGCTGGGCGCCGCAGTCCACACCGTGGACGGCAAGCCCATGGCCCACAACCCGCAGCACGGCAACGGCGTGAACCTGAACACCCTAGGCTTTGCCGACCCGACCCGACCCGCCAAGGACAACGTGTGGATCGAATGGGTCTCGGGCGCCGTGGTGCGCCAGGGGCTGCCGGTGCGGGTGAAGAAGGTGTGATGCCTGTCAGGCCCTGAGCACCGTGCGCTTGCGGGAGCAGGTGCGCTGAATGAGAAAGCCCATCGCGGTTGCGGTGGGCCTTTTCATTTTTATCGATGGTTTTCGACCCTGAGCCGACGTTCATCCAAAACGACTAGAAGCGCAGGGCTAAAGAGTCCACGGCTTCATCAGGTATGTAGGCACTCTACATTTGACATGCGCGGCGAAGGGACAGCGTTGTGATCACAGCCCTAAAGTAGAAAGTGTGAGGCGCCATCAATGCCAAGATGATTTTTTGCTATCGAGATATCTGACCATTTTCTCAACACTGTTGCACCCTCCCGGGCCATCTGTTCCCAGGGCCTCCGGAGTAATGTGAGGCTGAGGGAGCATGAAGTTGCTTCCCCAGTCAAGGCAACCTAAAGCTTCAACCGCCTTTGACAAATCGTCAGACTGGCCGGTTGCGTGGCATTTGTAGAAGTGATTGAGTGCTCCGGCACAGAGATCCGCAACCTGTAGTTGCGGATACGCGGTGGAGTCCCCTTGGGAAAGTGAAGTAGCCCGAAGAGGGAAGATGATTTTTCGACGGTCGGTGCCTATGGTTTGTGACTCTTCGCCCAGACCGGCCATCATCAAGGCAAATGTTTCTGCGGATGCAAGGATAGGCTTCGAGTGGTCGTGCAGGACATCGAAACGGCTTGTTTTGCGTGCACCCCACACCACAATCTGGTGGAAAAGAGCAGGGATGGCGGGGTCGAGGTGCGACGAATCGAAACCGTGATACCAACTGTCGTACAAAGCGGGTTCTGTGAAGTAGATCAGGTACTTTTTGAAGCTCTCATTCACTGATGCGTCTACCATCTGCCTCCCAGCCACGTAGAAGGCATCCTTGGCCTCTTCAGGCCCATGCCGGATCAGATTGACAAAAGCTTGGAGAAAGGTGTCTGTTGTCACTTCCCCACAGAATGTGGGCATGCAGTAATAGAGCAGATTCGACATCGCGATGTTGCCTCCGCGCTCATACAGATCGCCTCCAATTTTGTGAATCAGCGTCTCGGCAATCAGGTCGACGAGCTTGGTAACGATCATGTAGCGCTTGTGGAACACGCTGATGCATACGCGATCCTTGTTCAACCTCGGATCGGACAGGAATCGGATCAGTCGCGCTATGCTTTCGGGCCGACGCCGCAACGTGCTGAACTTTGGCTCCCCCCCTTGAGCAGATCGAACGTAGTCGAGGAGTGCAGTAGCCTCCTCTTCTGAAAAGTCGTTGGATGCCAGAATGAAAAATGGTTGCTCGGGATCCAAAAGGTTAGCCCCTGTGTTTCCGGCTTCATCGCAATAGATTGTGGTCATCGTTATGGTGCGTTTTTGATCATGAATTACTGCCATTGGCTAAGTCCCCTCCGTTGAGCGACAGGACTAGACAGCAGAGATGACATTTTGACCATGCTAAGGTTAGCTCTAAGCCGCCTGAAACTGTCGCTAATTAGCCTGCGCTGGTTGACTGCTTTGGGCCGAAAAACGTCATCCAGAGGGGTCGAGACACTGACGCTGCCTTAGCGTTTCTCAGGTGAATCATTTGAAAAATCGACCCTCCCCCTTCAATATGTCCTGGGGACACAGACTCTACTGTCTTATGAACCAAAAAGGCCTTTACCGCTTGCCAGACAAGCGTGAATGGCTATCATATCAATAGCATTTAACCTTTCTCCGCGTGAACAGCACGCATGCTGCCCGCCCCCCCTCCCCCCCAGAGGCCGTCCCCCCCAGAGGCCGTCACGCCCTTTGCCAAGCGACAGCCCCCGCCCTGCGCACGCCCAAACCGCTGAATCAGTACGGAACGTTGAAGATCAGCCATCGCCTGTTGCGACACAGCAGGGCCGCAACGCCGCGCTGCCTGCCGCACCGTAATGCGGGGATAACGTGCCGTTTTTAAAATGCGCGCTTTTGCCCAGCGAGCCTGCATGCACATCCTGATCGTCGAAGACAACGCCCTGGTGGCCAGCGGCATCCGGACTGGGCTGGAGCTGCATGGCCTCACCAGCGACACGGCGGCCGGCGTGGCCGAGGCGGACGCCCTCATGGCCGGCCGCGACTTCGATGCCTGCGTGCTCGACCTGGGCCTGCCCGACGGCGACGGCATGCAGCTGCTGCGCCGCTGGCGTGCGGCGGGCAACCTGCTGCCGGTGCTGATCCTCTCGGCCCGCACCACGCTGCAGGACAAGGTGGACGGCCTGCAAAGCGGCAGCGACGACTACCTGAGCAAACCCTTCGACCTGCCCGAGCTGGTGGCTCGCCTGCAGGCGCTGATGCGCCGCGCCGGCGGACGCGCCAGCGACCGCATCCGCCTGGGGGCATGCGAGGTGGACATGCAAAGCGGCGAGGTCTGGTGCGGCGGCGCGCGCGTCGAGCTGGCGCGGCGCGAATGGGCGCTGCTGGCGGCCCTCATCCAGGCGCAGGGGCGCGTGCTCAGCACCGCGCAGCTGCACGACAGCCTGTATGGCTTTGAGCAGGACGTGGAGAGCAACACCGTCAACGTGCACGTACACCACCTGCGCAAGAAGCTCGGCAGCGACCTGATCGAAACCGTGCGCGGCCAGGGCTTCAGGCTCGCGGTATGACCGTCGGGCACGCGCTGCAATCGCTGCGCCTGCGCCTGGTGCTGGGCCTGGCGCTGGCCTCCTGCCTGCTGTGGGGCGGCGTGGGGTTGTGGCGCACGCTGAGCCTGGGGGACGAGCTCAACGCCATGCTGGACGAACGCCTGGTGGCCTCGGCGCGCATGGTTGCCGCCATCGTGCACCAGTTCGACCCCGGTGACGTGGACGTCGCCGCACGCGAGGCCAAGCTGCAGAACCTGATAGCGCGCGACGGCGTGGCCTGCGAGGTGAGCGTGGTGCGCAGCGAGGTCGGCATCCTGCCCATCGCGCGCACCGGCGGCACGCCGGAATACGCCAGCCAGGGCGCCGCCGGCTTCGGCCAGATCACCAAGGGCGGCAAGGCCTGGCGCGTCTATGTGATGGAGGAAGACGGCCTGCGCGTGGCCACCGCCGACCGGCTCGATCAGCGCGCCGAGCTGGTGCGCTCGGCCTGGCTGGCGCTGATCTGGCCGTTTGCGCTCGGGCTCGCCGTCATCGTGCTGCTGACCTGGTGGATCACCACGCGCACGCTCAAGCCCCTCGCGCAGCTGCAAAGCGAGCTGGAGCAGCGCGCGCCGCGCGACAACACGCCGGTTGCCGCCGGTGCCCAGGTGCAGGAGCTGGCGCCCGTGGTGCACAGCCTGAACCAGCTGCTGGCGCGCATGGAAGCTGCGATTGCCCACGAGCGCCGCTGGAGCGCCGACGCCGCGCACGAGCTGCGCACCCCGCTCACGGCCATCAAGACCCATGTGCAGGTGGCGCAGCTGGCGCTGGCCGCGGGCAGCCCCGCCACCGGCCAGGCACTGGCACAGGCCAGCCTGGGGATCACCCAGCTGCAGCAGACCATGGAGCAGCTGCTGCAGCTGGCGCGCGTGGAAAGCGCCCATGCCAACGCCAGCGCCAGCACGCAGGGCCAGTCCATCACGCAGGCGCTGCAGCAGGCACGCCAGCAGTCGCTGGAACGCGCCCGCGCCGAAGGCTGGCCCGGCACGGCCATCGAGGTGCAGAGCACGCCGGCCGACGCCGCCGCCTGGGCCCAGGTGCGCATCGCGCTGCCGCCCGCGTTGCTGACCAGCGCCCTGTCCAATCTGCTGGACAACGCCCTGCGTCACCAGCAGGGCAGCGCGCCCATCGAAGCTAGGCTGGCGCTGCAGGCCGACGGCCGGCTTTCGATCGCCATCCGCGACCATGGCCCCGGCCTGACACCCGAGGAATGCCAGATCGCCACCCAGCGCTTCTGGCGCAAGAACGCCAGCGGCAACGGCAGCGGCCTGGGCCTGACGCTGGTGCAGCGCATCGCCGAGAGCGCGGGCGGCCAGCTGACGCTGGCGCCGGCCGCGCCCGGCTTGCGAGCAACGTTGGAATTTCCCTTGGGAAATTAAGATCAATTCACCTGAGTAGGCACATTCCTCAGATCAAGCCGCGGGCCCTCACCCCCACCCTCTCCCAGAGGGAGAGGGAGAAATACCGGCACAACTGATCGCCCTCGCCCCTTTGGGGCTGAAGGCTGCGGCTCCAGTTGCGCCTGCGCGCAACTGGACAGCCTGAAGAGCGCGGCGTCTCGCTGCAGCCCCCGGGAGGGGTGAGGGGCCTCTGCGGGATGTACATAGTCAGGTCAAATCCCGGTGCAGAGACCGATTGGTATGCGATTGCAGCTATAGAAATATTAGTCAACCTGCCTAATTAGGCGAGATCACCGTCATTCCGGCGAAGGCCGGAATCTACCGTCGTGACCGGTGTTCTTCAGGGACTGACAATAGCAGCCATCACGCATGCGACCGGTGCGCGGGCCGCGCGCCGCGCACCGGGTGTGCCGCTGGCTTACAAGCCCGGCAGCTTGTAGTCCACCAGCTGCTCGCGCAGGCGGGTCTTGAGCATCTTGCCGGTGGCGCCCAGGGGGATGGCATCCACGAACACCACGTCGTCCGGGATCTGCCACTTGGCCTGGCCCTTGCCCTCGTAGAACTTCAGCAGCTCCTCGCGCGTGAGCTGGGCGCCGGGCTTCAGTGCCACCACCACGATCGGGCGCTCGTCCCACTTGGGGTGCGGCATGCCGATGCAGGCGGCCATGGCCACCGCCGGGTGCGCCATCGCGATGTTCTCGATGTCGATGGAGCTGATCCACTCGCCGCCGGACTTGATCACATCCTTGCTGCGGTCGGTGATGTGCATGAAGCCGTCGGCGTCTATCGTCGCCACGTCGCCGGTGGGGAACCAGCTGCGGCCCTGCGCGTCCTTGACCAGCGGGCTGGCGCCCTTGAAGTAGGTATCCATGATCCAGGGGCCGCGCACCAGCAGGTCGCCGTAGGCCTTGCCGTCCCAGGGCTGATCCTGGCCGTCGTCGCCCACGATCCTCATGTCCACCCCGCAGATGGCGCGGCCTTGCTTGACGCGAATCGCCATTTGCTGCTCGGCAGGCAGCTTCAGGTGCTTGTTCTTGAGCGTGCACACCGTGCCCAGCGGGCTGGTCTCGGTCATGCCCCAGGCGTGCAGCACGTCGATGCCGAACTCTTCGCGGAAGGTGTCGATCATGGCCGGCGGACAGGCCGAGCCGCCGATGACGGTGCGGTTCATGCTGGAGAACTTCAGGCCATGGCCCTGCACGTGCGCCAGCAGCATCTGCCAGATGGTCGGCACGCCGGCGGCCGTGGTCACCTGTTCGGACTCCATCAGTTCGTAGATCGACTTGCCGTCCATGGCCGGGCCTGGGAACACCACCTTGCAACCGACGATCGCCGCGGCGTAAGGCAGGCCCCAGGCGTTGACGTGGAACATCGGCACCACCGGCATCACCGAGTCGCGGGCCGAGAGGTTCAAGGCATCGGGCAGCGCGGCGCCGTAGGCGTGCAGCACGGTCGAGCGGTGGCTGTACAGCGCGCCCTTGGGATTGCCCGTGGTGCCGCTGGTGTAGCACAGGCCGGATGCGGTGTTCTCGTCGAATTGCGGCCAGGTGTAGTCGCTGCTTTGCCCACCGATCCAGCCCTCATAGCTGATCAGGCCCGCAATGCCCGAGTCCGACGGCAGTTTGTCGGCGTCGCACAGCGCCACCCATTGCTTGACCGTAGGGCACTGGGCGTGGATGGCCTGCACCAGCGGCAAAAACGTCATGTCGAAGCACAGCACCTTGTCCTCGGCGTGGTTGATGATCCACGCCATCTGCTCCGGGGATAGGCGGGGGTTGAGCGTGTGGATCACGCGGCCCGAGCCGGAGACGCCGTAGTACATCTCCATGTGGCGGTAGCCGTTCCAGGCCAGCGAGGCCACGCGCTCGCCCGCGGCCAGGCCCATGCCGTCCAGCGTGTTGGCCAGTTGCTTGGCGCGCGCCGCCAGGTCGCGGTAGGTGTAGCGGTGGATGTCGCCCTCCACCCGGCGCGAGACGATAGGGGCGTCGCCGTGGTAGCGCGCTGCGAAGTCCAGCAGCATGGAGGTCAACAGGGGTTGGTTCTGCATCAGGCCCAGCATGGTTACTCCTTGGCGATTTTCGGTGGAAGAATCACAGCATCGTAGCCATGAACCAGGGTCAGCCCCCAAAACCATCAGGAAAAACCCAAGCGCAGCAGGCCGGCACCAAGGCCTTTGTCAACAACGGGACATCAAGCTGCCAGGACAATCGCCCCATGCTCGCACCAGAAGTCTGCCCCCCACCCACGAACGCCCCCGACCAGCCCCTGCTGACCGGCTGGCAGAGCGGCTTTGCCGCCCTGGGCCCGGCCTTTTATACCGAGCTGCCGCCCACGCCCCTGCCCGCCCCGTACTGGGTGGGCACCAGCGCCGAGGTGGGCGCGCTGCTGGGCCTTCCCATCGACTGGCAGCAGCGCGGCGATGCGCTGCAGGCATTCACCGGCAATGCCCTGCCCCCCGGCGCCCGGCCGCTCGCCAGCGTCTACAGCGGCCACCAGTTCGGCGTGTGGGCCGGCCAGTTGGGCGACGGGCGCGCCATCCTGCTGGGCGAGACAGCCGCCGGCCTGGAGGTGCAGCTCAAGGGCTGCGGGCGCACGCCCTATTCGCGCATGGGCGACGGGCGCGCCGTGCTGCGCTCGTCGATCCGCGAATTTTTGTGCAGCGAGGCCATGGCGGCGCTCGGCATCCCGACCACACGCGCGCTGTGCGTCACTGGCTCGCCCCAGCCGGTGCAGCGCGAGGAGCTGGAAACTGCCGCCGTCGTCACGCGCGTGGCGCCCAGCTTTATCCGCTTCGGCCACTTCGAGCATTTCGCCGCGCGCGGCCAGGAGGCCGAGCTGCGCCAGCTGGCGGACTACGTCATCGAACGCCATTACCCCGAGTGCCGCAACGCCGCGAATCCCTACGCCGAGCTGCTGCGCCAGGTGAGCGAGCGCACCGCCAGGCTGCTGGCACAGTGGCAGGCGGTGGGCTTTTGCCACGGCGTGATGAACACCGACAACATGAGCATCCTGGGCCTGACCATAGACTACGGGCCGTTCCAGTTTCTCGCCGCCTTCGACCCCGGCCATATCTGCAACCACAGCGACCACCTGGGTCGCTACGCCTTCAACCGCCAGCCCGGCGTGGCCTACTGGAACCTGCTGTGCCTGGCCAAGGCCATGCTGCCGCTGATCCAGGACGTCGAGCAGGCCCAGGCCGCGCTGGACAGCTACGAGCCCATCTTCGTCGATGCCTTCATGGCCCGCCTGCGCGCCAAGCTGGGCCTGCGGCAGGCGCGCGCGGACGACGAGCAGCTGGTGGACGGCCTGCAGCGCCTGCTGGCCGAGGGCGCGGTGGACTACGCCATCTTCTGGCGCCGCCTGTCGCACGCCGTGCAGGATGGCAACTTCGAACCGGTACGCGACCTGTTTGCCGACCGCTCCGGTTTGGATGCCTGGCTGCTACAATATCAAGAGCTTATAGCGCTTGATGATAGGGCGCAAGCGGCCGATTTGATGCTTATAACCAACCCCTGCTACGTGCTGCGCAACCACTTGGCTGAAGAAGCCATACGCGCCGCGAAACTTGGCGACTTTTCCAAACTCCAAACCCTGCAGGCGCTGCTGGCAGAGCCGTTTGCCGAACAACCCGGCTTTGAGGCCTACGCCGATTTCCCGCCCGACTGGGCATCCCACATTTCGATCAGCTGCTCCTCATGACCTACGCCATACAGAAAACCGATGCCGAATGGCAAACACTGCTGCAATCGAAGGGTGCCGAGCCCGGCGCCTTCCAGGTCACGCGCCACGCCGCCACCGAGCGCCCATTCACCGGCAAATACGAGGGCCATTGGGCCGACGGCAGCTACCGCTGCATCTGCTGCGGCGCCAAGCTGTTTGACTCCGGCACCAAGTTCGACGCGGGTTGCGGCTGGCCCAGCTTTTCCCAGGCCATGCCCGGCGCCATCAAGGAAATCGAGGATCACAGCCACGGCATGCTGCGCGTGGAGACCGTTTGTGCACAATGCGGGGCCCACCTGGGCCATGTCTTCCCCGACGGCCCGGCCCCCACGGGCCTGCGCTACTGCATGAACTCGGCCTCGCTGGCCTTTGAACCCCCGGCCCCATGAAACTGCTGCTCGACTTCTTTCCCATCATCCTGTTCTTTGCCGCCTACAAGGTGGCGGGCATCTACGTCGCCACGGGCGTGGCCATTGCCGCCACCATCGCGCAGATCGCCTATATCCACTTCAAGCACGGCAAGGTCGAGCCCATGCAATGGCTCAGCCTGGGCGTGATCGTGCTGTTCGGCGGCGCCACGCTGCTGGCGCACAGCGAGACCTTCATCAAATGGAAGCCCACGGTGCTGTACTGGCTCATGGGCGGAGCGCTTGTCGTCGGCCAGCTGCTGTTCAAGAAGAATTTCATCGAGTCGCTGATGAAAGCCCAGGTCGAACTGCCCGCGCCCGTGTGGCTCAAGCTCAACTGGGCCTGGGCCGGCTTCTTTGCCGCCATGGGCGTACTCAACCTGTGGGTGGCCTACAACTTCGATACCGACTCCTGGGTCAATTTCAAGCTGTTTGGCGGCATGGGGCTGATGCTGGCCTTCGTCATCGCACAGGCCCTGTACCTGAGCCGCCACATGAAAGAAGGCGACCCCACCCCCAAGGATGCGCAACCATGAGCACCACCCCCATCGCCATCACCGCCGAAGCCATGGCCGCGCGCCTGCGCGAGCGCCTGGAGCCAACCCAGCTGGAGGTGCTGGACGAAAGCTGGCAGCACGAGGGCCACGCCGGCGCCAACGGCACGGGCTTTGGCACGCATTTCCGGGTGCGCATCGCCTCGCCCCGGTTCGCCGGCCAGCGCAAGGTGGCGCAGCATCGGCTTGTGTATGATGCGCTGCAGATTTTTATTGACCATGGCGCACATGCCATCGCCATTGAAACTCTTTGACATCGCCCTGCTCTAAGTGCTTGTGGGCCGGTGGCCCGCAAATTCTTTCTCTACCCTTGAATTTCCAATGAAGAAACAGCTCTTGTCCGGCCTCGTGGCCGCAGCCGTGCTGGGCACGATGGCCTTGCCCGTGGCCGCGCAAAACCTCGCCATCGTCAATGGCAAGGCCGTTCCCAAGGAACGCGTCGAAACCCTGAAGCAGCAGGTGGAGCGCTCGGGCCGCCCGATCTCGCCCGAGATGGAAAACCAGATCAAGGAAGAAGTCATCGCCCGCGAGATCTTCATGCAGGAGGCGCAAAAACGCGGCCTGGAGGCCTCCAGCGACTACAAGGCGCAGATGGAGCTGGCACGCCAGACCATTTTGATCCGCGAACTGTTCGTGGACTTCCAGAAGACCAACCCGGTGACCGACGCCGAAATCCAGGCCGAATACGACAAATTCGTGGCCGCCAACGCCGGCAAGGAATACAAGGCCAGCCACATCCTGGTGGCCAAGGAAGACGAGGCCAAGGCCATCATCGCCTCACTGAAGAAGGGCGCGAAGTTCGAGGACATCGCCAAGAAGCAGTCCAAGGATCCCGGATCCGGCGCCCGCGGCGGCGACCTCGATTGGGCCAGCCCGAGCAGCTATGTGCCCGAGTTCACCGAGGCCCTGGTCAAGCTGTCGAAGGGCCAGATGACGCAGACCCCGGTGAAGAGCCAGTTCGGCTGGCACATCATCCGCCTCGATGACGTGCGCGACGCCCAGCTGCCCAAGCTCGACGAGGTCAAGCCCCAGATCGCCCAGCAGCTGCAACAGCAGAAGCTGGCCAAGTTCCAGGAAGACCTGCGCAGCAAGGCCAAGGTGGAGTGATCCACGGCTTTGATCTTTGATCAATACAACGCGGCCTCGGCCGCGTTTTTTCATGGGTGGGCCAGCCAGCCAAAGACCATCAAGGCGCCGATCATGGCCGGTTGGTGCAGCATGTAGAAGCTGAGGCTGTAGCGCCCCAAAGCGACCAAGGGCGCCGCGCCGCGCGGCACGGAGCTTGCAAACCAGCTCGCACGATGGGCCAGCAGCCACTGCCCGCAGCCCATGCCCCACCACATCACACCCAGCCAGGGAAACAGGGGCACGTAATCCTCGGTGAAGGGCTTGCGCGTCACCCAGCCAAGCCAGTTGAGCGCACGGCCGTTGAACGCCTCCGCCAACCCAGCCAACGGACTATTCAAGGCCCACTCTGCAAGCCAGGGCGACGCAATCGCCAGCAGGCCCGCGGGCCACAGCCAGCGCCCCCAGCCCCCCGTCAGCCGCGCGGCCAGCAACATCAGCGCCATGCCATGCAATACGCCAAAGTAGATAAAGCTGCGCGGAAACATCCAGTAGGAGCTGGCGGTCACCAGCAGCGCGCAGCCTACGATCTGCCCCCAGCGCCGCCAAAACCGTGGCCAGGCCAGCGCCCGCTGCCATGCCACGGCCTGGCCCAGGCCGGCGCACAGCAGAAACAGGCTGACGATCAGCGTGCGCTGCATCGTCCAGAAGGGATCGGCGCGAAAGTCCTGCGGCCAGTAGCCGAAGTGGCTCAGGTCGAAGCAAAAGTGGAACACCGCCATCCACACCATGGCCAGGCCGCGCAGCGCATCGACGCGCTCATAGCGTACGGCGAGGCCGCGCCCAGGCGCCCCGGGATCGGCAAGCGTCACCCTAGCCTCCGAAGGAACTGCACGCGAAAATGAAGAAAGGCACTCCGTTCCACCAAAGTAATGAACAGGGTCAGTCCCGGATTGTTAGCAGTTGCGCATTTGCATCGCCAGCCCAAGCCACACGGTTGCGCCCTTGCGCCTTGGCCGCGTAGAGCGCGGTATCGGCGCGTTGCAGCAGTCCGATGGGCGTCTCTCCTTGCAACTGCAGTTCGGCCACGCCAATGGAGACGGTCAGGCGAGCTTTGACACCGCTGGCCAGTTCAACCACCGACGCCTGCACCTGCGCACGCACGCGTTCCAGCAGCAGCGAGGCATCATCCGCGGTGGTGTTACTCATCAACAGCACAAACTCTTCACCGCCCCAGCGCGCCAGGGTATCGGACGAACGTATGCATCCAACGACGGTACCGGCGAAGGAGCACAAGACCCGATCGCCTGCGTCGTGGCCATGGTTGTCGTTGATGTGTTTGAAATGATCCAGATCCAGCAGCGCCGTCAACAAGGAGTGGCCATTGCGCCGCGCCCGAATCCCCTCCAGATGCAGCATCTCCAGCATGAAACGGCGGTTGTACAGGCCCGTCAGCTCATCCCGGATGGATCGTTCGCGTTCATTGGCAACGGCCTGAGCCAGTTCGTTCTTCCTCTTGCGTGCCGCGAGGACGCGCAGGTTGAGAAACGTGCAGCTGGCCAGCACCACGATGATCATCACCATGTACGCGGCGGAAAGCGCCAACGCCTGCCCGCCGAATGCCGGGCTCCACTGGACTATCGCCAGGGCAACACCGAATGCTGTGGTGCCATAAATGAGCACGAACAGCATTTGCTTCGGCGTCAGGCCAAACATGCCAAAAAACAGGATCACCGCCAGGATCGGCAGCACGATGCCACGCGCGGAGCCCAAAATCGTGTACGCAACTGCAGTGCAGGTAATGGAGAAGCTGATCTGGAACAGTGTGAGCGCCGGGTCGTCCCAGCGCTGGCTGAAGCCGCTGCGAATCAGCACGTAGACGAGAACCAGGCCTATGAAGCTGACCAGCGACAGCCAATGCACGGGCACGGCCAGCGTCAGGCCGGCGGCTGTTACCACCTCCATGGCAGCAATGCTGCACAGCATGAGCAGCGCCGCCGTGACCGTCATGGTCAGGCGTATGCGTTGGTGGCGATCAGTGGTCAACAGCGCATCGAGCGCGTGCGCTACCAGACCCGGTGCTGCTGGCGATTCCTGGGGCAAGCGTGGCCTCCCTCCTCCCTTTTATAGAGGGAATTATGACGCCAGTCAGTTGCGCGGGCAGCAGCTCAGCCGAGAAAGTGACCAAAACAAAACAAAAGGGCCAGACCACAACGGCCCAGCCAGCGGCGGAACACGAATTTCACCACGCAACCCGCATAAATGCTTGTTCTTTGCTTCAACACCAGAAAACATACCAACAAAAATACCAACAAAAAACCGTGCTGGGCTCGAGAATCGCCGCCCTGCTCGCCAATTCGGCAGCAGGACGGGCAGCGCCCGGCGAAGGGAATCAGGCCGGCGCCATCGGTCGGGCCTGACCAGCTCAGGCCGGGCGCCATGGATCATGCCGGGAATGCGGGCAGGCTGGCAGGTCTGCCGCCGCCGATCAGCCCGATCTGAAAATAGTTTTTTTCTATGAATCACCACATCGCAAGCAAACCAACAAGCCAACTTTTGGAGTTTGGAAATGACAACTTCCTTCGGGGTGTTGCTCTTTTTTAGTGGGGGCAGTGGGGGCAAATCAGAAAAGTTAGCGTAACCCATTGTCGTTATTGAATAAAACTGCCCCCACCAGGCACTGGGGGCAAACTTATTTTGAGTGGGGGCACTGGGGGCAAATCCCGTTTAATTGTCTAATTTCATGCAATTCGACGACATTTGCTCAAAAAATAGGCACTAAAAACCAGGCACTCTAGGCACCGAATGAGTTCACGACGCCGCACCCATCGAAAATTTAGAGGCTTGTGCGTCGTCATAATTTGTCACACAAACCGGCTATTGATAGTTTTTATCTATTATTCGCCTCAAATCAGGCCGGGCGCCATGGATCAGGCCGGGCGGGCGGCACCACCAGGCCAGCGCCATCCGTCGGGCCTGATCAGCTCAGGCCGGGCGCCATGGACCAGGCCGGGCAGCGCCTGGTGAAGGGCAGCAGGCCGGGTGCCACTGGTCATGACGGGCGACAGCCGCAGGACGCCAGGCCGGCCAGCTCAGGCCGGGCAGCGGCCGGCGAACAACGCCACCAGGCCGGCGAGCTGGGCGCCGTGGGCAGTGCCAGCACGGGCAGCAGGACGGCAGGACGGGCAGCGGCAGCGGCCGGCGAACTGGGCGCCGTGGGCAGTGCCAGCAACAGGCCGGCGCCATTGGTCGGGCCTGACCAGCTCAGGCCGGGCGCCATGGACCAGGCCGGGCAGCGCCTGGTGAAGGGCAGCAGGCCGGGTGCCATTGGTCATGACGGGTGACAGCCGCAGGACGGCAGGACGGCCGGCTCAGGACGGGCAGCGGCCGGCGAACAACGCCACCAGGCCGGCGA
>JAFEER010000124.1 GCA_018240985.1 Pseudomonadota bacterium
CCAGCCGCGCTTGCGAAAATACAGCATCGGCACCACGGCGCTGGCGATCATCAGGCCGATGGCGTAGATGTAGCCATGCTCCCATTCCAGCTCGGGCATGGCGCGGAAGTTCATGCCGTAGACGCTGGCGATCAGCGTGGGCGGCAGCAGCGCCACGCTGGCCACCGAGAAGATCTTGATGATCTTGTTCTGGTTGATGTTCAGGAAACCGACCGTGGCGTCCATCAGGAAGTTGATCTTGTCGAACAGGAACTGCGTGTGGTTGTCCAGCGACTCGATGTCGCGCAGGATCTGGCGTGCGTCCTCGAACTGCTCGGCGTTGAGCATCTTGCTGCGCATCATGAAGCTCACGGCGCGGCGCGTGTCCAGCATGTTGCGGCGGATGCGGCCGTTCAGATCCTCGTGCCAGGCGATGTCGGCCAGCACCAGCTGGGCGTGGTGGTCGGTCACATGGCCTTCCAGCACCTGGGTGCTGACCTTCTTCAAATCGTCGTAGATGCCTTCCAGCGTGTCGGCAGAATATTCGACATCGGTGTCGAACAGCGACAGCAGCACCTCCTTGGCGTCTTCGATCAGCCCCGGCGCGCGGCGCGCGCGCATGCGCAGCAGGCGGAACACGGGGATGTCTTCCTCCCGGATCGAGAACAGCACGCCACAGCTTTTCAGTTCGGTGTTGTGCTGGTTCAGGATGAAGGCGACGCGCACCGAACGCGGCTCTTCATCATCGTCCACCAGAAAGTCGCTGCGGATGTGCAGCTCGCCGTTGTCTTCCTCGTAAAAACGTGCCGATTCCTCGATGTCCTCGTCCATGACATCCAGGGGAATGGCCAGCCCGTAATGCTGCGTGACCCAGCGCTTTTCCAGCACGGTGGGCGACTCCATGTCAACCCAGATCGGGTGCTGCGGCGCCTGCTCGTCCAGGGAATTGACTTCTTCCTGAACCAGCCGGCCATTGACGAGCGAAAAGATGTTGAGCATGGCTCACTCTCCCTGTTGTTCTTGAGGCGTCTGAGAAGGGGGATGGGGCGCTTTCAGCCCCTCGTCAGAGCGGGGAGAGGCTGAAAGCTACCAACTAGGGTAGGTTTCCACGGATGCTGTGTTGCTGCGTTATGAAGACCGTAATTATCGCATTCGCTTCGTGACAGCGCTGTGACAGAGCCTTTGCCCCAGGACGCTCAGCGTCCAGACCGGTGGCGCACCAGGGCCAGGGCGCGGCACAGGTCGGCCCAGGCTGCGGCCTTGGCGTCGGGGGCGCGCAACAGGTAGTCTGGCTGGAAGCTGACGATGGCCGGCGTGCCGTCCGCCAGCTGGTGCACGCCAGCACGCAGGCGCCCCAGCGGTTCGCGCCCGCCCAGTGCCGCGCGGGCCGCGCCCAGGCCCAGCAGCAGCACCATGGCGGGGCGCAGCAGGGCCAGGGCCTGCTGCAGGCCGGCCGTGGGCTCGTCACCCTCGGCGGGCAGGCCCGGCGTGCTGCGCGCCAGGGTGGCGACGAAGCAGCGCGGGTGCTGGTGCAGGCCCATGGCGCGCAGCATGTTGTCCAGCAGCCGGCCACTGTCGCCGGCCAGGGGTTGGTCTGGCGTGGGGCTTTCCAGCAGCACCAGCCAGCTGTTGCCCAGCTCGGGCGGCGTGGCGGCCGGGTCGGCCTGTGGATACAGCGCCACGGGGGCGCGCAGCAGGAGGCCGCTGGCCGGCGCAGCGGGCGCTGCTGCGGGGGGGCGCGTGGCTGGGGGGATGGACGCGGCTGGGGCTGCCGGCCTGCCGGCCTTGGGTGCAGGCGTGGGCCTGGCATTGGCGCCGGGGGCTGCGGGCGCTGCGGGGACTATCGGCGCCGGGGCCGCGGGGCGCGCCGGCGGCGGCGCCCAGACGGTGACGCCCATCTCCAGCAGCATGGCGCGTTGGCGTGCGTCCAGTTCAAGGCTCATAGCGGCAGGCTCATGACCAGTGCGTCCTCGCGCGCTCCGTCGGCGCCGGGATAGTAATTCTTGCGCCGGCCCACCTGGCTGTAGCCATGGGCCTCGTAGACCTGGCGTGCGCGCTCGTTGCTGGCGCGCACCTCCAGCCACAGCCATTGCGCGCCCTGGCCGCGTGCCCACAGGGCCAGCGCGTCCAGCATCACATGGGCCCAGCCCTGGCGCTGGAATGCCGGGGCCACGGTGATGTTGAGCAGATGTGCCTCCTGCACTCCGGGCATGGCGACGAAGTAGCCCAGGATCTCTGCGCCCGCCACCAGCAGCTGCGCCTGGTAGCCCGCGGCCAGCGCGTCGATGAAGTTGCCGCGCGTCCAGGGGTGGCTGTAGGCGGCCTGCTCTATGGGCATGAGCGCGTCCAGCCTGGCCGGCGTCAGCGGCTCGAAAGCCACTTGCGTGGCGGCATGGGTTTGCGGGACGGCGCTCATGGCGCGGTGGCGGCGCGGGCGCGCCGGGCGGCCTCGCGCTCGGCTGTGGTTTGCGCCACCTTGTCGCGGATGTAGCGTGGCAGCGCGGCGTCCGCCGGCACGGCGCAGCCGGCAGCGAGCAGCGCCGGCGCCAGGCGCAGCAAGGCTTCGGCCGTGGGCAGGGCGGGCACACAGGGCGCGCCGGGCGCCAGGCGTTCGCCATAGACGGCGCGGGCGTTGCCGGCAACGATCCAGCCATCGGGAACCGTCACGGCCTCGGGCGCGCACAGGCCGAAGTCGGGCGGGCCGCTCCAGCGGCCGCCAAGGGGCTGCCTCTCGTCGGCCAGCCATTCAAAGGGCGCTACATAGACCTCGTCCATGCGCGCATCCAGCGTGGCCAGCACGCGCGTGCAGCCATGTTCAGCGCGCGCCTGCTCGGCCACGGCCAGCAGCGTGTCCACCGGCAGCACGGGCACGCCCAGGCCGCCGCGTGCGCCAAAGGCCAGGCCCTGGGCCACGGCGCAGGCCGTGCGCAGCCCGGTAAAGGAACCCGGCCCGCGGCCGAACACCACGGCGTCGAGCTGCGCGAAGGTGAGGCCCGCCTGCGCCAGCAGGCTGCGCACCGTGGGGATCAGCGTGGTCGATGCCTGGGCGCCGCCGGCGCCGCTATGCGCCAGCACCTGGGCACCGTGCTGAACGGCGACGGACAGGCGGTCGGTGCTGGTGTCGAAGGCAAGCAGATTCATGGAGGGCATGATTATCGGCGCTGGGCAATAGGAGCCTGTCGGACTTGGAAATCGCCGGCTGCAAATCGACCGCAGCGGCCCATTTTTCACCGTCTTTTTGCCCAATAGCTCGGCTATTGGGCTGCAAATCCGGCAAAAACTGTGCTCGCTGGG
>JAFEER010000125.1 GCA_018240985.1 Pseudomonadota bacterium
CCGGCGTGGCGCGCGCCGAGATCGACCGCGACGGCCAGGTGCCGCAGCTGCTGCTGGAGATCAACCGCGAGCGCGCCGCGCGCTACGGCCTGAACGTGGGCGACGTGCAGGACGTGATCGAGGCCGCCCTGGCCGGCAAGGCCGCCACCAGCCTGTGGGAGGGCGAGCGCAAGTTCGCCGTCGCCGTGCGCCTGCCGCGCGACGAGCGCACCATCGCCAACCTGCCGCGCACCCCCATTGCCACGCCCGCGGGCGGCTACGTGCCGCTGTCGGCCGTGACCGACATCCGCGAGGGCATGGGCGCCATGAACATCGCGCGCGAGGCCGGCCGGCGCACCACCGCCATCGGCATCTTCATCGCCGGGCGCGACATGGGCTCGGTGGTGGCCGACATGAAGGCGCGCGTGGCGCAGAACGTGAAGATTCCCGACACCTACCGGCTCAACTGGTCGGGCGAGTTCGAGAACCAGGAGCGCGCCATGCAGCGCCTGTCGGTGGTGGTGCCGATCTCGCTGCTGCTCATCTTCGTGCTGCTGCTGGACGCCTTCAAGTCCTTCAAGACCGCGGCGCTGATCCTGGTGAACGTGCCGCTGGCCCTCATGGGCGGCTTCATCGCGCTGTGGGTGCTGGGCATTCCGCTGTCGGTGTCGGCGGCCATCGGCTTCATCGCGCTGTCGGGCCAGGCCGTGCTCAACGGCGTGGTCATGCTGTCGGGCTACCAGCAGCTGCAGGCGGGCGGCATGAGCGTGGTCGAGGCCGTGCGCCAGGGCTCCATGCAGCGCCTGCGCACCGTGCTCATGACGGCCCTGCTGGCCATGCTGGGCCTGCTGCCCATGGCGCTGTCGCACGAGATCGGCGCCGAGACCCAGCGCCCCCTGGCCATCGTGGTCATCGGCGGCCTGGTCACGGCCACGCTGCTGACCCTGGTGGTGCTGCCGGCCCTGTACGTGGCCTGGTTCAGGCCGCGCGGCGGCGATGCGCCACCCACAGAGCCCGCGGCGATTGCCTGATTAACGACAGACCCCAGACCAAGCCGCGAGCCCTCACCCCTACCCTCTCCCAGAGGGAGAGGGAGAAATACCGGCACGATTAAGAGCCGGCAGGATGCCGGCGCTCCCAGCTTCAAAAAGCCAGCCGGAGCGCCGGCATCCTGCCGGCAGCCCCCATCAGGCCGCAGCCAGGCGTGGCACGGCCGGCCGGGCCGGCGCGGCGCCCAGGCCGGCGGTTGGCAACAGTGCGGCGTGCGCGCCATCGGCCAGGCGGAACTGCTGCACCACCTGTGACAGGCGCTCGGCCTGGTCGCGCAGCGACTCGGCGGCGGCGGCGGACTGCTCCACCAGGGCCGCGTTCTGCTGCGTCATGCGGTCGATCTCGGCCACCGCGGCGTTCATCTCGCCTATGCCCTCGGCCTGCTCGGTGGCGGCGCTGTGGATCTCGCCGATCATGTCGGTCACGCGCTGCACGCTGCCGACCATCTCCTGCATGGCGGCGCCGGCATCCTCCACATGGCGCACGCCGCCGCCCACGGCCTGCACGCTGGACTGGATCAGGCCCTTGATCTCGCTGGCCGCCTGGGCGCTGCGCTGCGCCAGGCTGCGCACCTCGCCGGCCACCACGGCAAAGCCGCGGCCCTGCTCGCCCGCGCGCGCCGCCTCCACGGCGGCATTGAGCGCCAGGATATTGGTCTGGAAGGCGATCGAGTCGATCAACCCGATGATGTCGCCGATCTTGCGGCTGGCGGCCGCGATCTCATGCATGCTGCCCACCGCCTGCGCCACCACCTGGCCGCCGCGTGCGGCCTGGCCCGATGCCGAGGCCACCAGCTGGCGCGCCACCTGCGACGACGATGCCGTCTGCTGCACCGTGGCCGTGAGCTGCGACAACGCGGCCACGGCCTGCTGGGCGTGGCTGGCCGTCTGCTCGGTACGGGCCGAAAGATCCTCGTTGCCGGTGGCGATTTCCTGGCTGGCCACGCTGATGCTGCCGCCGGCATCGCGCACCTGTGCCACCAGGGCGCCCAGGCCGGCCTGCATGTCCAGCAGGGCGCGCTGCAGGTCTGCCACCTCGTCGCGCCCATCCACCTGGATGCGTTGCGACAGGTCGCCCCCGGCAATCGCCTGCGCCAGCGCGCGCGCCGCCTCCAGCGGGCGGCAGATCGACACCATGTTCAGCAGCGTGAACGGCACCACCACCACCAGGGTGACCAGCAGCGCCAGGCCAAACAGCCATTTGGTTTGCGCCGCAATACCGTCCTGGTGCGCAATCGCCCGATCCACCTCGGCGCCCAGGGCCTTGTCCAGCGCCTGCAGCCGTTCAGCCGCGCCCGCAAACTGGGCCACGGCCTTGGTGCTCATGCGGTTGGCAATCGTCGCCGAGTCGTAGCCGCCCTCCTCCAGCTGGCGCGCCACATGGGCAAATTGCTCGCGGTAGGCGTCCAGGGACTGGGCGATGTCCTGCGCCATGGCCCGTTGATCGCCCAGCTGCAGGCTGTCAAACCCGGCTGCCGCGGCCTGGGCGCGCGCTATCGCCGCCAGCCATTGCTGCCGCGCCGCGCGCACCGCCTCGGGCTTCTCGTAGTGGATGATCATGTCCTTCTCGGCTTGGCGGATCTGGCCCATCTCGCCGCGCAGCTCGCCCAGCAGGCGCACCGCCGCATGGGGCTGGGCAATGAAGTCCTGGCTTGCCCCGTGGATGTGCAGCATGCCCAGCATGCCGGCCCCACCCAAAAAAACCAGCAGGGCCAGCACCACCGCAATGGCGCCAAGCATGCGCATGCGTATCGTGAACCAGCGCATCAGCGCGTACATCGTCATCACCATCTTCCTTCTCGTCTCTGGAACAACGCTCCCATGGCGTCACGCGTGAATATGCAACAAATTGCACCGAATCACCAGCAAACAAGAAAGATTTGTTGACAATTAATTACTTGTGGCGATGACCTACTTGACGCGCCAGCGCTTGAGCAGCAGCGCATTCGTCATCACGCTCACCGAGCTCAGCGCCATGGCCGCGCCCGCCACCACCGGGCTCAGGTAGCCCAGCGCCGCCAGCGGAATGCCGGCCACGTTGTAGGCAAAGGCCCAGAACAGGTTCTGGCGGATCTTGGCCAC
>JAFEER010000126.1 GCA_018240985.1 Pseudomonadota bacterium
GTCGGCAAAGAAGATGTTGGGGCTCTTGCCGCCCAGCTCCACGGTGGAGGGGATGAGGTTGTCGGCAGCGGCGTGCAGGATGCGCTGGCCCACGGGGGTGGAGCCGGTGAAGGCGATCTTGGCGATGCGCTTGCTGGTGGCCAGGGCCTCGCCCGCCTCACGCCCGTAGCCGTTGACGATGTTCACCACGCCCGGGGGCAGCAGGTCGGCGATCAGCTCCATCAGCACCAGGATGGAGGCGGGCGTCTGCTCGGCCGGCTTCATCACCACGGAGCAGCCTGCGGCCAGCGCGGGCGCGAGCTTCCAGCAGGCCATCAGGATGGGGAAGTTCCAGGGAATGATCTGGCCGACCACGCCCATGGGCTCGTGGAAGTGGTAGGCCACGGTGGTGGCGTCGATCTCGGAGATCGTGCCTTCCTGGCCGCGGATGCAACCGGCGAAGTAGCGGAAATGGTCAATGCCCAGCGGCAGGTCGGCGGCCATGGTTTCGCGCAGCGGCTTGCCGTTGTCGATGGTTTCGGCAACCGCCAGCAGTTCCAGGTTCTGCTCCATGCGGTCGGCGATCTTGAGCAGAATGCCCGAGCGCTCGGCCACCGAGGCCTTGCCCCATTTCTCCTGCGCGGCGTGGGCCGCGTCCAGGGCCAGGTTCACGTCGGTGGCGTCGGACTGCGCCACCTTGCAGAACGGCTTGCCGGTGATGGGCGAGACATTGTCGAAATAACGGCCGGCGGCGGGTGCCACCCACTTGCCGCCGATGAAGTTGTCGTACTGCTGGCGATAGGGAAAGGAAAGGTCGAGGTTGAAGCGCTTGAATTCGAACATGTCCATGCTGGTCTCCTTGGGTGGTGGATGCCGGCGCACACGCGCGCCGACTGTCCCAGCAGTAATCAAGCTTCGTGCCAGCCCGGATTCCAGGGGTGGGCAGGCGTTCTGTAACAGCCCCGTGTCTTGTTTGTTCCAGATTGGGCCAATGGTGTGCAGGGCTGTGACACATCAGCGGGTACACGTCACACCGGGCGCAGGTCGGGTGATGGTGTGGGATCCACGCCCTGATCCAGCGCCGCCTGGTGCTGCGCCTGTAGCGCGCGCCCAAAGGCTGGGCGTGCCTGCATGCGCTGCCAGTAATCCATCACGGCGGGCGGAAACTGCTCTGCAAACCCCAGATGCTGGGCCAGGTGTAGGGCGTAGCTCACGGCCACGTCGGCGGCGGTGAAGCGTCCAGCGCACAGGTAGGGCTCCTGCTGGAGAGCAGTGTCCACAGCGCGCAGTCGCGCCAGGAACCAGCGTGCATAGTCGGCCGCCACCTGCGGCTGCAGGCGCTCGGCGGGCTCGAAATGGCGGTAGCGCAGCACCAGGGTTTGTGGAAACGTCAGCGTCGCATCGCTCATGTGCAGCCAGTTCAGATAGCTGCCATAGGCCGGGTCATTGATTGCCACGTCGAACCGGCCGGCGCCATAGCGTGCCGCAAGGTACTCACACATGGCGGCCGATTCCGTGAGCCGCGTCGCGCCATCCTCCAGCAGCGGTACGGTGCCCAGTGGGTTGAGCTCCAGGTATTGCCGCGCATGGGCACGCGGTGGGAACGGCAGCATGTGCAGGCGATAGGGGATGCCCAGCTCCTCCAGCAGCCAAAGGGGGCGAAAAGAGCGGGCGCTGACGCAGTGATACAGATCAATCATGGTGGTTGGGCCTATCCCTGTTTGCGCAGTTCGGCCAGCAGCGTGTGCGCGCGATCCGTGCGTACATCCTTTTCCTGGGCCATCTGGCGGGCGATCCGGTCGATTTCGTGGCCTACGGCGCCGGCCACGATGGCGATATTGCGCGCATGCAGCGCCATATGGCCCCGTTGTATGCCCTCCGTGGCAAGTGCGCGCAGGGCGGCAAGGTTCTGGGCCAAACCCACGGCCACGGCGATTTCTCCCAGTTCCTGCGCCGTTGACACGCCCATCACCTTGAGCGACAGCCGCGCCAGTGGATGGGTTTTGGTGGCGCCGCCCACCAGGCCCACGGGCATGGGCATTTCCAGGCTGCCCACCAGCCAGCCCCGCGTGTCCTTTTCCCAGCGGGTGAGCGATCCGTAATGCCCGTTGCGGCAGGCCCAGGCATGGGCGCCGGCCTCGACCGCGCGCCAGTCGTTGCCGGTGGCGACGATCACCGGATCGATACCGTTCATGATGCCCTTGTTGTGCGTGGCGGCGCGGTAGGGATCGACGGCGGCGAACTCATAGGCGTCGAGGATGCGTTCGATCACGTCGGCACCGTTGTATTCGGCGGTGGTGAGCGCCTCGGGGGACAACGCCACGCGCGCGCGCGACAGGCGCAAATCGGCCAGATTGGAGAGGATGCGCAGCCGCACCTGGCCACCGGTGATCTCCTCGACCAGCGGCGACACCGATTCGGCCATGGTGTTGACGGTGTTGGCGCCCATGGCATCGCGCACGTCCACGATCAGGTGCAGCACCAGCATGGGGCCGCGGCGCGTTTGCTCCAGCACGTGCACTTCGATGTCGCGGCAGCCGCCGCCCAGGCCGATGAGCACCTTGTCGCGTTGGTTGGCCAGGTCGATGATCTCTTGTTTGCGCCGCAGGAGTGATTGGCGCGCCCCATGCGGATCGCCCAGGCCCAGTACCTGTACCTGAGCACGCATCAATGGTGCGGTGCTCGACGTTTCGAAACCGCCGCTTTCGCGCGCGAGCTTGGCCATGAAGGAGGCGGCCGCTACGACCGAAGGCTCTTCCACTGCCATGGGGATGAGCACATCCTTGCCATTGATCTGGAAATAGCCGGCTACGCCCAGCGGCAGCTCGAAGGTGCCAACGACGTTTTCGATCATCCCGTCGGCCAGAGCGGGAGCGAGCGCGCCGCTGTGGGCGAGCCGCTGGGCGTCTTCATCGCTCAGGTGTGCGGCAGCCACGAGGTGCTGCAGGCGCTGCGGCACGGTCATGGAGCGGAAGCGGGGCAGGCGGGAATCAATGGTGGTCATGATGGATGGGGTAAGAGCGGGTGAGGGGATCGGAACGGGTGGCAGGCATGCGCAGGTACAGTGCAGGCGTATGAGCGCACCGACTTCCTCTCTGTTCGCGCTGCTGGCCGATTCTCTGGAGCGGCAGATTCGTGGCGGCGTGTACCGCGCCGGGGACAAACTGCCCTCGCTGCGGGAAATCGTGGCGTCGCGCGGCTACGGCAAGAATACGGTGGTCTCTGCCTTCGAGCTGCTGGTGGCGCGGGGTCTGGTGGAGCCTCGGCGCGGTGCAGGCTTCTTCGTCAAGGAGACGGTGCACCACGCACCCCAGGCCAGCGAGGGCACCGACAACCCATCGCGGCGCAGGGCCATGGACATCGTCTGGCTCATCCGCATGCAGCTGCGCAACGAACCGGGGCAACTGGCGGTGGGCGATGCGTTCCCGCCGCAGGAGTGGCTGGAGGAGGCACGGCTGGATCGCACGCACCACAAGGTGGCACGAGGCGGGCTGGGCACGCTGTTCCGCTACGGCGACCGGCTGGGCTATGCCCCGCTGCGCCACCGCCTGGTGCGGCGCCTGGCGGACGTAGGCATCGATGCCCACCCCCAGCAGATCGTGCTGACCCACGGTGCCAACGAGGCCATGGACTTGATCGTGCGCTACTTCGTGCCGCCCGGTGGCGTGGTGCTGATCGACGACCCCGGCTACTACCCACTGCTGGGTAAGCTGCACCTGGCCGGCGCCCGGGTCGTGGGGGTGCCGCGCCTGGCGGACGGCCCCGACCTGCAGGCCCTGGAGCATGTGCTCAAGGCCGAGCGACCGCGTTTGTTTTTCACGCAATCCCTGGCCCATAACCCCACCGGATCGGATCTGTCGCTGCCGAAGGCGCAGGCGGTGCTGCGCCTGGCCGAGCAGCACAACCTGCTGCTGGTCGAAAACGATGCGCTGAGCGATTTCCGCCCCGCTACCGCGCCGCGTCTGTCGGCGCTGGACGCTCTGGAGCGCACGCTTTACCTGGGCAGCTTCTCCAAATCGCTGTCCGCTGCGCTGCGCGTCGGCTTCGTTGCCTGCAGCGCGGATCTGGCGCAGGAGTTGGCCGACCTCAAGATACTGACTACCGTCAGCAGCTCGGAATATGCCGAGCGCGCCGTCGAGACGCTGCTCGCGGAACGGCGCCATGCCAAGCACCTGGAGCAGTTGCGTGGCAAGCTGGCCGAGGCGACGCAAAGTGCCTACGCGCTGCTGGATCGCATGGGGGCCGAGGTCTTCGTGCGCCCCACGCACTCGCTGTTCATCTGGGCGCGCTGGCCCGGTTTCCCGGATGCACAGGCCCTGGCCCAGTCCATGCTGGACATGGGGATCGTGATGGCTCCCGGCAATGTCTTCAGCGTGAACAGCGAACGGGTCAGTCCCTGGTCGCGCTGCAACCCGCATGCGGTGCAGGATCCGCGATTCTTGCGGGCGCTGGAACGGCTTGGCGGGTGAGAGCGGCATGGACAGTGCCCCGGCTCAGTCCCGTTTTCCGCCTTGCGCACCGGGTGTGCGGTCGCGCTTTTTCCATGCGCGCAGGTCGTGCATGCCCGGCACGCTGCGCGGGTCTACCCCGGCGCCGAAGATGCTGTGCTTCTGGATCTTCTGCGTACCCGTGGTCGGGATCTGGGGGGTGAACCAGACCCAGCCGGGTGCCTTGAAATAGGCCAGCCCCTGGCTGCAATGCTCAAAGAGCGTTCGCAGCAGCGCCGCCTCGGCGCCCGGCGCCTTCAGAGCCTCTGCCGCGTGCGGCTTTAGCACGATGCAGGCCAGCACTTCCTCCTCGCGGATGTCGTCGGGCACGGCCATGACGGCGGCCAACTCCACGTCGGGGTGCGTGAGCAGCCAGGCCTCGACCTCGGCCGCCGCGATGTTCTCGCCTGAGCGGCGGATGATGTTCTTGCGCCGCTCCACGAAGTGCAGCATGCCCGTGGCGTCGCGCAGCACCACGTCGCCGGTGTGGAACCAGCCGCCGCGCCACGCGGCCTCGGTGGCGGCTTCGTCGTCGAGGTAGCCCGAGAAGAAGTCCTTGCGCGGGGTCTCGGCCGAATGGCGGATCAGCATCTCGCCCAGGGTGCCGTCGGGCACTTCGGCGCCGGCATCGTTGGCCACGCGCACCTCGATGCCCGGCGTCGCGCGGCCGAAGGCGCGCGTGCCCACCTGGCGTGGCGGCATGTTGTCCACCAGGATGCGCACGTTCTCCGTCATGCCCCAGAGCTCCAGCAGTGGGAAGCCGAAGCGCTCCTCGAACGCCGCGTGCAGCTGCGGCTCTACGCCCGCCCCCATGCCGAAGCGCACGCAGTGCTCCTTGTCGGCAGAGGAGGGCGGCTGCACGCAGAGCATCTGCACGATCACACCCAGGTAATGGACGATGGTGGCGCGCGTCTCGCGCACCTCCTGCCACCAGCGCGTGGGCTGAAAGCGGTCGGTCTGGATCTGGCAGCTGCCGGTGAGCAGCGCCGCGTAGAACGACAGGATGGACGCATTCACGTGGAACAGCGGCAGCGGGTTGTAGATGCGCTCGCCCTCGGGCCGGAAATCGACGAGACCGCCGCGCGTGGCGTAGTAGGCGCCGGCCGCGAGCTCGTAGCGGTGCGACAGCACGCAGCCCTTGGGCCGTCCGGTGGTGCCCGAGGTGTAGAGGATGCTCGCGGGCGTATCGGCCGTGGGCGACCAGTGCCTGGCCGGGGCGGTGGCCGATGGCAGGGTGGTGTCGAATTGCTCAAGAATCGCGCACGGCGGGCGCCAGGAGGCTTCTTCAATCGCTGCGTCCCAGTCGGGCTTGCGGCTGGTCAGCACGATGGCCAGATCCACATGCGCATGGTCGATCAGATAGGCCAGCTCGCGCGGGCGGTAATCCGGGTTGACGGGCACGCAGCAGATGCCCAGTGCGTTCATGGCCAGCTTGTGCAGCATGTGCTCCAGCCGGCTTTCCAGAAACAGCGCGATACGGTGCCCCTGGCCATAGCCCGCCTGGCGGTAGCGGGCCATGAGCCCCTGCACCGCTTGTGCCGCCTGCGCGTAGGTGATGGTGCGCCCCTGCGGGTCGTAGCTGCGTGCGGCATTGGGGGGCGTCACCAGCAGAGGGCGGTCGCCAAACGCGGTCGCGGCCTCCTGCAGTGTGTCGCCGATGGTGGCGCTCTCGTGTGGATTCAGCATAGGTTTCTTCCCAGAATGAGATCGGCCGCCTTTTCTCCGATCATCATCGTGGCGGCGCAGATGTTGGCCGATGGAATGGCGGGCATGACCGACGAGTCGGCTACGCGCAGCCCCTGCACGCCATGCACGCGCAGCTGCGCGTCCACGACGGCGCCCGCGTCCGCCGCGGGCCCCATGCGCGCCGTGCCGCACAGGTGGTAGGACGAGACGCCCAAGCGGCGGATGTAGGCGAGGATGTCCTCGTCGCTCTGTGCATCGGCGCCCGGCATGGCCTCGCCCTCGAAGTACGGGGCGAGCGCCTGGGTGCGCAGCAGGCCGCGCGCCAGGCGCACGCCCGCGGTGAGCACGCGCACGTCTTCCTCGTGCGACAGGTAGTTCGGTCGGATCAGCGGATCGGCCCATGGGTCGGCCGAGCGCAGCCGCACCTCGCCCTCGCTGCGTGGGCGGTGCGCCCACACGCCGCAGGTCATGCCGGGGTAGGTGTCGAGCTGGCCGACATAGCCTTCGCGGTAGCTGGCCGGGGTGAACACCCCCTGCAAGTCGGGGCGCAGGCCGTCGCCCAGCCCCGAATGCCAGAAAAAGTGCACCAGCGACGGGCTCAGCGCCAGGATGTTGGGCTTGCCCGCGAGCCAGCGCGCCGCCTGTCCCCACAGGCGCGGCACGCGAGCCAGTTCGTTGATGGTCACCGCGCTGCCGCGGCGCACATGGCCCACCACGCGCACCGAGAAGTGATCCTTCAGGTGCGCCCCCACCCCCGAGAGGTGGTGCACCACCGGCAGGCCCTGCGCCTGCAGCTGGTCGGCCGGGCCGATGCCAGAGAGCTGCAGCAGCCGGGGCGTGTTGATGGCGCCCGCGCAGACCACCACCTCGCGCCGCGCTCCGATGGTCTTGGCACTGCCTTGTGGCCCGCCGTGCGCGTACTCCACGCCCACGGCGCGTGAGCCGTCGAACACGATGCGCGTGGCCTGGGCATGGGTGCGCACTACCAGGTTGCTGCCGGGTGCTGGCGAGCGCAGGTAGCCGCGCGCCGTGCTCTGGCGCCAGCCGCGGTGGATGGTGCGCTGGAAATAGCCCACGCCGGCTTGGCTGTCGCCGTTGTAGTCGGGGTTGCGCGGCAGACCCAGCTCCTGCGCCCCTGCGATGAAGGCCTCGCAGATCGGGTGCGTCCAATCGATCGGCGTCACCGGCACCTTGCCAGCCGTGCCGCGCCGCGCGCTGTTCACGGGGCCAAGCCAGCGCTCGTTGCGCTGGAAGTAGGGCAGCACCTCGGCGAACGACCAGCCCGGATTGCCGAGAGCCGCCCAGCCGTCGTAGTCCTCGGCCTGACCGCGGTTGTAGATCAGGCCGTTGATCGCGCTCGATCCGCCCAGGGTCTTGCCCTGCGGCAGCGGCACGCGTCGGTCTAGTGTGCGCGGGTCGGGCTCGGAGCCGTAAGTCCACGTGTACGTCGGGTCGAACAGCATCTTGATGAAGCCGGCCGGCAGGTGCAGGTAGGGGTGGCGGTCGGGCGGGCCTGCCTCCAACAGGCAGACCGTGACTGCGGAATCCTGTGCGAGCCGGCTGGCGATGATGGCGCCCGCCGTGCCGCCGCCGACGACCACGTAATCGACGCTTTCGGTGAAACGTTCCGCCATGTCAGTGACCTCCCAGGTAGGCCGCCCGTACCTTGGGGTCGCGCCGCAGTTCCCGGCCCTGGCCCTGCAGGGTGATGCGCCCGGTCTCCAGCACGTAGCCCCGGTCGGCCACGGCCAGGGCCTGGTTGGCCATTTGCTCCACCAGAAGGATGGTGACGCCCAGCGTGCGCAGGTTGCGGATGGTGTCGAAAATTTCCTTGACGATCAGCGGAGCCAGGCCCAGCGAGGGCTCGTCCAGCAGCAGCAGTTTGGGGTGCGCCATGAGGGCCCGGGCAATGGCCAGCATCTGCTGCTCGCCGCCGGACATGGTGCCTGCCATCTGCTGCTGGCGCTCGCCCAAGCGCGGAAAGCGCTCGAACTGTGCCTGAATGTCGGCTTCAAGCTCGGCCGCGCTGGCTCGGCGGTGGTAGGCGCCGAGCAGCAGGTTATCGCGCACGGTCTGGTCGGCGAACACCTGCCTGCCCTCCGGTGACTGCGCGATGCCCAGGGCCACGCGCTGATGCCCGGGGATGGCCGCAAGATCCTGCCCCTGGAACTGCACGCGTCCTTCCGCAGCGGGCTCCAGTCCCGAGATGCAGCGCATCAGCGTGCTCTTGCCCGCGCCGTTGCCGCCGATGATGGTGACTACCTCGCCCGCGTGCACGTGCAGCGAGACGCCCTTGAGCGCCTGCACGGCGCCGTAGTGCACGTGCAGGTCGTCGATGCGCAGCAGCTCATTGGACATGGGCACCACCTTCCTCTTCCTCGTCTTCTTCGCCGTCGTCGGTACCCAGGTAGGCAGCGATCACGCGCGGGTCGCTCTGCACGTGCGCCGGCGCGCCCTCGGCGATTTTTTGGCCGTAATCCAGCACGATCACGTGGTCGGACACGGCCATCACCAGATCCATGTGGTGCTCGATGAGCAGCACGGTGATGCCCAGCTCGCGGATGCGCAGGATCACCTGCGACAGCTCCTGCGTCTCCTGCGGGTTCAAGCCGGCGGCCGGCTCGTCGAGCAGCAGCAGGCGCGGGTGCGTGGCCAGCGCGCGCGCCAGCTCCAGGCGGCGCTGCACGCCGTAGGGCAGGCTGCCGGCAATCTCCTGCGCCTTGTCGCGCAGGCCCAGGGCATCCAGAATCTGCAGCGCCTCGTCGCGGGCGGCGCGCTCCGCAGTGCCCCCGCGGCCCAGCAGGCTGGCGAAGAACCCTGTGGGGATGTGTGCGTGCAGGCCGAGCTTGACGTTGTCCAGCACCGACATGCCGGCGAACAGCTTGAGGTTCTGGAAGGTGCGGCCCAGGCCCGCGCGCGCGATGCGGTGGGGCGGCAGGCCGGTCACGTCGCGCCCGTTGAAGCGGATGCTGCCGCGGTCTGGCGGAACGATGCCCGACAGGATGTTGAGCAGCGTAGTCTTGCCCGCGCCGTTGGGCCCGATCAGCGAGTGCACATGGCCGGAGCGGATCTGGATGTCCACGTTGTTGGTGGGCACCACGCCGCCGTAGGCCTTGAACAGGCCCTGGGCTTCGAGCAGGGTGGTCTCGTTGGCGGACTCCTGGCGCGGCCGCCAGGAGGCGACTTGCTGTGGCAGCGGCTCGGCGGGCAGCAGGCCGGGCGCCCACTTGCGCGCCATCTTCTTCACAAAACCGGCCAGCCCGTCGGGCATGGCATAGAGCGCGAACAGCAGCAGCGCGCCGTAGGTGAAATGCTGTACGCCGGGCCAGCGCGACAGAAAGGCATCCAGCAGCGTCAGCACCACCGCGCCCAGCAGCGGGCCGTAGACCGAATGCCCGCCGAACAGCACCATCAGCAGGATGAAGATCGACAGGTTGAAGGTGATGAAGTCGGAGTTGATGTACTGGTTCTGCTGCGCAATCAGCGCACCGGCCAGGCCGCAGGTGACCGCGCTGATCACGAAGGCCAGTACCTTGAAGCGGTAGACGCTGATGCCCACGCTCTCGGCCGCCACCTCGGCGGTGTTCACGGCCATGAACGCGCGCCCGAAGCGCCCGCGCAGCAGCAGGCGCAGCATGAGGTGCAGGGCCACGCCCAGCAGAAGCACGAACCACACCCAGTGTTTGGAGCCGAACATGGTGTCGCCCAGCGACAGCGGCACCACGCCGTAGATGCCCTGCTGGCCGGCGAACACGTCCTGCCATTCCGAGACGATCTTCTCCACCACGATGCCGAAGCCTATGGTCACCATGGCCAGCGCGGGGCCCTTGACGCGCAGCGAGGGCAGGGCGATGACGACGCCAAATAAACCGGCCATCACGCCCGCGGCGATGAAGGCCAGCCAGGGGTTCCATCCAAAACGCGCGGTCAGCAGAGCCACGGTGTATGCGCCCACGGCGAACAGCCCGGCGTGACCCAGCGACTTTTGACCCGTATAGCCCACCAGCACATTCATTCCGGCAGCGGCGATGTAGTTGACACCGATGAGGAACAGAACACGCAGGTAGAAATCGTTATCCGTCAGCAGCGGCACCGCCGCCGCCAGCGCTGCGACCACGGCGAGCCAGAGGTAATGCTTGTGCTCGCCCGTCATACCTTCTCCACGATGGGCTGGCCCAGCAGGCCCTGCGGGCGCACCACCAGCACGATGATGATGAGCAGGAAGATGCTGATTTCACGCAGCTCCGCATGCCACAGGCCCACCAAAGCCTCGATCACGCCCAGCAGGATGCCGCCCAGCATGCAGCCGCGCGGGCTGGTGAGGCCGCCCACAATGGCCGAGGAGAACGCCTTCAGTGCCAGCGTCAGGCCCATGAACACCGACGCGGTCGTGATGGGTGCGATGAGTAGGCCGGCAAGACCCGCCAGGCTGGAGCTCACGATGAAGGCCAGGATCACGATGGCGCCCACATTGATGCCCATCAGCGTGGCAGCGTTACCGCTCTGCGCCACGGCACGCAAGGCCTTGCCAATCTTGGTGCGGCGCATGACCCAGTCCAGCGTCAGCAAAACGGCCACGCTGGCCACAAGCACCAATACCTCCTGCGGCAGCACGCCGGCGCCACCAATGCGGATCACCTCGTCGCCCAATGGCGATGGCATGACCAGCGGCGACGGCCCCCAGATGGCCAGGGCCGTGTTCTGGATGATGATGCCGAAGCCGATGGTGCTCATCACCCAGGCCATGCCGCCCTGACCCACGAATGGGCGCACCGCCGCGTAGTACAGCACGACGCCGAGCAGTGCCAGCACAGCCATCGTGGCGACCAGGCTGAGCAGGTAGCGCGTCAGCGTCACGTCGGCTGGCAGGAGCGCGTCGGTGAACTGTTTGCCTGTCAGCAACATGATCACCGAAACCGCAACAAAGGCCCCGGCCACCAGGAATTCGCCCTGGCCGAAGTTCAAGGTCTTGGTCGTGTTGAATGTGATGTTGAAGCCCACGGCAACGAGCGCGTAGATGCTGCCCAGGGCCAGGCCGCTGAATATCGCCTGGAGTATGGATTCCGCCATGCCTTGCCTTTCAATGACACTGCATTTGTCAAAAATGAGAGCTAATGGCACTTGCCACGAAACGGCTGCAGGCCGTTTCAAGCTTGAAACAAATGCCGGGTGGGTGCAGTGGCTCTTGGTTGATTGAACCGGCAACAATGGGTTGACCGTCATCCCGGCGAAGGCCTGGATCCAGTGTGCTTGCACGACAAGGAAACCCTGGATTCCGGCCCCGGACTAGGTCCAGGGTGACGGGCTATCGCGGGAATGACGGGGAACTTGCAACCGCTATTTGCCGGGTGAACAAGAGCGTGGCAACTACTGCTTCAGGTCGGCCGGTGTGAGGGACTTGTAGACGTCGTCCTGAAAGCGCACCACGTCGGTGCCGCCCTTCCAGCGCGCCAGGTAGAAGTCGCCTACATGCAGGCCCTCGTGCACGGTCTTGCTGAAGGGTTTGTTGTAGGTCTTGATGACGCCTTGCACGCCATTCAGGTTTTCCAGCGCGGCGGCGACCTTCTCGCCTCCGGTGGTGTTGGCCTGCTTCATCGCGGCGGACAGCAGCATGACCGAGTCGTAGGCCTGAGCGGCGCAGGGGAAGCAGGTCAGCGCCGGGAAGTTCTTGCGTACGCGCTCTCCCAAGGCCTTGGTTTTGTCCGAGGTGTCCTCGGTGGTGGAGGCGGCCAGGATCAGGTGCTCGGACAGCTTGGGGCCGGTCATCTTCGGGAACAGCGAGCTCAGGTTGCCCCAAGTGCCCAGCGTGGTGGGCAGGTAGTTGATTTTCTCCATGCTGCGCACCACCTGCGCGGCGCCGTCGGCAATGCCGTAGATGATGACGGTGTCGGCCCCGGCAGCCTTGATCTTGTTGAGCTGCGAGGTCATGTCCGTGTCCTTGGGGCCGTATTTCTCGACGGCCACGGGCTTGACACCATGCAGCGCCAGCACCTCGGTAGCGTCCTTGATGCCGCCCTGGCCGTAGCCGGTGGAATCCGCCAGCACGGCGATCTTCTTGTCCTTGGACGCCTTGACCGCGTACGCGGCCAGCAGTGCCACCTGCTCGCGGTCCACCATCGAGACGCGGAACAGGTAGTTCTGCGGCTCCTTTGCGTAGCGCGTGGTGATTTCGGTGGCCGTGCCGATAGGCACCACCACGGGGATCTTCTTCTGCTGCGGAATGTGCAGCCAGGCCAGCGCGTTGCCCGAGTTGGCGGGGCCGACCAGGGCCTGCACCTTCTCGCTGTCGATCAAGTCCTGCACAGTCTGGATGGCCTTCGGCGGCGTGCCCTGGTCGTCGCGGATCACGCCGACCACCTTCTTGCCCAGAATGCCGCCGGCCTTGTTGATGTCCTCGATGGCGGCCTCGAAGCCCCAACGCCCGGCAATGCCCAGCTCGGCCACGCCGCTGCCGGACTGGTCGGCCGTGTAGCCGATCTTGATGACGTCCTGGGCGTGGGCCGTGAAGGCGCAGGCCAGCGTGAGTGCCGCGGCCGCGGCCTGGGTGATCTGACGAATACCGGTCATGTGTTGTCTCCTGTTGTCGCCATTGCTGGCGGTGCGGATCTGGTGATCCATCTCTACCCGCCGCTGGCCCGCCCCGTGGGGCGAGACAGCATGCGAGCGCCTACTGTAAGCCGGCTGTACCCATTGGAATAGGTACAGTTCGCGCCGACAGCTGAAGCTCCGTGGCGCCACCCTGTTGGGCGCCACGGCGCTCGACTACGTTTGCAGCAGCATATCTGCTGCCTTCTCCGCGATCATCATCGTTGGTGCGCCGGTGTTGCCCGAGGGCATGGCCGGCATCACCGAGGCATCGGCCACGCGCAGGCCTTCAAGGCCATGCACGCGCAGCTGCGCATCGACCACCGCCGACGCGTCCTGCGCCGGCCCCATGCGGCAGGTGCCCATGAAGTGCCAGGCGGTGCCGCCGCGCTGGCGCGCGTATTCCAGCAAATCCTCGTCGCTCACGGCTTCGGCGGGCGGCGCCTCGTCGCGCAGCACGTAGGGCAGGAGCGCGGGCGCGTGCAGGATGCGGCGCGTCAGGCGCAGGCCATCGATCACCACGCGGCGATCATCTTCGCGCGCCATGTAGGCGGGCTGGATCTCCGGGGACTCGAACGGATCGGTGGAGAGCGCCCGTACATGGCCATGGCTGGCGGGCCGCATCTGATAGAAGCCCAGCGTCATGCCCGGAAAACCGTCGAGCTTGCCCGCGATGCCCGAGGCGTAGCTGCCCGGCGAGAAGTGGAACTGCAGATCCGCCGCGTCCAGCCCGGGCCGCGAGGCCGCGAACGCATAGGCCACCGACGGGCTGATGGCCAGCACGCTCGGCCGGCCCATGGCCCACTTGGCGATCTCCAGCCCCAGGCGCCAGCCGCGCGCGGTGCTGTTGATGGTGGTCGCGCCCTGCACGCGCACCACGGAGCGCACCATGAAGTGATCCTGCAGGCGCTGGCCCACGCCGGGCAGCGCGTGCACTGGCTGCACTCCCAGGCCGGCCAGCCATTCCAGTGGCCCCACGCCCGACAGCTGCAGCAGCTTGGGGCTGTTGATGGCGCCGGCGCACAGGACTACCTCGCGCCGCGCACGCACCGTGCGCTGCACATTTCCCTGCTGCATGAGCAGCTGCACGCCCACGGCGCGGCGTCCTTCGAACAGGATGGTCGTGGCATGCGCGCCGGTGCGCACCTCCAGGTTGGCGCGCCCCCGGGCGGGCTTGAGAAAGGCCGTCGCCGCGCTCACGCGGCGGCCCCGCTGGATCCAGCGCTGGTAGTAACCGGCGCCCGCTTGAACACCGAGGTTGTAGTCCCCCGCCGGGCCTATGCCCAGGGATTCGGCGCTGCGAATGAAGCCGTCGCACAAGGGGTGGCGCCAGTCGCAGTCGGTGATGGGCAGCAGGCCGTCGCGCCCCCGGTGGGGCGCATCGCCGCCACCGATGCGCCGCTCGGTGCGCTGGAAATAGGGCAGTACCTCGGAGTAGCTCCAGCCCGGGTTGCCCTGCGCCGCCCAGCCGTCGTAGTCGCTCGCGGTGCCGCGCGTGTAGTTGAAGCCGTTGATGGCGCTCGACCCGCCCAGCGTTCGACCCAGCCGCGTGGTCACGCGCCGGCCCGCCGTGCCTTCGCTGGGCGTGGTTTCGAAGGGCCATGTGTAGCGCGGGTCATAGCCCACCTTGATGAAACCGGCCGGGATATGGATGAAGGGGTTGCGATCCGGCGGCCCGGATTCCAGCAGGCACACGCTGTGGCGCCCGTTCTCGCTCAGGCGGTGCGCCAGCAGGCAGCCGGCCATGCCGGCGCCCACGATGACGTAGTCGAAAGTGTCGGGAGTGCTCATGCTGCTTCCGTAGCAAACTCGGCGCGCAACGCGGCGCCATGCTCGTTCACACCGGGCGCGGGGGCGAAGGCGCCGCTATCCCAGTCCATGGCGTACGGCGGAGCCGGGACGCGCACCGTGGCCCCATGCACCGGCATGGGCCAGGTGTGCAGCTGGGGGTGGCGTGCCAGGTCGGACACCGAGTTCACCGAGGCGAACGCAGTGTCTGCGGCCATCAGCAGGTCGATCGCCTCCCCGTGCGCCAGGCTGCCAAAGCGTTGCTGCACCCGTGCGTCGAGTGCGCCGCGGTTGGCCACGCGGTCGGATAGGGTGCCAAACCGCGGGTCGTCCGCCATCCCGGCATCGTCCATGAAAACGTTGCAGAACTGGTGCCATTCGCGCTCGTTCTGGATGGATATCACGATGTCGTGCCCGTCGGCGCAGCTGAACGCGCCGTAGGGTGCGATGGTCGGGTGCCGCAGCCCCACGCGCGCAGGCGGCTCGCCGCCGTGCACCGTCTGCAGCAGCGGCACCGACATCAGCTCCGCCGCCGTGGAGAACAGCGAAACCTTCACGCCCGAGCCGCGGCCGGTGCGCTCGCGCTGCAGCAGGGCCTGCTGGATGCCGATCAGGGCATTCATGCCCGCGTTGATGTCGCACACCGAGACACCGATGCGCCCCCATTCCCCCGGGGCGCCGCTGACCGACACCAGACCGCTCTCGGCTTGCACCAGCAGGTCGTAGGCCTTCATGTCGCGCAGCGGCCCCGCCTCGCCGTAGCCCGAGAGGTCACAGGTGATCAGGCGTGGGTGACGCTGGCGCAGCGCGTCGCTGCCAAAGCCCAGCCGCGCCGCGGCGCCCGGCGCCAGGTTCTGGATGAACACGTCGGCGCGCGCAATCATGGCGTGCAGCTGGGCGGCATCCCGGGGGTCGCGCAGATCCAGTGCGATGGACTCCTTGCCCCGGTTGATCCAGACGAAGTAGCTCGATTCACCGTGCACGTAACGGTCATAGCGGCGCGCAAAGTCACCCTCGGGGCGTTCGACCTTGATGACCCGGGCGCCCGCGTCGGCCAGGCGGCTGGTGCAGTACGGCACGGCCACGGCCTGCTCCAGCGCGACGACCAGCAGGCCGCTGAGCGGGCCGCGGGTGTCCTCGGCGGCCACACCGGCAGTCAATGCTTCATTGGCCATGGAAGTGCACCACCGTCTTGGTCACGCTCATCTCATCCAGTGCCGCCATACCCTTCTCGCGGCCATGGCCGCTGCGCTTGGTGCCGCCGAAGGGCAGCTCCACGCCGCCGCCGGCGCCGTAGCAATTGATGAAGAACTGCCCGGACTGCACGCGGCGCGCCAGGCGGGCCTGGCGGTCGCCATCGCGCGTCCATACCGCCGCCACCAGGCCAAAATCGGTGTCGTTGGCCAGGCGCACGGCATCCGCCTCGTCCTCGAACGGCATGGCGCACAGCACCGGGCCGAACACCTCCTCGCGTGCCAGCGCATGCTGCGGCGGCACCGGGCCGAAGGCGATGGGGGAGACGAACAAGCCTTGCGCTGGCAGGTCGGCGGCGAGCGGCGTCTCGGCGATGACCGGCACGCCATCGGCACGCGCCTGCGCCACGAAGCGCTGCACGCGCTGGCGCTGCGGCGCGTTGATGAGGGGGCCGAGGTCGGCGTTGGTCTCCGGCACACCCATGCGCAGCGTGGCGAAACGGCGCGCCAGCATGTCGGCAAAGGCCGGGAAGGCCGATTTTTCCACCAGCACGCGGCTGCCGGCGGAGCAGGTCTGTCCGGCGTTCTGCACGATGCCGCGCACCACGGCGTCGGCGGCGCGCTCAAGGTCGGCGTCGGCAAAAACGATTTGCGGCGACTTGCCGCCGAGCTCCAGCGTCACAGGCACATGGTGGCGTGCCGCGGCGCCTTGCACCAGTGCGCCGACCTCGCTGGAGCCGGTGAAGGTGACGAGCCCGATGCCGGGGTGCGCGGACAGGGCCGCACCCGCTTCCGCGCCCAGGCCTGTGACCACGTTGATGGATCCGGCCGGAAAGCCCACCTCCAGCGCCAGTTGCGTCACCGCCAGGCAGGACAGGCAGGCGTCCTCCGAGGGTTTCAGCACCACGGCATTGCCCATGGCCAGTGCCGGCGCGATGGAGCGCCCGAACATCTGCGCCGGGTAGTTCCAGGGAATGATGTGGGCCGTCACGCCCAGGGGCTCGCGCGTCAGCGTGACGGTGTAGCCGGGCTCGAACGGGATCACCTCGCCGTGCACCTTGTCGGCCGCGCCGCCGTAGAACTCCAGATAGCGCGCCAGCACCTGCATGTCGGCGCGCGCCAGTCCGATGGGCTTGCCCGTGTCGTGCGCCTCCAGCCAGGCGAGCCGCTCGGCCTCTTCCTGCACGCGGCGCGACAGGGCCATGAGCAGGCGCCCGCGCTGGGCAGCGCTCAGCCCGGCCCAGGCGGGCGACGCCAATGCGGCCTGCGCCGCCTGCACGGCAGCATCCACTTCGGCCGCGCCGCCGCGGCTGATGTGCCCGATGAGCCTGCCGTCGGCCGGCGCGTGCATGGGCAGCACCGCACCATCGGGGGCGGCGCGCCATTGGCCCGCGATGAGCAGTGTGGCGACGCTCTCGGGCTGGAGCTCGAAATTGGGCGTGACGGCGGATGGGGATCCTGGGGACGACAAAGACATGGGTTCTCCTGCTGAAGGCGCGTGCGTGGCATACCCGCGCATGGCATGGGCTGCGGGGAAGAAATGGAGGGTGAGGCAGCCCGGAGGGGCTGCGGCGGCGCAGGTTAGCGCTGGTCTGGCGGGGGATGGATTGGCATGCGATGTCTCCTGTGGGCCTTGATTCTTGTATTGGCAGATCCTGGGCCCCAGTATCTGCACGCAGGCCACAAAAGAGAATGACCGATTGGCGAAAGCAGCGTTTTAAAAATTCGAACGCCCTGCCGCAGCGAGGTGATCTACGAGCGCCTGCAGTCCGGCCGGCAGCGGGGTGTGGCCGGTGCAGATCGACATCCTGCGCTGTGCCCAGGGGTCGGCCAGGGGCACTATCTCCAGATCCATGGCTGCTTCGAATGCCTGGGCCGCGCGCAAGGGCAGCAGGCCCACGCCGCTGCCCACCTGGACGAGCCGGCACACGGCCTCGAAGCTCTTGACCTTGGCTCTCAGGGCGAAGGGCTGGCCGGTTTGCGCCGCCTTTTCCGCCAGCAGGCGCATCATGCTGGAGCGGTCTTCCAGCGCTACGAGGTCGCTACCCATCAGGTCGGCCAAGAGCAGCTGGCCGCCCCGCGGCGCCTGCCCCCTGCGGAACACCGCGGCAATCTGGTCGCTGCGGTAGCGCCAGGTGCGCAGTCCGTCCGTCCACGCGCCTTCGAGCACGATGGCAATGTCCGCCTGGCCGGTGCGTACGGCCTGCGCTCCGTCCTCGCTCCACTGCTCGTCAAGCATCAGGCGGATGTCGGGGTGCAGTTGCTGGAAGTCGGCCAGATCCTGGGGCAGAAACTGTGCCATGGCCGAGGTGTTGGCAGATACACGCACCACGGTCGCCTGCCCCGTGGCGTAGTTGGATACCTCGATCTGCGAGCGGTAGACGGCATCCAGGATGCCCCGCACATGCCCGAGCAGGCAGGTGCCCGCGGGGGTCAGCGTCAACCCGCGCGGATGCCGCTCGAACAACAGCACGCGGAACTGGTGCTCCAGCAGCGCCAGTCGCCGGCTGGCGGCTGGTGCCGCGATGTGCAGGGTTTCCGCGGCCTTGGTCAGGCTGCCGGTTTCAGCGGCGCGACTGAATAGCAGTAGGGAGTCGAGATCGGGCAGCATGGGGCGGTTGGTTGGCCCTGGAGCTTACTCTGGCGGGCCAATGTTCCCCTGCCGCGTCACCCAGCTTGCCTATCGGGCCATACACCTCTGCGTCGAAAATCTGCTGGTGACTGCCCAGTCCAAGCGCGAAAGGCCCGCATGAAGCTCTTTTCGCTGGCAAAGCCCACGGCCTCGGCCACCTGTTTGATGGGGCGGTTCGAGCGCTGCAGCAGCTCCGTGGCGCGGCGCTGGCGCACCTCGTCCTTGAGGGCCTGCAGGGAGGTGCCCTGCTCCTGCAGCTGGCGGTGCAGGGTGCGCGCGGAGATGTGCAGCTGGTGCGCCACGCCGTCGGCGTTGTGCGCGCCCGCGGGCGTGGCAGCGAGCAGCTGGCGCACGCTTTGCACCAGCAGGCGGTCGCGCCGGTACTGGTGCACGATGAGCGGCAGGGCGTTGGCCAGCATCTGGCGCATGGCGGCCTCGTCGCGCATCACCGGTAGCTGCAGATAGCGCGCGTCGAACTGTACGGCAGCATGCTCGGCACAGAAGCGCGTCGGGCCGGCAAACAGCACGGCGTAGGCATCGGCATGGGCCGGCGCGGAGAAGGGGAACTCGGCCGCCAGCACCGGCAGGCGCGAGTCGATGAACCAGCTGGAGATGCCCAGCGCGTTGCGCAGCGTGGTCACCAGGCAGAACTCGCGCAGAGCGCCCAGGTCGCGCCGCTCGGTGATGCTGAGCCGCGCCAGCTCGCCCTCGGTGCTCAGGTGCAGCAGGATGTCATCGGTCAGCAGCCCATGGTGGCGGCACCAGCGCGCCAGCGCCAGGCCCAGCGTGGGCGCGCTCAGCGAGGCGCGCGCCAGCAGGCCGTAGCTGCCCCAGGGCAGGCGGCGCGAGAACCAGCCCAGCGCCTCGTCGTCGAGCTCGCGCATGGCGGCGGCGGACAGCGACTCGAGCTGCGCGCTGGTGATGCGCGCCGCGCCGTCATCTACCTGTTCTGGCGCAATTTGTGCCTGGGCCAGCGCCCGTGCGGGGCTCATGGCGCGCGCCGTGTAGGCCTGCATGATGGCCTGGACAAAGGCCATGGGCGTGGCGGCCTTGGGGCTGGACTTGGCGAGCGGGAGATGGGGCTGGCGCGGCATGGGATGAGTCTGCAATAGCGTGGCGCGATTTGCAACCTTTGTGGCCCTTCTCGGTGTTGGCTGTCCGCGCCATGGGGCGTATCCTTTGGCCCAGTTGACGGCGGGGCATGCCAGCGCCCGGCCGATTGCCCAGGAGACCAAGGACATGACTCTCGCAGCCCCCCAGGCCAGCCATGCGCGTGGCAGTTTCGGCACCCCGCTGATCGAGGCCACGATTGGCGATTTCTTTGCCGACATGGCGCGCCGCCAGCCCGAGCGCGACGCACTGGTCAGCCGCCACCAGGGCCTGCGCTACAGCTACGCCGAGCTGCACCAGTCGGCACGCCGGCTGGCCAGCGCCCTGCTGGGGTTGGGCCTGGCGCCGGGCGACCGCGTCGGCATCTGGTCGCACAACAATGCCGAATGGGTTTTGATGCAGCTGGCGACGGCCCAGGTGGGCCTGATTCTGGTCAACATCAACCCGGCCTACCGCACGGCCGAGGTGGAATACGCGCTGAACAAGGTCGGCTGCAAGGCCCTGGTGAGCATGGCGCAGTTCAAGACCAGCGACTACCTGGGCATGCTGCGCGAGCTGGCGCCCGAGCTGGGCCTGTGCCTGCCCGGCATGCTGGCCGCCAAGCGCCTGCCCACGCTGCGCAGCGTGGTCTGGATCGACGTCGCCGGGCAGGGCGACGAGCAACCCGGCATGCTACGTTTTTCAGAGCTTATGGCACGCGGCAATGCTGGGGATGCGCGCATTGACACCATTGCTGCGGGCTTGAAGAACACGGATCCGATCAACATCCAGTTCACCAGCGGCACTACCGGCTTCCCCAAGGGCGCCACGCTGACGCACCGCAACATCCTGAACAACGGCTTCTTCATCGGCGAGTGCATGCGGCTCACGCCCGCCGACCGGTTGTGCATTCCCGTGCCGCTGTACCACTGCTTTGGCATGGTGCTGGGCAACCTGGCCTGCATCACGCATGGCAGCGCCATCGTCTACCCCAACGACGGCTTCGATCCCTTGAGCGTGCTGGAGACGGTGCAGGCCGAGCGCTGCACCGGCCTGCATGGCGTGCCGACGATGTTCATCGCCGAACTGGATCACCCGCGCTTTGCCGAGTTCGACCTCGGCAGCCTGCGCACCGGCATCATGGCCGGCTCGCCCTGCCCGATCGAGGTCATGAAGCGCGTGCAGGCCGACATGCACATGACCGAGGTGACGATTGCCTACGGCATGACCGAGACTTCTCCCGTGAGCTGCCAGAGCTCCTTCGACACCCCGCTGGACAAGCGCGTGTCCACCGTGGGCCGGGTGCAGCCGCACCTGGAGGTGAAGATCATCGACCCCGACACCGGCGCCGCCGTGCCGCGCGGCGAACGCGGCGAGCTCTGCACCAAGGGCTATTCGGTGATGCATGGCTACTGGGGCGACGAGGCCAAAACGCGCGAGGCGATCGACGCCGAGGGCTTCATGCACACCGGGGATCTCGCCACCATGGACGCGGAGGGCTACGTGAACATCGTCGGCCGCATCAAGGACATGGTGATCCGCGGCGGCGAGAATGTCTATCCGCGCGAGATCGAGGAATTTTTGTACCGCCACCCCAAGGTGCAGGACGTGCAGGTGGTGGGCGTGCCGGACGCCAAATTCGGCGAAGAGCTGTGCGCCTGGATCATCACCAAGCCCGGACAGGACTTGACCGAAGACGAAGTGCGCGCCTTCTGCCAGGGCAAGATCGCGCACTACAAGGTGCCGCGCTACATCCGCTTCGTCACCGGCTTTCCGATGACGGTGACCGGCAAGATCCAGAAATTCAAGATCCGCGATGAGATGATCGCCGAGCTCGATCTGCACCCGGCCAAAAC
>JAFEER010000127.1 GCA_018240985.1 Pseudomonadota bacterium
ATCGACGCCGGCTACGAGATCCGCATCGACGCCGCCGCCGAGGACATGCGCGACAGCCCTGCCGAGGTGCGCGTGCCGCTGTCCGCCGCCAACGCCGGCAAGGCGCAGGCGGGCAAGCAGTACATCCAGTCGCTCAGCTACCAAATCAAGTAAGTCCCGACGATCATGAGCTGGAAATGGCTGCACCGCTGGCTGGGCCTGGTGCTGGGCACGCTGGCGCTGGTGCTGGGCATCACGGGTGCGGCGCTGTCGCTGGATCCGCTGCGCAACGCCTGGCTGACGCCGCCGGCCGTGCAGGATCAGTCCGTGGCCACGCTGGCCGAGCGGGTGCAGGCCCAGGTACCGGGGCTGGAGGAAATCCGCCGCCTGCCCTCGGGCCTGCTGGTGGCCTTTGCCTTCGATGGCGACCAGCCCCAGGCCTGGCGCATTGACCCGGCCACGGGCCGGCCGCTGGGGGCGTACCAGCCCTCGGCCCTGCCGCGCTGGCTGAAAAACCTGCACCGCTCCTGGCTGGCCGGCGACGCCGGGCGCCTCACCTCGGCGGCCGTGGCGCTGGCCATGCTGGGGCTGTCGGTCACGGGCCTGGTGCTGCTGCTGCGGCGCATGGGCGGCTGGCGGCACCTGGCGGGCACCGTGCGCGGCACGCTGGCGCAGCGCCTGCATGTGCTCACCGGGCGCGTGCTGCTGCCGGTGCTGGCGCTGTCGGCCGTCACGGCGTTGTGGCTGAGCGCCGCCACCTTTGGCCTGGTGTCGCTCGATGCCAAGGTAGAGCCGGAAGTCGTCTCGCAAGCCAATGGCCAGGCTCGCCAGGCCGACCTGCCCCCCGGCCGGCTGCCGCTGCTGCAGCAACTGCGCGTGCAGGATCTGCGCAAGCTCAACCTGCCCGCGCCGGACGACCCGCAGGACAGCTGGCAGGTGACGACCAGCGCCGGCCAAGGCTGGGTGGATCGCAGCAGCGGCCAGACCCTGGCCTGGCAGGACGCCACGGCCGCGCAGCGCGTACAGGACTGGGCGCTGCTCCTGCACACGGGCGACGGCGCCTGGGCCTGGGCCGTGGTGCTGGGCGTGATGGGCCTGTCCATCGTGCTGTTCTGGGCCACGGGCCTGTGGCTGTGGTGGCAGGCGCGGCAGCTGGCGCCCAGGATCAGCGACAACAGCCCCTTGCAGCAGGCGGACGCGCTGATCTTTGTCGCCAGCGAGGGCGGCAGCAGCTGGGCCTTTACCCAGGCCCTGCATGCGGCCCTGGTGCAGGCCGGCCGGCGCGTGCACACGACCGGGCTGGAGCATTTCTGCGCCCCGCCCGGCGCGCGCCAGCTCTTCGTGCTGGCCGCCACCTATGGCGAGGGCCAGGCGCCGGCGCATGCCGCCGGGGCGCTGGCGCGCATCGCGCAAACGCCGGCCACGGCGGCGCCGGTGGCGGTGCTGGGCTTTGGCGACCGGCAGTTCCCGGCCTACTGCGCGTTTGCCGAGGCCGTCGCGCAAGCCCTGCAGGCGCGCGGCTGGCAGGCGCTGCTGCCGCTGGAGCGCATCCACCAGCAGTCGGCGCAGGAGTTTGCGCGCTGGGGCGATGCGCTGGCGCAAACCCTGGGCCAGCCGCTGGCCATCGACTACCGCCCGCGCCTGCCGGCCTTGAGCGAGCTGCCGCTGCTCGTGCGCCAGGACTTCGAGGGCGGCGCCGGCGACCCGGCGGTGATCCTGCGCCTGGGCCTGCCCAAGGAGGGGCGGCGCCTGCCGCGCTTTGTCGCCGGCGACCTGCTGGCCATCGTGGCGCCGGGCAGCAGCGTGCCGCGCTATTACTCGCTGGCCTCGGGCACAACGGACGGCTTTGCCGAAATCTGCGTGCGCCGCCGCGCCGGCGGCCTGTGCTCCAGCCTTCTGCACGGCCTGCAGCCGGGCGCCAGCGTGCCGGCCTTCATCCGCGCCAACCCCGGCTTTGCGCTGGCGGGCGGCAAGGCGCCGCTGCTCTTGATCGGCGCCGGCACGGGCGTGGCGCCGCTGGCGGGCTTCATCCGCGGCAACGCCAGCCGCCGGCCCATGCACCTGTTCTACGGCACGCGCACGCCCGAGCGCGACTTCTTCTTCGGCCAGGAGCTGCAGGGCTGGCAGGCCGATGGCCGGCTGCAGAGCCTGCACACCGCCTTCTCGCGCACGCCAGACGGCGGCGGCCATGTGCAGGATGCCCTGCAGCGCAACGCCGCCCAGGTGGGCGCCCTGTTGGCGCGCGGCGCCCATGTGCGCGTCTGCGGCAGCCGGCCCATGGCGCACGGCGTGAGCCAGGTGCTGCAAGCCCTGCTCGCCCCGCTGGGCCTGAGCCTGGCACAGCTGAAGGAGCGCGGGCGCTATGCCGAAGACCTGTTCTGAAACATTGCACGGCCCGACCATGGGCACGCGCTGGTCGGTCACGCTGGATGCACAGCTGGGTCGGATGCGCGCACCGCTGCAGCAGGCGCTGGCGGCCGCCGTGGCCGAGGTGGACGCGCAGATGTCGCCCTGGCGGCCGGACAGCGCCATCAATGAACTAAATCAGGCTGCAGCCGGCCAGTGGCTTGCGCTGCCAGCTCCTGTTTTGGAAGTACTGAGCGCCGCACTGGAGGTGAACCGCCTGAGCGACGGCGCCTTCGACCCGGCCGTGGGCGCGCTCGTCGATGCCTGGGGCTTTGGCCCGGTGCGGGACGCGCCCGATGCCGCGGCCATCCGCGCCGCCAGCGTCACCAGCCAGCAGCCCACGCACCAGGCGCTGGAACTGGATCTGCCCCAGGGCCGCGCGCGCAAGCATCGGCCCCTGCAGCTGGATCTGTGCGGCATCGCCAAGGGCTACGCGGTAGACCGCATGGCGGCCGTGCTGCAGGCGCATGGCGTGGCGCATGCGCTGGTGGCGCTGGATGGCGAGCTGCGCGCCCTGGGCAGCCAGGCCGACGGCCGCCCCTGGGCCGTGGCGCTGGAGAGCCCGCAGCCCGGGCGCCGCGCCGCCCAGGGCGTGATCGAGCTGCAGGATCTGGCCGTGGCCACCTCGGGCGACTACCGGCGCTTTTTCGACATCGGCGGCCAGCGCCTGTCGCACACCATGGACGCACGCCGCGGCGCGCCGGTGCGTGGCGAGGTGGCCAGCGTCACCGTGCTGGCGCGCGACTGCATGAGCGCCGACGCCTGGGCCACGGCGCTGCTGGTGCTGGGCGCGGGCGAAGGCCTGGCCCTGGCGCAGCGGCTGGGCCTGGAGGCGCTGTGGCTGCTGCGCCGCGGCGAGCAACTGGTGCAGCTGGGCCTGGGGCGCCTTGGCGGCAACACCGGGCTTGGGCTGAGGGCCGCAGCGCCGGCATCTTGCCGGCATCAACGCCCAGGACAGGGCCTCTGAGAGATGCGCCCGATGATTTCATTTTGATAGCGCGTGGCGCTTGTCAATTAATGACCTCACCACGATTTGCCTGATTATGGATATGCCTCAGACTAGGCCGTTGGCCCTCACCCCCCGCCCTCTCCCAGAGGGAGAGGGAGCAAAGCCAGCGCGACCGGTCGCCCTCGCCCCTTTGGGGAGAGGGAGGGGTGAGGGGCCTCTGCGGCATGTACATGGTCAGGCGATTTGACCTTCATTGGAAGGGCATCGCGTCACTATGCCTCATCGCCCTCCCCCGCCCACACCTCGGCCTGCAACGCGAGCGGCAGCTCCCGCGCCAGCGCCATGTGCTCGCGCTCGTGGTGGTGTTCCAGCACATGGCGCAGGGCGTGGGCGGCGTCCAGCAGCACCAGCACGGCGCGCCGGCGCGCCAGCTCGTCACGCGGCGGGCTCTTGATCACGGCCTGCACGCGCTGCTCGTATTCATCGGCCAGCAGGCCGATGCGCTCGTGCTCCAGCAGGTAGACGCGCGCGGCCCAGCGGGCGCCCTCGGGCACATGGGGCAGCAGGCGGGTGTTTTCGATCTCGATATGCCGGCTGAGGCCGCGGTGCCAGCGCTGGAAGCGCTCCAGCGCGGAGCTGAAATCCCCGCCCACGACGTCCAGCAAGTGGGCCTGCAGCTGGGCGTCCAGGCGTGCGTGTTGTTCTTCAAAGTAGGCGCGGTGCTCGGTCTCGGTCATGGCTCAGGGCAGCAGCAAAAAACGATGGCCGCCCTTATACACTGCCCAAAACCCCTATGCGCACCCATGCCTGACCAGCCCCCACCTACCAACATGCCGCAGGGCCTGAGCCGCCAGGAGGCCGCCGAGCGCCTGGCGCAGGACGGCCCGAACCAGCTGCCCGGCAGCGCGCCCAAGTCCAACGCAGCCATCGTGCGCGAGGTGCTGGCCGAGCCCATGTTCCTGATGCTGCTGGCCGCCGGCGGCACCTATCTGGCGCTGGGCGACAAGGGCGAGGCGCTGTTCCTGCTCGGCTCGGTGTTCCTCATCATCGGCATCACCCTGGTACAGGAGCGGCGCACGCAGCGCACGCTGGAGGCCCTGCGCGACCTGTCCGCCCCGCGCGCCCTGGTGCTGCGCGATGGCGCGGAGCAGCGCATCGCCGGCCACGAGGTGGTACGCGGCGACCTGCTGGTGCTGCACGAGGGCGACCGCATCGCCGCCGATGCCCTGCTGCTGGACGGCCAGCTGGAGGTGGACGAGTCGCTGCTCACCGGCGAATCCGTGCCCGTGGCCAAGCTGCCCGCAGCGAGCGAGGAGCCTGCCGACAGCGCCCGTGTGTTTGCCAGCACCGTGGTCACGCGCGGCGTGGGCCTGGCGCGCGTGCTGGCCACGGCCGGCCATACGGCGGTGGGCCGCATCGGCGCCGACCTGGCCGCCACCGAGGCGCCGCCCTCGCCGCTGCAGCAGCGCTCGCGCCGGCTGGTGCGCGGCCTGGGCCTGCTGGCATTCATCGCGGCCACGGCCCAGGTGCTGCTGGGCTGGTGGTGGAACGGCCGGCCGCTGCTCGACAGCCTGCTGTCCGGCATTGCCCTGGCCATGGCCCTGCTGCCCGAGGAGATACCGGTGATCCTCACCGTGTTCCTGGCGCTGGGCGCCTGGCGCATTGCGCAGCTGCAGGTGCTGACGCGGCGCATCACGGCCGTGGAGACCCTGGGCGCCATCACCGTCCTGGCCGTGGACAAGACCGGCACGCTGACGCAGAACCGCATGGCCGTGGCGGCGCTCACCACGCCCACGGCTGACTGGCAGGCCGAGGGTGCCGGCGCGCTGCCCGAGGACTTTCACCGGCTGGTGGAATTTGCCATGCTGGCCACGCCGGGCGACCCGTTCGACCCGATGGAGAAGGCGATACAGAAGTTTGGCCACGGCTGGCTGCAGGGCACGGAGCATGTGCACGACGGGCGCGAGCCGGTGTTCGAGTACGCGCTGTCGGGCGAGATCCTGGCCATGACGCGCGTCTACGCCAGCGCCACGCCCGCCCAGCACCTGCTGGCCACCAAGGGCGCGCCCGAGGCCGTGGCCGACCTGTGCCACCTGAACGCGGAGCGCCGCGGCGCCATCCGCGCCCAGGTCGAGGCGCTGGCGACGAGCGGCCTGCGCGTGCTCGGCGTGGCCTGCGGGCATTGGAGTGGGCCTTCGAGCGGGCCGCCCGGCCAGGCCGATCAACAGCAGGCCTGGCCGCCCAGCCAGCATGACTTCGACTTTGAGTTCCTGGGCCTGCTGGCCCTGGCCGACCCGCCGCGCCCCGAGGTGCCCGAGGCCCTGGCCCAATGCCAGGCCGCCGGCGTGCGCGTGGTGATGATGACCGGCGACCACCCGGCCACGGCGCGCGCCATTGCGCGCCAGGTGGGTCTGCCCGAGGGGGCCTGGCTGCTCACCGGCGACGACCTGCACACCCTGGACGACGCCACGCTGCGCCAGCGCCTCGCCCAAGTGAACCTGTGCGCGCGCCTGAAGCCCGAGCACAAGCTGCGCCTGGTGCAGCTGCTGCGCGCCGAAGGCGAAGTGGTGGCCATGACCGGCGACGGCGTGAACGACGCCCCGGCGCTCAAGGCCGCGCATGTGGGCATTGCCATGGGCGAGCGCGGCACCGACGTGGCGCGCGAGGCGGCGGCGCTGGTGCTGCTCAAGGACAGCTTTGCCCACATCGTCGCCGCCATCGCCCAGGGCCGGCGCATCGACGACAACGTGCGCAAAGCCACGCGCTTCGTGTTCGCCGTGCATGTGCCCATCGTGGCGCTGGCGCTCACGCCCACGCTCTTGCACTGGCCGGCGCTGCTGCTGCCGCTGCACATCGTGCTCATGGAGCTGCTCATCGACCCGGCCTGCTCCATCGTCTTCGAGGCCGAGCCCGCGGCCGCCAACCTGATGCAGCGCCCACCGCGGCCGGTGGCCGACTCGCCCTTTGCGCTGCGTGCGCTGTGGTGGCCGCTGCTGCAGGGCGCCGGCGTGGCCGCGCTGCTGCTGGCCGCCCAGGCCTGGCTGCAGGCCCAGGGCTGGGGCCAGGCGCAGGGCCGGGCCGTGGTGTTTGGCGCGCTGCTGCTGTGCGTGCTGTTGCTGATTCAGGTCAACCGTGACACCAGGCAGCCCCTGTGGCACCACCGCCATGCGACCAACCCCTGGCTGCTGCCCATGGCGGCCGCCATGGGCCTGCTGCTCGCCTTTGTCGCGGCCGTGCCGGGCCTGCACCAGCTGATGGGGCTGGCCGGCAACGGCCCGGCCACGCTGACGGCCATGGGCGCCTTGGTGGGGCTGTGCGCCCTGTGGCTGGAGCTGCTGCGGCGCTGCAGGAATGGGCTCTTGCGCAACGCCAAGAGCCCATCCTGAGGCTTCTTGACTGGCCCGGCCCCTCTCCCGCAAGGGGAGAGACGGTGGCGGATGAGGGCGGTGGAGTCAGGGTAAAAACAGCGCCTAATGTCCGCCAATCAAGCGTCAGCAGCTATTAAATTGTGACTATTCGGCAGACAGGTCGTCGAGGATGGGGCAGTCTGGCCGCTCGTCCCCGTGGCAGCAGCCCACCAGTGTCTGCAGGCTGCGCTGCATGGCCTGCATGGCGGCGATGCGCTCGCTCAGGCTTGCAATGTGCTTTTGCGCAATCTGCTTGACCTGGGCGCTGGCGCGCGCCTTGTCCTGCCACAGGCCGAGCAGCTGGGCGATTTCTTCCATCGAGAAGCCCAGGTCGCGCGCGCGGCGGATGAAGCGCAGGGTGTGCACATCGGCCTCGCCGTACTGGCGGTAGCCGCTGTCGGTGCGCGCCACGCCACCCAGCAGGCCCAGGCTTTCATAGTGGCGCACCATGCGCGCGGAGACGCCCGCGCGCTCGGCCGCCTGGCCTATGGCCACGGGCCAGCGCGGGGCCGTGGCGGCGGTCATGCGGCTACCTGGTAGCCCTCTTCGCGGATGGCGGTGGCGATGGCGTCGCGCGCCTTGTCGCTCTCCACCACAACCTGGCCGGTGGGCAGATCGACCTTGACCGTGGCCTCTTCGTCGAGCTCGCGCACGGCGTGCACCACGGCGCGCTCGCAGTGGCCGCAGGTCATGCCGGTGACTTGGAATGTGTATTGCATGGTGTTCCTTTCGGGGGTGAGTTGTGGATGGGGGTGATGATGAAGCCTGACATGGTGTCAAAGTCAAGCGTTGTTTTTGGATTTCATACTGGCTTGACTTTGCCATGATGTCAGGGTTTAAGGTTAGCGCATGCAAAATTCCAAGGTGTATTCATGACTACTGCCACCCTTTCATCAACCCCCGCCCAGGACACGCTGGACTTGGGCGTTGGCGGCATGACCTGCGCCAGCTGCGTGGGCCGCGTGGAGCGTGCGCTGCGCAAGGTGCCGGGCGTGCAGGACGCCACGGTGAACCTGGCGCTGGAGCGCGCGCACATCGTCTATGACCCCGGTGCGGCGCCCGGCATGGACGCCGTGCTGCGCCGCGCCGTGCGCAATGCCGGCTACGAGCCGCGCGAGACCGCCGAGCAGGATGCGGCC
>JAFEER010000128.1 GCA_018240985.1 Pseudomonadota bacterium
GGCATGCGCGTCTATGGCCGCATCGTGCCCTCGCGCAACCTGGCCGTGCGCCAGCTGGTGGTGAAGGACCCGGTGGGCGTGGTGGCCGCGTTCACGCCCTGGAACTTCCCCATCAACCAGGTGGTGCGCAAGCTGGGCGCGGCGCTGGCCGCGGGCTGCGCGGTGCTGGTCAAGGCGCCCGAGGAAACGCCGGCCAGCCCGGCCGAGCTGATCCGCGCGTTTGCCGACGCGGGCCTGCCCGCCGGTGCCGTGGGCCTGGTCTATGGCAACCCGGCCGAGATATCGAACTACCTGATCCCGCACCCCATCGTGCGCAAGGTCACCTTCACCGGCTCCACGCCCGTGGGCAAGATGCTCGCCGGCCTGGCCGGCCAGCACATGAAGCGCGTGACCATGGAGCTGGGCGGCCACGCCCCGGTGATCGTGTGCGAGGACGCCGACATCGAGCTGGCCGTCAAGGCATCGGGCGGCGCCAAGTTCCGCAACGCGGGCCAGGTCTGCATCGCGCCCACGCGCTTCCTGGTGCATGAGGACGTGCGCGCCAATTTCGTCGCTGCCCTTGCGCGCCACGCCGAGGCGCTGAAGGTGGGCGACGGCCTGGCCGAGGGCACGACCATGGGCCCGCTGGCGAATCCGCGCCGCGTGGCCGCCATGACCGAACTGCTGAGCGACGCCGTGCAGCGCGGCGCCACCGTGCGCGCCGGCGGCGAGCGCATCGGCGAGGTGGGCAACTTCTTTGCGCCGACCGTGCTGGACGACGTGCCGCTGTCGGCGCGCATCTTCAACGAGGAGCCCTTCGGCCCCGTGGCCTCGGTGCGCGGCTTCACCAAGCTGGAGGACGCCATTGCCGAATCCAACCGCCTGCCCTATGGCCTGGCGGCCTACGCCTACACCGGCTCGCTGAAGAACGCGCACCTGCTCTCGCAGCGCGTGGAGGTGGGCATGCTGTGGATCAACCAGCCCGCCACGCCTACGGCCGAGCTGCCATTCGGCGGCCTCAAGGACTCGGGCTATGGCTCCGAGGGTGGGCCCGAGGCGCTGGAGGCTTGCCTGAACACGCGCGCGATCTCCATCACCAACGTCTGATCGTCCGCTTCGCACATGGCGCTGCAGTCCGTGCGGCGCATGGGCTTCAGGGTGGTGGCCATCGGCCGTGGCCTAGATCACATAGCGTGCTTCAGCCTGGCCTGAGAGGCTGACACCACGTCGATGAAGCGCTGGAGCACGGACGAGCACCGGTCTCTGCGCCACACCAGCTCCCAGTCCTGGCGCAGGGTCAGGTCGGACAGGGTCATGAAGGCCACGGTATCGGGGGCGCCGCGGCGGGCGCCTTCCGGCACCACCGTGCATCCCATGCCCGCGGCAACCAGGGTCAGCATCGAACCTGTATCGACGCCATGGACGATGGTGCGGGGGATGAAGCCGGCGTCGAAGAAGCAGTGAATCAGCCTGTCGTGCCATGTGGGCGCGGCAGAGCGCGGTAGCCAGATGAAATCCAGATTCTGCAGGTCTTTCAGCACCTTGGGCTTCTTGCCTTTGGGCCATCGCCATTCCGTCGGATAGGCCAGCAGCATTCGATCCGAGGACACGGGAAGGCCCTGCAGCAGCGGGTCGTCCAGCGGCCTGAACAGCATGAAGCCCGCGTCCAAGCGCCCGTCCAGGAGCTGACTGAGCTGCACTTCGGACAGCAGGTGGTGCAACGTGATGCCCACGCCCGGTATTTGTTGCCGGTACTTTTTCAGCACCTCGGCAATGGTGGGCAGCAGGCCTTGCCGCACCGGCAGCGCGATGGACAGGTGCCCGATCTCCCCACGGCCGGCCCGCTGGGCCCGTTGCGCCGCAGCGGCCGTCTCTTCCAGCACTTTGTCGGCGTCGATCAGCAGCTGGCGGCCCGCATCGGTCAGCGTCACGCCGCGCTTGCTGCGCTCGAACAGCAGCGTGCCCAGCTCATCTTCCAGCGCCTGCATCTGCCGCGTCAGCGCCGGCTGCGCGATGTGCACGGCCTGGGCCGCGGCGCTGATGCTGCCCTGCCGGGCCACGGCGGCGAAATGGCGCAATTGGCGTAATTCCATTGTGATGCTTCCACAGCATGACTGTGATGTTGAGAAAGTATTTTACGGCATGACATGCTTTTTCTACCATTCGACGCCATGCCCCTGGAACGCCTGCGGGGGCTGCTGAAAAGCCAACTTTGGAACCCTGCATGTACCTCGACCAAGACGCCTCGCCCCGCATCAACCAGCTCACGGCATTCCGCCGCGACCTGCACATGCACCCCGAGCTGAAGTACGAAGAGCGCCGCACGGCCGACAAGGTGGCGGCCTATCTCGCGGCGCTGGGCATTCCCATGGCGCGGGGCCTGGGCACTACCGGCATCGTGGCCAGCATCCACGGTGCTGGGCGCAGCGCCGAAGATCCCGGCCCGGCCGTCGGCATCCGCGCCGACATGGATGCGCTGCCGCTGCAGGAGGGCAACCGGTTCGCGCATGCGAGCCAGCACGCAGGCCGCATGCATGCCTGCGGGCATGACGGGCACACCACCATGCTGCTGGGCGCGGCCGAGCTGCTGGCAGCCAACCGCGACTTCGACGGCACGGTGCACCTGATCTTCCAGCCCGCCGAGGAGGGCGGGGCCGGTGCGCGCGCCATGATGGACGATGGCCTGTTCACGCGCTTTCCGTGCCAGGCCGTATTCGCGCTGCACAACTGGCCCGCGCTGCCGCAGGGGCAGATGGGCGTGCGCGTGGGCCCGATCATGGCGGCGGCGCGGATGTTCGAGATCGTCGTGCACGGCCGGGGCGGCCACGCCGCGCTGCCGCACACCACCATCGACCCGATTCCGGTGGCCTGCGCCATCGTCGGCCAGCTGCAGACCCTGGTGTCGCGCGGCACCGACCCGCTGGATTCGGCCGTGCTCACGGTGGGCAGGATCGAGTCCGGCACAACGGCCAACATCATTCCCGACGAGGCGCGCATCCAGGGCACCTGCCGCACCCTGACCAAGGCATCGCAGCAGTTTCTGATGGACGGCCTGCAGCGCATCGCAAGCCACATCGCCGAGGCGCACCGCGCCACGGCCGAGGTCGTGTTCAAGCCGGGCGGTTGTCCCAATACCGACAACCACCGCAAGGAAGCGGTGTTCATGGGCGAGGTCATGCGTGAGCTGGTGGGCGACGGCAGCGTCCACACCGACGTGCTGCCCGCGATGACGGCCGAGGACTTCGGCTTCATGCTGGAGGAGGTGCCCGGCGCCTACGGCTGGATCGGCAACGGCGCCGGCGGCCAGCCCGGCGTGGCCTTGCACAACCCCGGCTATGACTTCAACGACGACAACCTGGCCCTGGGCGCGCGCTTCTGGAATCGGCTGGCGCGGCGCTGGTTCGATACCCAGGCGCAGCGGTGATCCGCTTTCCATTCCAAAAAATTTGCAACACAAGGAGACATGAGATGACACGCATGGTGAATAAACGCTTTACTCTCAAAATGATAGCTGGCGCGGCCGCAGCATCGCTGCTGGCGCCGCTTTCATGGGCACAAACCTCGGCGACAAAGTTTGTCAGCCTCGTCGTGCCTTATCCCGCCGGGGGAACGTCGGATGTGATCGCGAGAGCGTTGATCGGCGAGATGGCCAAGTCGCTGGGCCAAACCGTGATCGTCGAGAACCAGGGTGGTGCTGGCGGAACCATTGCCGCGCAGAAGGTGCTGAATGCGCCTGCCGACGGCCACGCCATATTTGTCGGTTCGCCCAACGAGTTGATCCTTGCGCCAATGGCCATCGCTGCGTCCAAGTTCAAGAGCGAAGATTTCCAGATGATCCAGAAGCTCGGCGACTTCACCCTCGTCGTGCTTGCGCACAAGAGCATTCCTGCGTCCAACGTGGATGAATTGATGGCCTACGCCGCGCAGCGCGCGAAGGAGGGCAACCCGCTGACCTATGGCAGCGTTGGCATCGGCACCATCTACCACTTGCTCGGTGAACAGATATCCAAGCTGACCGGCGTGCCAATGACCCATGTGCCATACCGAGGTGGCAGTGCGTTGATGCCTGATCTGGCCGGGGGGCAGATCGATCTTTACTTTGGATCCCTGGGGACAAACGCCTCCGGCTTGATCTCCAACGGCAGGCTCAAGGTGCTGGGCGTCATCTCGCCTGAAAGGCTGGACACGTACAAGAGCGTTCCCTCGGTGAACGAGTCCAAGTCTCTCAAAGGCTTTACCTACAGCCTCTGGCAAGGACTGTTCGTCAAGAAGGGCACGCCGGAGCCCGTCATCCAAGTTCTGCACAAGGCGGCAACTTCCGCCTTGAACGACCCAGCCGTAGCCCGTACTGCCATGGGCGGCGCACAGATGGTGCTCGCCAAACCGCAGACGCTCGCACAAGCCGAGCA
>JAFEER010000129.1 GCA_018240985.1 Pseudomonadota bacterium
GTGATTGCCGTACAGGTGCCCGACAGCTTCCAGCAGTCCAACCCCTGCATCGTGCTGGGGCCGTCATCGGGCTCGCGCGGCGTGTATGGCGCCATCGGCACGGCGGGCGAATGGGGCCTGAAAAAAGGCTGCGCCGTGGCGCTGACCGACGCCGGCAAGGGCGTGGGCCTGCACAATCTGGCCGACGACACCGTGAACAAGATCGACGGCACGCGCGCCACGCGCACCGCGGCCGGGGCGCTCGCCTTCTTTGCCGCCAACCTGAGCGATGCCGCGCGCGCCGCGTTCAACGCCGCCTTCCCGAACCGCATCGCCATCAAGCATGCCCATTCGCAGCAGAACCCCGAGAAGGACTGGGGCACAGACACGCTGGCCGCCGGCCGCTATGCGCTCTATGTGCTCAACCTGCGCTACGGCACGCCCGACAACCCCGTGCCCTTCAACCGGGGCAACACGCTGGTGATTGCCGGCTCGGCCTCCAACGGCGGCGCGGCCTCGCTGCGCGCCGCCGAGCAGGACGAGGATGGCCTGCTGGACGGCGTGGTGGCCTCCGAGCCCGTGACCGAGATGCCCACCACCGCCGGCTACGGCATCCAGTTCGGCGGCGCCGCCGTCACTGGTTTTGGCAAAACCCTGGCCGAATACACCACCTGGGGCAACATCTACCAGCCCTGCGCGGCGCTGGCTGCGAATGCCGTGATGGGCGAGACCTCCACCTACAACGTCATGGGTTCGGCGGCCCTCACGGGGATTGCCACCCTGCGCTGCAACGGCCTGGCAGCCAAGGGCCTGGTCAGCGGAGCCACCACCGCCGAGCGTGCCGCCGATGCCCAGGCCAAGCTGCATGCCTATGGCTGGACGGCCGACAACGACACCATGCACAACGCCCACTACGGCCTGGGCAACGGCCCCATCCTCTCGGCCATGTACACCATGGCCTACGGCCGCTTTGGCGTCGATGCCAACCTGTGCAACGCCAGCTTTGCCGCCGCCAGCGCCACTGGCGACCCGGTGGCGGCTTCGCCCTTGGTGCTGGCGCAGAGCGCTGCTGTCGCCAACGGCACGGCCAATGGCACGCCGGCCACGGTGATCTACAACGACTCCAAGGGCGGGGCCAAGTCCTGGGTGTTCGCGGTATCGCCATCGACCGGGGTGGCCGACTTCGGGCTGGACAACGCGCTGTGCCAGCACGCGCTGGTCAGCGGCAAGGATGTGGCCACGGGCGCGGCACTCACGGCCGCCAGCTACCCGACCAAGGCGCAGAGCGACGCCGTGCGCAACGGCATCACCGAGGTGCTGCACAGCGCAAAGCTGCGTGGCAAGCCCGCCATCATCGTCGCCGGCCGCAGCGATGCGCTGGTGCCGGTGAACAACAACGCGCGCGCCTACACGGCGCTCAACCGCACGCTCGACGGCGCGGGCAGCAAGCTCAGCTACATCGAGGTGGTGAACGGCCAGCACTTTGACGCCTTCCTGCCGTTTGCCGGCTTCGACACGCGCTTCGTGCCGCTGCACCCGTACTTCAATCAGGCCATGGATGCCATGTGGAACCACCTGAAGAGCGGCGCGCAGCTGCCCGCCAGCCAGGTGGTGCGCACCACGCCGCGCGGCGGCACGCCCGGGGCGGCGCCGGCCATCACGGCCGCCAATGTGCCGCCGTTCGTGGCCACGCCTGTAGCCGCGGATCAGATCGGCTTCAGCGGCAGCTCGATCACCGTGCCCAACTGAAATCGTTCACCCGTAACGCAGAAGGCCTCCGCAGGGAGGCCTTCTTGTTGGGGCAGCAGAAAGTGTCAGTCAGGCATGGAGCAATGCCCGCCGGCTGACGCCTTGCCCGATCCGGCGGCAATCAGCGGTGGCTCCTGGCGCAGATCCACGGGTTTGGAGCTGGCCCAGTCCCAGGCCAGAAAGGCGACGAGCACGGCCCAGAAGACCAGGCGCAAGGTGGTGTGTTGTGTCATGGCGTGATCCGGGTATTTCAAAAGCCGAAATGGCGGCGGATGCGCAGGCCCAGCAGCGTGCCGGCAAAGGCCAGCGGCACCCAGATCCAGCCATGGATGCTGCCCGTGGAAATGCCCGACAGCATGGCGCCCACGTTGCAGCCAAAGGCCAGGCGCGAGCTGTAGCCCAGCGCCAGCCCGGCGGTCAGCGCCACGGCCCATTGCGTGCCGGTCAACCGGCGGGACTGCGTTGCCTTGCCGGCCGACACCCACAGCGCGCCGCCCAGAATGCCGATGTTGGTGATGCTGGTCACGTCCATCAGCACCGTCTCGTGCAGGCGGGCGGCGTTGCCGGGTTGGCTCCAGAACCAGTTGCCGCCCAGGTCGGCGGCGCCCGTGGCCTGGGCCAGTTTGGCCGCCCACAGCCCAAAGCCGTAGACCACGCCCCAGGGCTGGCCGGCGATCACCAGGTTCAACGTGGCCAGCAGCGCCAGCAGCACCGCGCCCAGCAGCCACTTGCGCACCAGCAGCGGCTTGGCAGGCTGACCTGCGCCAGCGCTGGCGCGGCCCGCGTACCAGCGCACGGCCACGGCCACCAGGGCCAGCGCGGCCAGGGTCATGAGCAATGCCTTCTGCCAGCCGAACTGGCTCACCAGGCCCACCGGCTGGCTGCGCCCCAGATCCAGCCAGAAGCCCAGGTGCAGCGAGCCCAGAAAGCTGCCCAGCGCAAACAGCGGCAATATCGCCGCGTTCATGGGAATGCCCAGTCCGGCCTTGTACAGCGTGCCGCTGCCGCAGCCGTCCGCAATCTGCATGCACAGGCCGAACACGAAGGCGCCCACCAGCAGGCTGACGCTGGGCGGGCCCAGGGCGGCCGTCAGCTCGGGGTAATGGCCGAGCAGCGGCATGGCCAGGGCGGCGGCCAGCGCCAACAGCAGCAGCTGGCCCATGACGCCGCTGCCGTCCTTGTCCTCCACCAGCATGCGCCAGCCGGTGGTGAAGCCAAAGCGCTGGCCAGCCAATACCGCACCCAGACCCAGGCCCACGGCAAACAGCGCGGCCTGGCGCGCCGACACGCTCAACAGCAGCCAGAACGTGAAAACGGCCAGCACGGCCGCAAGGGGAAATCGTTTCATCTTGGTTGAGGTCTTCAAAAACACTTGACTAGCAACGAATCTCAGATGGCTTGTCTTACTCCCTCCCCCTCTGGGGGAGGGCAGGGGTGGGGGCCAGCGACGCTTGTGAGTTGCTGCCGGCAAGATGCCGGCGCTCCAGCCCCCATCCCAGCCTTCCCCCAAAGGGGGAAGGAGTCTGAGACAGCTTTCTAATCAAGCAAAAACAAGAGCTGCCAGCGCTTGTCTATCAAGCGCTGGCAGCCATTTTTATTGTAAAGCTTGTGCAAGCCTACTTGGACTTGCGTTCCCACCATTGCCTGGCGTCATAGGCCAGCGCCTCGAAGCGGCTGGGCTGGTTCGCCATGGCGGGTGTTTCCGGGGACTGGGTCCAGTCCACCATGGAGCCGGCGTACAGCTTCACGCCGGGCAGGCCGGCCACTTCGGACAGGCCGAACCAGTCGGTGGCGGCCCAGTGGCCGGTGTTGCAGAACGCCAC
>JAFEER010000012.1 GCA_018240985.1 Pseudomonadota bacterium
CCGAGACGGCGCCGGGCAGCAGCGCAATGCCCAGGCCCTCGCGCACCTTGTTCTCGATCTCACGCGCCAGATCGGGGTTCTCGCGCAGGAATTCACGCGCGTTGTCGCGGCCCTGGCCGATCTTCTCGCCGTTGTAGGCGTACCAGGCGCCGCTCTTTTCGAGGATGCGCGCGTTCACGCCCATGTCGATGATCTCGCCCTCGCGCGAGATGCCCTCGCCGAACAGGATGTCGAACTCGGCCGTCTTGAACGGAGGGCTCACCTTGTTCTTCACCACCTTGACCTTGGTCTCGTTGCCGATGGCCTCGTCGCCCTTCTTGATGGTGCCGGTGCGGCGGATGTCCAGCCGCACCGAGGCGTAGAACTTGAGCGCGTTGCCGCCGGTAGTGGTCTCGGGGCTGCCGAACATCACGCCGATCTTCATGCGGATCTGGTTGATGAAGATGACCATGCAGTTGGTCTTCTTGATGGTCGCCGTGAGCTTGCGCAGCGCCTGGCTCATCAGGCGCGCCTGCAGGCCGGGCAGGCTGTCGCCCATCTCGCCCTCGATCTCGGCCTTCGGCACCAGGGCCGCGACCGAGTCCACCACGATCAGGTCCACGGCGCCGGATCGCACCAGGCTGTCCACGATCTCCAGCGCCTGCTCGCCGGTGTCGGGCTGGCTGATGAGGATGTCGCTCAGGTTCACGCCCAGTTTCTGTGCGTATTGGGTGTCCAGCGCGTGCTCGGCGTCGATGAAGGCGCAGGTGCCGCCCAGCTTCTGCATTTCGGCAATCACCTGCAGTGTGAGCGTGGTCTTGCCCGAACTCTCGGGGCCGTAGATTTCGACCACGCGCCCGCGCGGCAGGCCACCCACGCCCAGGGCAATGTCCAGGCCCAGCGAGCCGGTGGAGACGACCTGGATGTCCTGCACCTGCTCGCCCTCGCCCAGGCGCATGATGGTGCCCTTGCCGAATTGCTTCTCGATCTGGGCCAGCGCGGCCTGCAGGGCCTTGGCCTTTTCGCTGTTGTCGGCGGGTTTGACGGGTGCGTCCATGAAATTGCTCCTCTTGGTGGCCATAGTGCTTTCGGATGAAACTGTTTCGATCAACAGTCTGTATGCGTGAACAGTAGTTTAGAGAGGCTTGATTGTACTGTTAAGAGATTTATAGTCAGTTTGGCTGACAATATGCGTCATGAATCCGGAACCATTCCCGCACGCCGACGATTGGCGCCAGATGCATCTGGGCCGTCTGCTGGGCCACGCCATGCGGCGCTTTGATGCGCGCGTGCTGCAGATCATGGCGCGCGACGTGCAGGTGCCGCTGGCGCTGTCCAACCTGGCGGCGCGCGACCAGATCAGCGCAGCGCACATCCACATCACGCGCCATCTGTCGCTGCAGGGTGATCGCCTGACGGAGCTGGCGCAGCGTGCCGGCATGACCAAGCAGTCCATGGCCGACCTGGTGGATCAATGCGAGG
>JAFEER010000130.1 GCA_018240985.1 Pseudomonadota bacterium
AGGAGCGCGAGAGCTTCGGCCAGCCCATCTTCAACCACCAGGCCGTGGGTTTTCGCCTGGCCGACTGCGCCACGCAGATCGAGGCCGCGCGCCAGCTCATCTGGCATGCAGCCAGCCTGCGCGACGCCGGCCGCCCCTGCCTGAAGGAGGCGGCGATGGCCAAGCTGTTCGCCAGCGAGATGGCCGAGCGCGTCTGTAGCGTGGCCATACAGACGCTGGGCGGCTACGGCGTGGTGAATGACTTTCCGGTCGAGCGCATCTACCGCGACGTGCGCGTGTGCCAGATCTACGAGGGCACGAGCGACGTACAGAAAATCCTCATCCAGCGCGCGCTGGCCTGAGAGGGTGAGAGGCAATCCACCATGCCCGCTTTGCACGCCAAAACTCCCCCACTCTTCGTTGCAAATACTCGCCATAGCCCGAGCTATGGCTGCGTTTTGCGCCTCGATTGGGGGCGTTCTGACGCGCCTTTCGGGCACGGCCAATTTCCTCTCACCCTCTGAGTCGATCTGGAATGGCCACGGACGCAACCGCCTGCCCCTGCGGCCGTGCCGACCATCGCAAGCGCCCGCTGCCCTACGCGCAATGCTGCGGCCGCTACATCGACCACTATGCGGATTGCCCGGCCCCCGACGCCGAGAGCCTGATGCGCTCGCGCTACACGGCCTTCGTGCGCGAGGACGCGGCCTACCTGCTGGCCACCTGGCAGGCCGCCCACCGGCCCGAGCGGCTGGACTTCGAGCCCGGCGTGCGCTGGCTGGGCCTGCAGGTACGCGCCCATCTGCCGCTGGACGCGACCCATGCCGAGGTCGAATTCGTCGCCCGCCAGCGCGACGCCTCGGGCCGCGCGCACCGCCTGCACGAGCGCAGCCGCTTCGAGCGCACGGATGGGCGCTGGTACTACGTGGCGGGCGTGTTGCGCTGACGGCTCTAGGAAAAAATGCCTGTAGTGCCCGCCCATAAAGCGCAAGCAGCTATCAAAAATATAGTTTCCGGCATTACTCCCAGCGCAGCGCCGCGATGTCATGCACAAAGATGGGGTAATTCATCCATACGCCGCGCAGCCCCTTGCGCACCACGGTGCCGACCTGCGGCGCGAAGATCCAGGCGTTGACGGCGTCCTGCGCCAGGTGGCGTTGCAGCTGGGCCCAGAGCAGCTGGCGCTCGCGTGCATTGGCGGCTGCGGCATGGCGCTGCACCAGGTCGCGGAAGGCAGGGCTGTCATAGCCGAAGTAGTAGCCAGGGTCGGTGTAGATGCGGTAGTCCAGCGGTTCCACATGGTTGATCAGGGTCATGTCGAACTGCCCTTTGAATGGCCCGCTCAGCCATTGCTCCCAGGACAGGCGCTGCAGTTCGGCCACTATGCCCACGCGCGCCAGATCCTGCGCGATCACCGGGCCGCCCTCGTGCGCATAGGGGGCCGGCGGCAGCGCCAGCGTCAGGCGCAGCGGCGTGGAAATGCCCGCCGCCTTGAGCAGGGCGCGGGCCCGCTCCGGGTCGTAGGGGTAGACGCTGGCCAGGTGCAGGTAGCCCGCGTCCGCCGGACTGAAGTGGCTGCCTATGGCCATGCCGCGCCCGTCCAGCACCGTGCGGATGAAGGCCTCGCGGTCGATGGCGTGGGTGATGGCGCGGCGCACGCGCACGTCGGCGAGCGGCGCGCGGCGCTGGTTCAGCGCCAGCATGCCCTTGCCCGTGGAGGCGCCTATCAGCACCTGGTAGTGGCTGTAGTCCTGAAAGCGCCGCACGGTCTGCGTCGCGAAGTTGAACGCCACGTCGATCTCGCCGGCCTGCAGGGCAGCGTTTTGCGCCTCCGGGTCGTGCAGAAAACGAAAGCGGGCCTGCGCCATGCGCACCTGGTTGGCGTGCCGAAAGCCCTTGGCCTTGGATAGATGAAGGCTGTGGCCGCGCTGCCAGTGCAGCACCTGGTAGGGGCCGGTGCCCACCGGGTTATTGGCGGCCTGGGCGGCGCTGTCGGGGTGCAGGATCACCGCCGGCCCTTCGCCCAGGCGAAACAGCACATGCGGGTCTGGGTGGTGCAGGCGCAGCGCCACGCTATGTGCGTCCGGCGTGGCCAGGCTGGCGATATTGTCGAACAGCGCCTGGCGCGCCTTGTTGGTGGCGCCGGGGGCCACTGCGCGCTCGAAGCTGAAGCGCACGGACTGCGCGTCCAGCGGCTTGCCGTCATGAAAGCGCACGCCGCGGCGCAGGCGAAACAGGTAGTCGCGCCCGGCTGCGTCCGCGCTCCAGGATTCGGCCAGCAGTGGCGCCACCGAGCCGTTTTCGTCGATGCGGGTCAGGCCTTCCAGCACGTTGTAGTGCACCACCTCGCCCACGGCGGCGGCAGGGGCCATGGTTGGATCGAGGCTGTCGGGCTCCAGCGACAGGTTGATGGTCACCGCATCCCTGGTCACTTGGCTGTACGCGCGGGTGGCCAGTGCAGGACTCAGGCACAGCGCCGCGGATCGGGTCAGGCAGGAGCGGCGGGTGAGGGGCGGAGGCGACATGGCGTGGTTTGTAAATCGGGGCAAACGATACAAACTGTGACATACCCTGCGAAATTTGGCTACCATTCCCTGACTTCTTCCGCCAGCCGCCATGCAAACCTCCGCCACCCTGCTGCGACAGCACGCGCATTCGCGCGTGTGGTGGCTGTTGCCGCTGGTTGTGGCACTGCTGTTGGCGGGCCTCGGCTGGGGCGTGCAGCTGATCTACCAGGAGCGCGAGCAGCGCTACCGCCACCAGATCGAGGGCGGCCTGCAGGCCGTCAACCAGCTGCAGCTGCGCGGCGTGGCCGACTGGCGTGCCCGCCGCATGGCAGAAGCCGAGGCGCTGACGCAGGACGGCCTGTTCGCGCAGGCCGTGGCGCGTTGGCGCGCCGCACCTTCGTCCGCGCAGGAGGGCTCGGTGCGCGAGCGCCTGCGCATCCTCGCCGAGCAGGTGCGCTACACGCGGGCATACCTCGTGGATATGCAGGGGCGTTTGTTGCTCGATGCGGATGGCGCCGCCACGGGCCACTTGCCCGCGCCCGAGCAGCAGGCGCTGCAGCAGGCGTTGGCGCAGGCGCAACCGGCAGTGGTCGAGCTGCGCCGCGACCCCGCCTTTGCCTTTGCCTTTTACGGACTGCTGGCGCCGCTGTTTGATGGCGCGCAGCCGCTGGGCGCGGTGTGGCTGGTGGTGGATGCACGCACCACCCTGTATCCGCTGCTGGAGACCTGGCCCAACCACAGCCACACGGCAGAGTCGGTGCTGGTGCAGCGCCTGGGCGATGCGGCAGTGGCCCTGAGCCCGCTGCGCCTGCGCGACGGCGAGCAAACGCCACTGCAGCTGCCGTTGGGCGAGCAGCGGCGCGACCCGCTGGTGCAGGCGGCCGAGGGGGTGCGCGGCGCCTTCTATGGCAGCGACTACCGTGGGCAGGAAGTGCTGGCCGTGGCCAGCGCCGTGCCGGACTCGCCCTGGCTGCTGGTCTCCAAGGTGGATGTGGCCGACGCCTTCACCGATGCCCAGCGCCGTGAATGGCTGAGCCTGAGCCTGTTCGGCAGCTTCGGGCTGCTGATGCTCGGTTGCGCCGCCATGCTGTGGCAATGGCTGGCGTGGCGGCGCGAGCGCGCGCTCAAGCGCGAGCTGGAGCGCAACCTGCGCTGGCTGGACAACGCGCAGAAGGCGGCCGCCGTGGGTTACTTCACCTACGACGCGCGCGACGAAACCTTCGTGATGTCGCGTATGGCCGGCACCATCTTCGGCCTGTCGGGCGACGGCAGCGTGACGCTGCGCCGGTGGATGGGACTGCTGCATCCCGATGAAAGCGTCCAGGTGCTTCAGATCCACGCCCGGGCCATGACCGAGCGCATACCGCTGCGGATCCAGTACCGCATCCGCCGCTGCGGCGACGGGCAGGAGCGCTGGGTCGAGGTCTGGGGGGAATACAGCCAGGAATCGGCGGCCGAACCGCTGCGCGTGACCGGCACGGTGCAGGACATCACCGAACGCAAACACACGGAAGAGCAGCTTGCGCGCTACCGCGCGGCGCTGGAGGCGCAGGTGCGGCTCGATCCTCTGACCCAGGTGGCCAACCGCCTGGCACTGCACGAGGCCATGGCGCACGAATGGAGCCGCGCGGGGCGTGACGGCACGGCGCTCGCCCTGGTCATGCTGGACGTGGACTTTTTCAAGGCCTACAACGACCGCTACGGCCATGTGGCCGGCGACCAGTGCCTGCAGCGCGTGGCCCAGGCGCTGTCGGCCATACTGGGCCGCGCGGGCGACCTGCTGGCGCGCTACGGGGGGGAGGAATTCGCCGTGCTGCTGCCCGGCGCCGATGCCCCCGCCGCCATGGCCGTGGCGCTGCGGCTGCAGGATCAGGTACATGCCCTGGCCCTGGAGCATAGGGGCAGCAGTTGCAGCGACATCGTGACCCTGAGCATGGGCGTGGCCAGCCTGTGCCCGCTGCGCCAACCTGGGCTGGCCGGACAGGAGGCCACCCAGATGCTGTTCCAGCAGGCGGATGCCGCGCTCTACACGGCCAAGCAAACCGGGCGGAACCGTATCGTGTTGTTTGGTGCGGACTGCATGACGGCCCTGCACGCAGCCGAGTCGGCGCCGCCCACCTCCATGGAACTCCATGACATTTGAAGCCATTTTGTTCGACTGCGACGGCGTTCTCGTGGACAGCGAGCCCATCACCAACGGCGTGCTGTGCCAGATGCTCAATGAAGCCGGCTGGCCGCTGCCGCCCGAGGAATGCATGCGCCTGTTCATTGGCAAGACCGTGCGCAGCGAGGCCGCGCGCATCGAGGCCGAGACCGGCCGGCCGCTCACCGATGCCTGGATGGCCGAGTTCTACGCGCGCCGCAACGTGCGCCTGCAGGCCGAGCTGGTGGCCATACCGAACGCCATCGAGGCGGTGCGTGCGGTGCATGCGCGCCTGCAGGGCCGCATCGCCTGCGCCTCGGGTGCCGACCGGCAGAAGGTGGAGATGCAGCTGGCCCAGGTGGGGCTGGCACCGCTGTTTGCCGGGCGCATCTTCAGCGGCCACGAGATGCCGCGCACCAAGCCGGCGCCCGACGTCTATTTGGCCGCTGCCGCAGCCCTGGGCGTGCCGCCCGCGCGCTGCCTGGTGGTGGAGGACACGGTCACCGGCGTGCAAGCCGGCGTGGCGGCCGGCGCCACGGTGGTCGGCTTCAGCCCGGGCACCATGGGCCACGGCTCGCCCCAGGCGCTGCGCGCCGCCGGAGCGGTGTGGGTGCTCAGCGACATGGGGCAGTTACCAGAAATGATTTAATTTGCAAAGAAATGGGACGAAATTAACAAAATGAGATAATAAAGGGGTTAGTGCTTACTTTGTTACCATGGCGCAAAACCTCATGCCTATTCCCAGATCACCGTCGTGAAGCCTTCAGTCACCTCTGCCGCGCCAAGCTTTTGGAGTCGTTTGCATGGCATGCTGGATCACGGCTTTTCATGGCTGCTGGTCTTTGCCTTGCCGGCCGCGGTGCTAGGTCTGTCGGTACTGGCCTTGTTCATCTGGGCACCGCACTACGCCCATGATGAGCCCCGGCCCGTGGCCATCCGCGTGGTGGACGATGGCAACGCCAGCCTCAGCCAGGCGGACGCCTTGGCGGAGCTGCAGCACCAGACGCCGGTGCTGCTGCGCGACACCCAGCTGAAGGAGACACCGTTCTGGTTCGATTTCGCCGTGCCGGGCGCGCAGCCCCAAGGCCCGGCGGTGATCGAATTCCCCTCACGGCACCTGGTTCGGCTGGCCTGCTGGGCTGCCGACCAGCTGACGCCGCTGGGCGAGGCCGGCCTTGGCAGCCACCAGGGCCGCCTGTTTGACTCGCGTGCCGGTTTTGCCCTGCGCCTGCAAGGCCTGCCACCGGGCTCTACGGTGTTGTGCCAGGCACGCTTCGTCGGGCCCGCGCGCCTGACGGTGCTGCAGTGGGACGAGGACGCGCTGCAGACCGCCTCGCAGGCCTTCGAGCGTGATACGGGCCTGCTCGAAGGCGGCATTCTGATGCTGGCGCTGTTCGTCTTCATCACCGCCATCGTCAACCGCAACGCCACCTATGTGCTGTTCGCAGTATGGCTGCTGATCAACCTGCGCATGGGTGCGCTGTCGGCTGGCTGGGATCTGCAATGGCTGGGGCACAACATACCGGTCGAATGGCTGATACGCATGCGTCTGGTCACGACAGCGCTGCTGTACACGCTGACGTTTGCGCTGTTCCGCGCGCTGTTTCGCGAGGATCTGGCGAGGTGCGGTGCGCCCGGGGTGCTGGCCTGGGTGCAATGGAGCTGCGCGCTCTTGCTGGTGCTGTCCACCAGTCTTTCATTCGCGCAGTTTCTGCCCGTGCTCTGGCTGGCCACGGTCTTGGGCAGCCTGGTGCTGGTGGTCATCCTGGTTCGCATCATCGCCCTGACGCGTTCGCCGGTGGCCGCCTGGTATGGGGCCGCCATTGCGGTCATGCTGCTGTCCAGCCTGTACGAGGTCGTGGCCGCGGCCTTTGGCCTGCAGGCCTGGATAGGCTCGGTGAACAGCGTGACGGCGGCCCTGGCGTCCAGCCTGCTGGCGTCGTTGGCGATTGCGGCACAGATGCGCCAGGAGCATCAGCAGCGCCTGCAGGCCCAGGCCGAGCTGCAGCACAGCTACGAGGTGATGCCGCTGGGGCTGTTCACGCTGAACCTCGAAGGCCTCTTCATTGCCGCCAACCCGGCGCTGCAGGCCGCGTTGGGGCCGGCGGTGCTGGCGCGGGGTAGCGACCATTGGAACCATTTTTTTACTTCCATGGATTGGCGGCAGATGCTGCAGTCCCTGAGCCGTCAGCCAACGGTGGAGTTGGAGCTTGTGGGCCCAGCGAATGCGCTTGCGCCCAAGGGGCGCCGCTTTTTGATCAGGGCCTCGCGTTCCGGCGAGCGCATTGAAGGCTCCTTGCAGGATGTGACGGAGCGCTCCCTGGCGATCGAGCGCCTGCAATTCCTCGCCCACCATGATCCGCTGACCCAGGCGCTCAACCGCGACGGTCTCCGTGCCGAGCTGGAATGGGCACTGCAGTCAGCACCGGCGGGGCAGGCACTCGTGCTGGCCTACCTGGATCTCGATCGCTTCAAGCTGATCAACGACCTGTTCGGCCACCACGCCGGTGACGAGGTGCTGCGCCAGGTCAGCGCCCGCGCCACAGGCTTGCTGCCGAGCGGCATGCAAATCGGCCGCATGGGCGGCGACGAGTTCGTCATTCTCTTGCCGGGCCTGAGCCTTATGCAGGCCAAGGCGATTTGCGAGAGCATCATCCAGCAGATTGGTGGCGAGCCCTATCGCGTTGGAGATCGATCGTTCCACGTGCGTGGATCCATTGGCTTGATCGAAGCGGCGCAGGACAGCTCGGTCAAGGATGCCATCTCCACCGCCGACCGGGCCTGCCGTGAGGCCAAGAAGAGCCGTGGCAACCATCTGGTGGTGTTTGAGCATGACTCGGGCGTCCTGCAGGAGCATGAAGCCGAAATCCGCCTGGCCAGCCAGTTGACCGCCTCGGACGAGTTGCAGGGCCTGTACCTGGAAATGCAGCCCATCATGTCGTTGATCGAGCCGGATCAGTCACTCAACTTCGAGGTGCTGCTGCGCATGCGTGACAAGGCCGGACGGTTGGTGCCCACGCCGCGCCTGATCACGGCGGCGGAAAACAGTGGCCGCATGGGCCTGATCGATCGCTGGGTGCTGCGCCAGACGCTGGCGTGGATGCGTGAGCATCAGGCCGACCTGCCGCTGACGCGCTTTGTCTGCATGAACCTGAGCGGCGCTTCGCTCAATGACGAGAGTTTTCTGCAAGACGCACTTCGGGTGTTGCAGTCATACCGCGATGTGGCCCCTGGTTTGTGCCTTGAAATCACCGAAAGCGTGGCCCTGCATGATCTGGACAACACGCGGCACTTCATTGCCCAGGTGCACGCCGTGGGTGCCAAGGTGGCATTCGATGATTTTGGCGCCGGCTACACCTCGTTTTCCTACCTCAAGCAGCTCAAGGGTGATCTGCTGAAGATCGATGGCAGCTTCATCGTGAACATGAATGAGCACCCGGCCAACGTGGCCATCGTCGAAGCCATCGTGGGCCTGGCGCGCAACCTGGGGATGAAGACCATCGCCGAATGGGCCGAAGACATGGCCACGGTGCAGGCGCTGGCGGAGATTGGCGTGGACTATGTCCAGGGCTTTGCCATCACCCGTCCTGTGGCGCCGGAACGCATACTTGCGGCGCGCTCGGCGGCGGATTTCGTGAGCGACCCAGGCCTGCTGCATTCCCTGGTCTTGCAGGGCTGGTCTGCGCCGCAGCCGCAGCGCGGCGAGCGCCCTGGGCGTGCCGCGCATTGAGCGGTGCGCAGCCTACATGACTTGTGCGGGAGCGGGCTGCAGCATGGGGGCCATTGCCATGTGAGCAGCATCATGGGACGCTTCCGACACATCCAGGCTGATATCCGGGTGATTGGTCTCGACCATGAATCGGAACATCGGATGTTGCACCGCCGCCCAGCGCGCCTGGGCCGTGCGCACCTCAAACTTCATGACGCGGTGCGGCAGGTTGCTGGCATGGCACAGCGGGATATAGCCCATGTCCGGATAGACATCGTCGAACAACATGCGCAGGTATTGGCGGTCTACCGGCGCGCGTCCGGCAACCACCATCCAATCGACGCAGCTGTGCAGGCAGTACAGGTAAAAGGCCTTGAACAGCACGGTCTTGACCAGGGTGCCCACGCGGCCTTCGGCCACGCCAAGCCGGGTGGCCTCGGCCAGCAGGCTGTGGCTCAGGTCGTCGGGCAGCGTGAGCGACTGCTCCAGTGCCAGCGGCTCGTAGCGGTTGGTCTGAATGCGCATGGTGCCGAGGGCGGAACCATCGAGGTGGGACTCGGCCAGCAGCACCACGGAGCCGGCTGAAAAGTCGGCCTGCTCGGGCTCCAGCAGCGTACGCGCCAAGTCTGGCACATGGCGCGCGTAGGCCGAGTGGCGTATGTGCACGGCCTTGTCCAA
>JAFEER010000131.1 GCA_018240985.1 Pseudomonadota bacterium
AAGCCGGTGCTGACGATGGACAGCCCCAGGCCCCAGCTCAGCTGCTCCAGCGGCTGCGGCGCCCGAAAGCGCAACGCCGCCGCCCACAGGATGGCCGCGCTGGCGCCGACGACGAGGATGCCCTCGAAGCCGGCCGAGAAATATTCGGCCTTGTGGTGGCCGTAGGGGTGCTCCGCGTCGGGCGGCTGCGCGGCCACCGTGACCATGGCAAGAGCGAACATCGCCCCCGCCAGGTTGACGAAGGATTCGAGCGCATCCGACAACAGGCCCACCGAGCCCGTGACCCACCAGGCCAGGGTCTTGAGGATGATGGTCAGCACGGCCACGCCGACCGAGGCGCGCAGCAGATTGTGCGGCGTCATCCAGGCGGGTATGCGCAAAGATCCCTTAGCAGCAGAAGACATGGCACGAAGTATGCACTTGCCACATCGCCAAAGCGCTGCCAATGCGCTATAAATCGGCTGCCGCACCAGCCATCAAAGATGTCACCCCCCGCCCCCGCCTCAGAACAGTCCGGATTGGGCATGCACGCCTGCGATACGCTGCTGAGCGCGATCGCGCAGAGCGTGCCGGTGATGCTGGCGTATTACGACGCCGGCGAACTGCGCTGCCGCTTTGCCAACCAGCGTTTTGCCGATTTTGTGGGCCGGCCTGCCAGCAGCCTGGTCGGCAGTGCCGCGCAGGAGGTGCTGGACGCCGAGACCTGGGAGCAGATGGAGCCCTGCGTTCAGCGCGCACTGGCGGGCGATGCGGTGCAGCATATCTGCGAGAGCCAGCAGCCGGGCGGCACGCTGCGGGTGCTGGATTTCTGCCTGCGGCCCCATCGCGAGCAGGTGAACGGAGAACCGGTCGTCGTCGGCCTGATCGTGGTCGTCAACGACATCAGCCGCCACCGGCAGGCCGAGCAGGCCCTGCGCCATAGCGAAGAGCGCATGCGCAAATTTGCCGAGGCCACCGAAGAAGGCCTGATTTTTCACCAGGACGGCGTCATCCTCGACACCAATGCGGCCGCGCTGCATATGACCGGCTATTCCCTGGCCGAAGTCGTTGGCCGCACCATCTTCGACTTCATCCTGCCGGAATACCGCGCCATCTCCATGGAGTACACGCGCCGCGCGCGCGAGTATCCCTACGAGCTCGCCCTGCGCCATAAGAACGGCCAGGTCATCCCCATCGAGGCCGTGGGCAAGACGCTGCCGCAGCAGGGCGGCACGCAGCGCCTCGTGATCATCCGCAACATCACGGCGCGCCGCGAGGAGCAGGAGCACGCCCGCTTCCTGGCCCAGCACGACACGCTGACCCAGCTGCCCAACCGCCGCTCCCTGATGCGCCAGCTGGCCCGCGCCGCGGTCGATGCCGAGCAGCGCCAGTCGCGCATGGCCGTGCTGTTCATCGACCTGGATCACTTCAAGACCGTGAACGACTCGCTGGGCCACGAGGCCGGCGACCGCCTGCTGTGCGAGATGACGCGGCGCCTGCAGCAGGCCGTCAGCGGCAACGACTTCATCGCCCGCGCCGGCGCCGACCAGTTCGTGGTGCTGCTGCACGATCTGCGCTACCGCAGTTCGGCGGCCGACATGGCGGACGCGTTGATCCGGCACATCAGCGGCGCGCACGAGATCGGCGGCACGCAGCTGTCGCTGTCGGCCACCATTGGCATCAGCGTGCTGCCCGAGGACGGCTACAGCCCCGACGAACTGCTGCGCCACGCAGCCGCCGCCATGCAATACGCCAAGGAGGGCGGACGCGGCACGCACCTGTTTTACGCGCCCTATATGCTGGGGCAGCCGGCCGAGGTGCTGCAGCAGGAGCATCTGCTGCGCGAGGCCATCGTGCAGGGCGCCCTTCGGCTGCACTACCAGCCCCAGATTCAGGTCAGCAGCGGTGCGCTCACGGGCTTCGAGGCCCTGGTGCGCTGGCAGCACCCGGAGCGTGGCCTGCTGGGCCCGGATGAGTTCATTCCGCTGGCCGAGTCGCGCGGCCTGATCACCCCCATAGGCCGCTGGGTTATGCGCGAGGCCTGCCGCCAGATGAAGGCCTGGCACGACCAGGGACTGGCACGCGTGCCCATCGCCGTGAACGTGTCGGCGATAGAGTTCCGCCAGCGCGACATCGTGGGCGAGATCAAGCAGGTGCTGACGGAGACCGGCCTGCCGGCGCAATACCTCGAAATCGAGATCACCGAATCCACCCTGATGCAGCAGGCCGAGCACTCGCGCACCACGCTGCAGGAACTGCAGGCCCTGGGCGTGGCGGTGACGGTGGACGACTTTGGCACCGGCTACTCGTCGCTGGCCTACCTCAAGCGCTATCCGCTGGACAAGCTCAAGGTCGATCGCTCCTTCGTCAGCGACACCCCCAGCGATGGCGAAGACGTGGCCATCATCACGGCCATCGTGCAGCTGGCGCGCAGCCTGCAATTGCAGTCCGTGGCCGAGGGGGTGGAGACGGACGAGCAGCTGGCGTTGCTGCAGGGCCTGGGTTGCGAGCTGGCCCAGGGCTTCAACATCGCCGCTCCCATGGACGCGGAGCACACGCAGGCCTGGCTGCAGTCATGCACGGCCATGCCACCCATGACAAAAGCGTGACTACCGGCCATGGACAATAGAGCCATGGCCTGCATCCCTCCCCCCACCACCGCCCCCTTTTCCCGGCCCACGCTGCACAGCGAGCCCGCTGCCGCCCTGGCCCAGGTGCAGCACATCTACCGCCAGCAGATCGAGCACCTGCGCGAAGCCATGCAGCGCTTTGTGACGGGCGAATCACCCGCCGCCCATGTGCGCGCCTGCTACCCCTATGTGCGCGTGCAGATCACCAGCGTGGCGCGCGCCGCCACGCAGCTGGCCTACGGCTTCATCGAAGGGCCGGGGGATTACGAGACCACGCTCACGCGGCCGGATCTGTTTGCCGGCTATTACCTGGAGCAGTTTCGCCTGCTGCAGGCCAGCCATGGCATGCAGTTCGAGGTGGGCCTGAGCAGCCAGCCGATACCCGTCCACTTCTCGTTTGCCGAGCATGACCATGTGGAAGGCCAGCTCAGCGCCGAGCGGCGCATGCTGATGCGCGACCTGTTCGACCTGCCCGATCTGGCCGCCATGGACGACGGCATCGCCAACGGCACCTGGGAGCCCAAACCCGGCGAGGCGCTGCCGCTGTCGCTGTTCACCGGCCCGCGCGTGGACTATTCGCTGCACCGCCTGCGCCACTACACGGGCACGCTGCCGGAGTGGTTCCAGAACTTCGTGCTGTTCACCAACTACCAGTTCTACATCGACGAGTTCGTGCGCCTGGGCCATGCCGAGATGGCGCGGCCCGACAGCGAATACATCGCCTTCATCGAGCCCGGCAACGTGGTTACGCGGCGCACGGGGCTGGTGGCCGAGGCCGGAGATGAACTGGGCTCGCCGCCGCCGCGCCTGCCGCAGATGCCGGCCTACCACCTGGTGCGCGCCGACAACAGCGGCATCACCATGGTCAACATCGGCGTCGGCCCGGCGAATGCCAAGACCATCACCGACCATATCGCCGTGTTGCGCCCGCATGCCTGGATGATGCTGGGCCACTGCGCCGGCCTGCGCAACAGCCAGCAGCTGGGCGACTACGTGCTGGCCCACGCCTATGTGCGCGAAGACCATGTGCTGGACGCCGAGCTGCCGCTGTGGGTACCCGTCCCCGCCCTGGCCGAGATCCAGGTCGCGCTGCAGCAGGCGGTGGCCGACGTGACGCAGATGAGCGGCCAGGACTTGAAGCGCATCATGCGCACCGGCACCGTCGCCAGCACCGACAACCGCAACTGGGAGCTGCTGCCCGACAACCTGCCGCAGCGCCGCTTCAGCCAGAGCCGCGCCGTGGCGCTGGACATGGAGAGCGCCACCATAGCCGCCAACGGCTTCCGCTTCCGCGTGCCCTACGGCACCCTGCTGTGCGTCTCCGACAAGCCGCTGCACGGGGAGATCAAGCTGCCCGGCATGGCAAATCACTTCTACCGCGAACGCGTGGATCAGCACCTGCGCATCGGCATGCGCGCCATCGACATCCTGCGCGCCGGCGGCCCGCAGCGCCTGCACAGCCGCAAGCTGCGCAGCTTCGCCGAGACGGCGTTCCAATAGGACCGGGTTGCCGGACGCGGCCCGGACGCCTATTTTTCTGCGGCAGGAGATCTGGCGATGAAACCGTCCGTGGCCTTCGAGAACA
>JAFEER010000132.1 GCA_018240985.1 Pseudomonadota bacterium
ATGGTGTGCAGCACATAGTCGGGATAGCCCTGGGGAATGCCCACATTGGCCGCCTGCAGTCCCGCGCGCACCCGGGCGATGGTGCCGTGGTGATCCGTGCCCTGGATGTTGACGACCTTGTGAAAGCCTCGCTGCCACTTCTGGATGTGATAGGCCACGTCGGGCACGAAGTAGGTGTAGCCACCGTCCTGCTTACGCATGACGCGATCCTTGTCGTCGCCGTAGTCGGTGGACTTGAGCCACAGCGCGCCATCCTGCTCGTAGGTGTGGCCATTGGCGATCAGGCGCTGCACCGTGGCCTCGACATGGCCGTTGGTGTAGAGGCTGGATTCGAGGTAGTACTCGTCGAACTTCAGGGCGAAGGCCTGCAAGTCCTTGTCCTGCTCGTTGCGCAGATAGGCCACGGCGAACTGGCGCACGTTGTCGTAGTCGCTCACATCGCCATTGGCGGTGAACGCGCGGTCGTCAGCCTGCACCGTGGCCTTGGCGAGAAAGGCGTCGGCGATGTCCTGGATGTAGTCGCCGTTGTAGGCCGCCTCGGGCCAGGCGTCGTCGCCCGGCTTGACGCCCTGGGCGCGCAGCTGGGTGCTCTTGGTGAGGGTGTCGATCTGCACGCCGGCGTCGTTGTAATAAAACTCGCGGTGCACGCTCCAGCCCTGGCTGGCGTACAGGTTGCAGATCGCGTCGCCCAGCGCCGCCTGGCGGCCATGGCCGACATGCAGCGGGCCGGTGGGGTTGGCGGAGACGAACTCCACCAGGATTTTTTCGCCGCGTTCGCCCTGAAAACCAAAACGCTCGCCTTGTGTGAGCACCTCGCGCACCACCTGCTGCTTGGCGGCGGGCTTCAGGCGTATGTTCAGAAAGCCCGGGCCGGCAATTTCGATGGCGTCCACCCATTGCTGGAATGCGGGCGTCGCCAGCAGCGCGGTTTGCAATTGTTCACCCAGGGCACGCGGGTTGGCCTTGAGCGGCTTGGCCAGTTGCATGGCGGCCGTGCAGGCCAGGTCGCCATGGGCGGGGAGCTTGGGGTTTTCAAAGGCGGCGCGGGCGCCTGCGCCGGGCGAGAGTTTTTCCAGCTCGTCGGCCAGGGCCGCGAGCAATTCCTGTTTGACGGAGAGCATGGGGGCGAATTCTACGGGTCACCCTGTCATCGCGGCGCACGATCGCGGCGTTATGCTGGTGTCCCACATGGCAATGCGATGCCGGCGGGATCAACACCATCCACTTTCGCAGGAGCATCACATGAAGAAACTGTTTTCCCTGTTGGCTGCCGCCGGCTTGGCCCTTTCATTCGCAGCGCAGGCAGCCGATGCCCCCGCCGCGAGCGCAACACCCCCAGCTGCGAGCACTGCAGCTCCTGCTGCGGGCGCCATGGCTCCTGCTGGGGGCGCCATGGCGCCTGCGTCGGGAGCCATGGCCCCAGCGGCTGGCGCCATGGCGCCCGCCAAGGCACCCTCGGCGCAGCAAGGCAAGATGAAGGCCTGCAACACCGAAGCCGGCGACAAGAAGGGCGATGAGCGCAAGGCGTTCATGAAGCAATGCCTGTCTGCCAAGAAAGAAACCCAGCAAGACAAGATGAAAAGCTGCAATGCCGATGCCAAGACCAAGGCCCTCAAGGGCGACGAGCGCAAGGCCTTCATGAAGGAATGTCTGAGCAACAAGCCGGCCGCCTGATCCCCGGGCACGCCATCAATGCCCCGCGGCGCCTACCGGCCTGCGGGGCATTTCTTTGCACTCAACGCGTCCCGATACCGCGCGCGAGCAACACGGCCAAGAGCGGCACCACCACCATCAGGTGCGCAGCCCACATGACGAGGCGCCGCGTGGCGCGCAAATCAGGCTCGGACGGCAGGCTGCCCTGCGCGTCCAGCGTGGCGCGCCACGCCAGGTAGCGGCGCCGTGCCAGCAGCGACAGCGCCAGCATCATCACCAGCAAGGTGATCTTGGCGTGCAAGAGCGGCTGGCTCCAGTACCAGCCGCTGCCCTTGAGGCCCCAGGCAATGCGCGCCAGCCCGGTCAGGAGCACGAGGGCGCCCGACACCAGCGTGAGCAGGTTCACCCACGCCAGGCGCCGCACCACGGCTGGGTTCATCCAGCCCTGGCGGCACAGCGCGGTCTCGCTGGTCATGAAGGTGGCCAGCATCAAGAACGCCATGATGTGGGCGTAAGCCAGCAAGGCTTCAGTGATCACAAACTTCCCTCCGTAAGCTCAAAGTGTGCCCGCTCTCCGACCCCAGAATTCGGGCTGTGCGTAATGGTACTTAAGGTACTCAATCCACAGACGAACGCGCAGCGGCAGGTGCTTGCGCTGCGGAAAGACCACGTAAATGCCATTGGGAGGCGCTGCGAACTCCTCCAGCACCGCCACCAGCCGGCCGGCGGCGATCTCCGCCTCCACCTCCCAGGTGCTGCGCCAGGCGATGCCCCAGCCGCCCAGGCACCAGTCGTGCAGCACCTGGCCGTCCGAGCAGTCAAGCGGTCCGCCGGGCTTCAGGTGCACGACTTCAGTGGCACCGTCCCCACCTTCCACCGGCACCCGAAAAGCCCAGCCGCGGGTCTGTGAGGCGTCGCTGGACAGCGTCAGGCAGTCGTGCTGCGCCAGCTCGCCAGGATGCATGGGCGTGCCACGGCGCTGCAGATACTGCGGCGTGGCCACGCACAGGCGCCGGTTGTCGGCCATGCGCACGCTGACCAGGGACGAATCGGGCAGATCCCCCACGCGCACGGCACAGTCATGGCCCTCGCCGGCCAGATCCACGACTCGGTCACTCAAATTGAGCGAGATCGTCACCTCCGGGTGCAGGTCGCGAAAGCGCGGCACCAACGGCGCCACATGGCGTCGCCCAAAACCGGCGGGGGCAGTAATACGCAAATGCCCGGTGGCCTTGACGCCGCCGGCGGAGACGCTGGCCTCGGCGTTGGCCACATCAGCGAGCACGCGCTGGCAATCCTCCAGAAAAGCGCTACCTTCGTGCGTGAGGGAGATGCGCCGCGTCGTGCGCACCAGCAGCTTCACCCCCAGGTGCTCTTCCAGTGCGTCCAGTCGCCGACCCATAATGGCGGGCGCCACGCCTTCGGCCCGCGCGGCCGCGGTGAGGCTGCCCTTGGTGGCCACGGAGACGAACGACTCGAATGCCTTGAGTTTGTCCATGAATTTGACCCATGTATGGCCATAAGGCTTATCCAGAAAGCGTTACAAGCTATGATTTTTATTGCAAACATCAGCGTAACCGCTTGCGCATCATGATCTATTTTTGCAAAAAAGTCATTAGTAAATAGATATTCGTCTTATTTATTAATACAAATATTTCTAATAAATTCGCATGCGAGGCTCAGCGCTACGAGCCATTCATTTCCGTCACTCTTTGCCTGGGGATTTCAGATGACCACACGTACCCAAGTCCATGGCCTGCAGGTGGCCAATGAACTGCACGCCTTTATCAATGAACAGGTGTTACCCGGCACCGGCGTCGATCAGGCCGTCTTCTGGCGCGGTTTTGATGCCATCGTCGCCGATCTGGCACCCAAAAATGCCGCACTGCTGGCCGAGCGCGATCGTCTGCAATCAGAGCTGGACACCTGGCACAAGGCCAACCCCGGCCCCATCGCCGACATGGCCGCCTATCGTGCCTTTCTGACGGGCATCGGCTACCTCGTCGAGCCGCCCAAGGGCGCCAAGGCCACGACCACGAATGTGGATGCCGAGCTCGCCATCCAGGCCGGCCCGCAGCTGGTGGTGCCGATTCTGAATGCCCGCTACGCCCTGAACGCGGCCAATGCGCGCTGGGGCAGCCTGTACGACGCGCTGTACGGCACGGACGTCATCGGCGACGAAGGCGGCGCCGAGAAGGGCAAGGGCTACAACCCCGTGCGCGGCGCTAAAGTGATCGCATTTGCACGCAACTTCCTCGATCAGGCCGCGCCACTGGCCGGCGGATCGCACCAGGATGCGACCGGCTACAAGGTCGAGGGCGGCAAGCTGGCCGTCGGCTTGAAGAGTGGTGCGACGGTTGGGCTCAAGGATGCGGCGCAGTTCGTCGGCTACCAGGGCGACGCCGCCGCGCCAGCGTCCGTGCTGCTGGTGAACAACGGGCTGCACATCGATATCCGCATCGACAAGAGCACCCCCATTGGCAAGAGCGATGCCGCTGGCGTGGCCGACGTGGTGCTGGAATCCGCCCTGTCCACCATCCTGGATCTGGAGGACTCCGTGGCCGCGGTGGATGCCGAAGACAAGGTGCTGGGCTACCGCAACTGGCTGGGCATCCTGAAGGGCACGCTGACAGAGGAAGTCAGCAAGGGCGCGCACAGCTTCACGCGCGGCCTGAACCCCGACCGCGAATACCTGGGCGGCAACGGCCAACCGGTCAACCTACACGGACGTTCGCTGCTGTTCGTGCGCAATGTCGGTCATTTGATGACTAATCCCGCCATTTTGTGGGGCGCTGAAGGCCGCGAAATTCCCGAGGGCATCCTCGATGCGGTGGTCACCACGGCCATCGCCCTCCACGACCTGAAGGGCCTGAGCACCCCCGGCATCAAGAACAGCCGTACCGGCAGCGTCTACATCGTCAAGCCCAAGATGCATGGCCCGGCGGAAGTCGGCTTTGCCAACGAGCTGTTTGCCCGGGTCGAGCAACTGCTGGGCCTGGCCGACAACACCGTCAAGCTCGGCATCATGGACGAGGAGCGCCGCACCTCCGTCAACCTCAAGGCCTGCATCGCCGCGGCGCCGGCGCGCGTGGCCTTCATCAACACCGGCTTCCTGGATCGCACCGGCGACGAAATGCACACCGCCATGCACGCCGGCCCCATGATCCGCAAGGGCGACATGAAGACCAGCGCCTGGATCCAGGCCTATGAGAAGAACAACGTGCTGGTGGGCCTGGGCATGGGCCTGTCTGGCCGCGCGCAGATCGGCAAGGGCATGTGGGCCGCGCCCGACCTGATGAAGGCCATGCTGGAGCAGAAGATCGCCCACCCCAAGGCCGGCGCCAACACCGCCTGGGTGCCCAACCCCACGGGCGCCACGCTGCACGCGCTGCACTACCACCAGGTCAACGTGGCGGCGGTGCAGGCCGAACTGCTCAAGGTCGATGCCGACGCCGAGCGCGACAACCTGTTGACCGGCCTGCTGACGGTGCCGGTGAGCGCCAATCCGAACTGGTCTGCCATCGAGAAGCAGCAGGAGCTGGACAACAACATCCAGGGCATTCTGGGTTACGTGGTGCGCTGGGTGGATCAGGGCGTGGGCTGCTCCAAGGTGCCGGACATCAACGACATCGGCCTGATGGAAGACCGCGCCACGCTGCGCATCAGCAGCCAGCATGTGGCCAACTGGCTGCTGCACGGCATCGTCAGCGAGGGCCAGGTGCGCGCCACCTTCGAGCGCATGGCCGCCAAGGTGGATCAGCAAAACGGCGGCGACCCGCTGTACCAGCGCATGCATGGCCGCTTCCACGAGTCCATGGCCTACCAGGCCGCCTGCGACCTGGTGTTCAAGGGCGTGGAGCAGCCCAGCGGCTACACCGAGCCGCTGCTGCACGGCTGGCGCCTGAAGGTCAAGGCAGCTGCGGCCTGATCAGCGCGCATGGCTCCGCTGATTTTTGCTATTTGTTATGTAGCTTCTCCCGCAATGTGAACAAGGGTTGCAGGCCCATTTAGCTTGCAATTTCTATCAAACGAACGGCGCCTTCGGGCGCCGTTCTTGTTGGTCGCTGCCGGTGGGGCCATGCGTTCAGCTCAGCCGAATCCTGGGCAGCACAAGCCCGTTGATCCGCTCCGCAGTCCACAGCGCCATGGCCTTGCCGAAGCCGTGCAGCGCCTGCTGATGCTGGCGGTACAGCATGGCGTGGCTGAGCTGCGCGAACCGGCCCTTGATGAACCCGCCGCGGAAGAATCCGAAGCGCCCGAGTGTGCCAAAGGCGTTGTAGTCGCTCAGTGACACGAGCGCGCCGAAATCGCGGAATGCGAAATCGGGCAGTGCGCCGCCGTCGAGCCAGCGCGGCAGATACTTGGCCAGATGCTGCGCCTGTTGGGTGGCCACCTGCGCCGTCGGCGCGAGCGGGCGCTCTTGGCCTGCGAGCGTCAAGGTCGAGCAATCGCCGAGGGCGAATACCGCGTCGTCGTCCAGAACCTGCAGGCTTGGCCTGACCGGGATCTGGTTGGAACGGTTGCTCGCCATCCCTTCGATGTTGGCCAGGAAATCGGGCGCCTTGACGCCCGCCGCCCAGACCATCAGATCGGCTACCTGCTTGCTGTCGTCGCCGAGCCGAAAGCCATCCGGATCGGCGGCAACGACGCGCGTTCCCGTTTGCACCGTGAAGCCGATATCCCGCAACTGCGCCTCGCTGGATGCCGACACCTCGGGCGGAAACGCCGCCAGGATGCGCGGCGCGCTTTCATACAGGGTAAGGCTCAGGCGCGATCGGATGTCGGGGTCGCCATAGCTCGCTGCCACTTCAAGCAGGCGGCTCAATTCCGCCGCCAGCTCGACGCCGGTGGCACCGGCGCCGACGATGGACACGCGCAGCGGGCTGTTCGTCACCACGCTCTGGAAGCTGCGGATGCGCAGGGCCTGGTTGAAGATTTCGGCCTGTGCCTGGCTGTCGATGAAATGGCAATGCTCGTGCACGCCCGGCGTGCCGAAGTCGTTGGCGCGGCTGCCCAGGGCGAGAATCAGCACGTCGTATTCGACCGTGCGCGGGCCGATGACGACCTCGCCCGATGGCGCGCGCAATTCGGCCAGCTGCACGACCCGCGCATCGCGATCCAGCCCCTGCATTTCGCCGGGCTGGTAGTTGAAACCGTGCTCGCTGGCGTGGGCTAGGTAGATGACCTGCTGCTGCCCGATATCGCGCGTGCCCGCCGCAATGGTGTGCAGCATGGGCTTCCAGATATGGGTCTGGCTTTTGTCGATCAGCGTGACCTGGGCGCGGCCGCTGCGGCCCAGCTGGTCGCCCAGCCTGGTGGCGAGCAGAAGTCCGGCGATACCGCCGCCGACGATGACGATCCGGGGGATCTGAGGCATGGATAAATATTCCACAAGTGATGAATTAATGCGATAATACAGCCTGAATTGATGCATGTCAAACCGGTGCGCTGCACGTCAGCCGTGCAACCACACTCCCTCCATGAACAGCCCCGATCATGAAACGCCCTAACGATCCGTCCCCGTCCGAGAACGCCCCCCCACCCGGCCGACGCTCGCGTGGCCGTCCGGCGTGCAGCGACGCAGGCGGTGCCGACAGCTTGCTGCGCAGCGCGCGCAAAGCGTTTGCGAGCAACGGCTATGAGGCGACCAGCGTGCGCGAAATCGCCAAGGCGTCGGGCGTAGACCCGGCGCTGGTCGCACACCATTTCGGCTCGAAGGAAGCGTTGTGGATCGCCGTGGTCGAGCAGATCGCAACGGAAGCGGCGTCAGTGATCGCTAAGACCGCCGCGTTGCGGGAGATGCCGGCCCTGGGGCCGCGAGCACGGGTGGAGAGCGCCGTGGCGCTGTTCATCGACCAGGTGTTTTTGACGCCGGACGTGGGCATGTTTTTTTCGACCGCCGCCACCGAAACCGGGACACGCCTTGACTTGCTGACGGAGCGGGTGGTGCGGCCGTTCCATGACGCGCTCGTGCCCTTGCTCCGCGATGCGATCGAAGCCGGCAGGATGGCGCGGCAAGACCCCGAAATACTGTTCATGGTGCTCACCGGTGGTGTCAGCAAAACCGTCGCCTATGGCCACGCGTTGCGCCCGTTTTCTTCCCTGCCGCAGCGGCCCAGGGCCTTCAAACAGGCGGTTCTCACGACGGCTTTGGCCATGCTCGGCCGGATTTAGGTTCAATGCGCCTTGTCCCAGTCCGGCCCCACGCCCACCTCGGCCAGCAGCGGCACCTTCAGGTCGGCCACGCCGGCCATCAGGCGCGGCACCTCGGTGCGCAGCCAGCTCACCTGTTCTGCAGGCAGCTCGAACACCAGTTCGTCGTGCACCTGCATGATCATCAGCACCCCCGGCTTGTGCGCATCGAGCTCGGCCTGCACGGCCACCATGGCCTTCTTGATCAGGTCGGCCGCCGTGCCCTGCATGGGCGCGTTGATGGCGGCGCGCTCGGCGCCCGCGCGGCGCGGGCCGTTGGGCGAGTTGATCTCGGGCAGGTACAGGCGCCGGCCGAACACGGTCTCGACATAGCCGCG
>JAFEER010000133.1 GCA_018240985.1 Pseudomonadota bacterium
TGCTGGCGTGCCAGCTCTCCAGCGACGGCGTGGCGCTGCCCAGAAGCACGCGGGCCGCCTGTTCGCGCCCGCGCCACAGCGCCAGGTCGCGCGCCGAATAGCGCGCGCCCTCCTGTTGCTTGTAGCTGGCGTCATGCTCCTCGTCCACCACGATGAGCCGCAGCCCCGGCAGGCTGGCGAACACCGCCATGCGCGTGCCCAGCACGATGCGCGCCTCGCCCCGGTGCGCGGCCAGCCAGCTTTTCAGGCGTTGCGGGTTCGTCATGCCGCTGTGCAGGCTGACCACGGCCGCCTCGCCATACAGCGGCGCAAAGCGCGCGCGAAAGCGCGCCTCCAGCTGCGGCGTCAGGTTGATCTCGGGCACCATCACCAGCGCCTGCGCACTGGGGTGTTCGGCCAGCGCCCGGGCCACGCAGTGCAGGTAGACCTCGGTCTTGCCGCTGCCGGTGCTGCCGAACAGCAGGAAGGGGCCGGGGTTGGCGTCGATCTGGGCTGCAGCGCTTGCCTGTTCGGTGCTGAGCAACACCCCCTCTCCCCAACCCTCTCCCGCGAGGGGAGAGGGAGCAAAACCGGCCCCCGACGAGCCTTGCCACTGCCCGCCTCCCCTCTCCCCTTGCGGGAGAGGGGTTGGGGGAGAGGGGGCGGCGCCAGACAAGCGTGAGCTGCTATCAAAAAAAGCAGCGTCGTTACCCGTACCTTGGGCGGGAGGGGGCAGGGCGGCCGTGCGGCGCATGCGCCGCGCCAGCTGTTCGGGCGTCAGGTCGCGCAGCTGCGGCGGCAGCGCGGCCAGGGCCACCTCGCCCAGGGCGCGCTGGTAGTAGCGCGCCGTAAAGGCCACCAGGCGGCGCCAGTGGGCATCCAGCGGGGCAATGCCGTCCAGCACGCCGGCCACGGCGCGTGGCGTCATGCCTGGGGGCAGGGGCGTGGTCTCGCGCGGCGCATCCCACACCACGCCCAGCACCTCGCGGGCGCCTAGCGGCACGCGCACCAGCGTGCCGGGCGCCAGGGGTAGGGGACTCAGGTAGCTCAGCGGCTCGCCCAACGCGCTGTGCGCGGGCGTGCTCACCGCTACCTGCAGCAGCTGCGGGGCGGGCGTTTGCTGCGTTGGATTCATGGGCACGGCACGGCGTTGGCATCGACTTGTCCAAAGTCAAGCGCCGTTCTGTGGATAACTTTGTTGAAATCCCCATGGACTCGCGCGCCAGGGCGCGTGGCTGCTGGCTTCGGCGCTAGTGCATTCGCAGCCAAAAATAGTGAAAACCCCATATGAATCAATGATCTTTGTCATGCGGCCGGAGTCAGTCCGGCAATTGGTGCGGCACCCTCGTCAACCCCTGTCGCTGCGCCAAACATGTGCACAACTGCGCTGTCAATAGGCCGTTGCCACCTGAAATTGTGCTAGGCGACACAGCGTGCATCGCGCTTTGCATCCACATTCGGCCCCAAGTGTTTGATTCGGCAAGGTATTTTTGGGAAGTTCAGTTTTTCTGTGGATAACTTTGTTGATATCCATCCGCGACCGCCCGCAAACCCTTGTCGCCACATGCTTTGTTTAGCCTGCCCGGAAAAGCGGCACAAGAGATCGTCTTAGCAAAATCAATGGCTTAGGTCTTTGTTTGTGGCTTATGACACTTTTGTGACGCTGGTGACGACTTGATTTGTCACCCTCTGCACAGTCCAGCGCAAATGTGCATAAGTCATGCTTGCATGTGCGCTGGAGTTGGTGGGCACTTACCCGAGCCGCAGGCTGCGCGAATAGCTGTGCACGGTCTCCACCAGCGCCGCCACATGCTCGGGCGGGGTGTGCTGGCTGATGCCGTGGCCCAGGTTGAAGATATGCGTCGGCCCCGTGGTGCCGCGGTCGGTATGGGGCTTGCCAAAGCTGTCGAGCACGGCGCGCGCCTCGCGTGCCACGGCCTCGGGCGGGGCAAACAGCACGTTCGGGTCGAGATTGCCCTGCAGCGCCTTGGAGTCCCCCACCATGGCGCGTGCCTGCCCCAGGTTGGCCGTCCAGTCCAGGCCCAGCACCTCGCAGTCCAGATTTTTCATGTCCGCAAGCCAGATGCCGCCGCCCTTGGTAAAAACGATGCGCGGCACGGCCTGGCCGTCCACCCCGGTGCGCTTCAATTGCGCCAGCACGCGGCGCGTGTAGGCCAGGCTGAACTGCTGGAACGCGCCGTCGGCCAGCACCCCGCCCCAGCTGTCGAAAATCATCACCGCCTGGGCGCCGGCGTCAATCTGTGCGTTCAGGTACTGCGCCACGGCATCGGCGTTCACGGCCAGGATGCGGTGCATCAAGTCCGGGCGGCTGTACATCAGGCTCTTCACCAGGCGGTAATCGTCGCTGCCCTTGCCCTCCACCATGTAGCAGGCGAGAGTCCACGGGCTGCCCGAGAAGCCGATCAGCGGCACGCGGCCATTCAGGGCGCGGCGGATGCTGGTGACGGCGTCGAACACATAGCGCAGCCTGTCCATGTCGGGCACGGCCAGCTGCGCCACAGCCGCCTCGTCGCGGACGGCCTTGGCAAAGCGCGGGCCTTCTCCTTCAGCAAACGACAGGCCCAGGCCCATGGCGTCGGGCACGGTGAGGATGTCGCTGAACAGAATCGCGGCGTCGAGCGGAAAACGATCCAGCGGCTGCAGCGTGACCTCGGTGGCGTAGTCCACGTTGGTCGCCAGGCCCATGAAGCTGCCGGCCTTGGCGCGCGTGGCCTTGTACTCGGGCAGGTAGCGGCCGGCCTGGCGCATCAGCCACAGCGGGGTGTAGTCGGTGGCCTGGCGCAGGCAGGCGCGCAGGAAGCAGTCGTTTTGCAGGGGGGCGAAGGAGGTCGTCATGGGGGGCGATTGTCGCAGCCTCGCCCAGCCCTCAATACACCACCACCTTGTCCCCCACCTTCACCTGCTCATACAGCCACTTGGCCGTCTGGTAGTCGTTCAGCTGGCTGCAGCCGTGCGAGCCGCCCTCGTAGCCCACCTGGTCGAAGTCGTCCGAGTAGTGGATGGCCACGTTCTTGTCGTAGAAGATGGCGTAGGGCATGGGCGTGCGCTCGCCAAAGATGGTGGAGACGGTGTCGCTGTTCATGAACCAGATGCGGAACTCGCCCTTGTCGCTCTCCCAGCCCGGGCGCGCAAAGCGCGCCACGCGGGTGAACTGCGTGCGGCCGTCCACCACCAGCGACATTTTTTTCTGCTCCCACGATATGCACACCACCTTGCCCGTCATGCAGCGCGCATCCAGCTGCTGCGTCAGCGTGCTGGCCGGCGGCTGGTCGAACAGCTGGGCGTAGCGCGGGTTGCGTGTCTGGCCGATCAGGCGCGCCCAGGTGCGCTCGTCCATCACCTTGCTGGCCGGCAGGCCCACCTGGGTGCGAAAGCTGGCAATGGCCTGCTGCGTGGCCGGGTGGTAGGCACCGTCGATGGCGCCCTGGTAATGCCCCGCCTGCTTCAGTCGGTGCTGCAGCTCCTTGATGTAGCCCGGCTGGCCCGGGCCGGTGAACCAGGCGCCCACGTCGGTGTTGTTCATCTCCTCGGGCGTGGGCTGGTGCGACTTCGGTAGTAGCTTGTCCCAGGTGGCCTGGTCCACCACGCCCGTGGGGCGCAGGCCATGGTCTTTCTGGAACTTGCGCACCGTCTCGCGTGTTTTGAGGCCATAGCGCTCATCCACGTCGTACAGCGCCAGGTATTTGGCGTGGCGCAGCCGCACCTGCAGCTCGCGCACCAGGGGCGACTCCATCTTGTAACGCAGCTCCTGCGCCAGCGGCCGGGGCTGGCTGAACGGGCGCGGCGCGGGCGCGTCATGCAGGGAGCCGGCCTGGGCCGGCAGGGACACAAGGGCGCCCAGCCCCAGCAGGGCGGCGAGCAGGGCACGGGGAAAACGCGGCAAATCCATGGGCCGGGATTATCCCCAAGCCCTGGAGCGCCGCCATCCTGGCGGCCATGCCGGCGGGACGCCGGCGCTCCCTCATGTGGGCGGGACGCCGGCGCTCCGCATGTGCTCAAGCCATATGTTCGCGCCGTCCCAGGCCCTCGGCGATAAAGGCCAGCACCAGTGTGTTGAGCGAAACGCCCTCCGTCTTGGCGCGGGCCGCCAATTGCGCGTGAATCGACTTCGGCACGCGGGCGACAAACTTCCCCGATGCCACGCCGCCGCTCTTGGGCGCAGGCACCGGCAAGCCCTTGGCCTGTAACGCGGACACGGTGGCGGCCAGCGCGTCGCGGCCGTTGGCGATGGCCTCTTCGATCGTCTCGCCGTCCGAAATGCACTCCGAAAAATCAGGGAACGAGATCAAAAAACCACCGCCCTCGGCCGCCGTCAGGGGCCGGATCTCGAAAGGGTAATCCTGCAGGTGTTTCATGGCTCACGCTCCGCTGACCAAGGCGACGAACTTCTTCACATAGATGGGTTTGATGGGGCGGTGCGCCGGCACCGGCAAGGTCTTGCCGTCCGCGCGCACAAATACACAGTGGCTGCTGCCTTCATGCCGCCAGTCAATTCCATGTTGCCGGGCCACCGTCTGAAGCTGCTCAATGCGCCAGTCCAGCGGTTGGTGGCGCATGGCTGCAAGCAGTTTGGCGGCCGTGTTCACGCTGTGGATAGTATCGCCAACGATACTGCGCGTCAACCGCGCCAGGCTGCCTCGCCGTTGTGTGGCACGGCCTGGGCGCGGCCCAGGGCCTCCAGCGTGGCCAGCAGGGTGGGCAGGCCGCGCTTCCACGCGCCGCGGCCCTTGAAGCGCGCCTCGATGGCGGCCAGCGGCAGCGGCGCCGGGCTGGCGGCCAGCAGATCGGCCACGGCGCGCACCTGCTCGGGCAGGGTGGCGGGCCAAGGCAGGGCGGCGGCGGGGGCTGCGCTGGTTTGAGTCAAATCGGCCTCTGGCGCTTGCTCATCCTGCGCAAACAGCTTCTGATTTTGTAGCGTGACGCCCGGGTTCTGGAAGGCCGGACGCAGCCAGCGCACCTGGCCCGCCGCCTCCTCGGCCGCGCGCTGGGCGTTGAGCTGCACCAGCCGCGCCAGCATGGTGTCGCCATCGGCATCGGCGGGGAGGCCGTAGGCGGCCAGCACGGCCGCGTCCAGGGCGTCGTGCAGCTCGCGCAGCACGGCAACCAGGCCCTGGGTGTGGATGGCCTTTTCCTTTGCCGTCAGGGGGCGGCCGGCGCGCAGCGCGGCGAGGACGTTGTACAGGCCGGTGAGGGTGGGCAGATCCTGGGCGGCGGGCGCGGCGCCGCCTGGCTGTTGCTCCCTCCCCCGCTGGGGGAGGGTGGGGGTGGGGGCCGGCCCGCCATCGGGCGCCGCGCCGGCGCTGGCCCCCATCCCAGCCTTCCCCCAGAGGGGGAAGGAGCCATGCCCCAGCACGCGCTTCCTGTGCGCGTCGATGCGCTCGGCCAGCTCGGCGATGCGGGTGGCGAGCTGGGGCGTGAGGCCGGTGTCGTCGCTGGGGAAGGGGAA
>JAFEER010000134.1 GCA_018240985.1 Pseudomonadota bacterium
CCCTTTGGGGCTGAAGGCTGCGGCTCCAGTTGCACCTGTGTGCAACTGGACAGCCTGAAGAGCGCAGCGTCTCGCTGCAGCCCCCGGGAGGGGTGAGGGGCTTCTGCGGGATGTACATAGTCAGGCAAAACAAGCTCTAGCGATTAACCAGCAAGCGTTAGCAGCTATTCTTTTAAAAGCAACTACTGAAACAGGCGTTCAGGATCGGCATCCAGCCTTGTGAGCGCCTCGCGCGTGGCGCGCAAGGTCAGGCTCTCCTCCTCCTGCGCCACCAGCAGCCCCGCCTGCATGAAGCTGGCCATGGCCCTGAGCTGCAGCAGGTAGCTGCTGCCATCGAGGGCGGCAAACAGGTGCAGCTGCTTGCGCTGGCTATGCCACGCATATTGCACGCGCGCCACCGCGCCATTGAGGTCGATGGTGAACCAGGCGCCCAGCGGCAGTTGCTGCGCCCAGGCCAGCATGTCCTCCGGTACCGCTGAGCCGTTGTCGGCAACGACGCGAATGGACGAGGCGTCTATGCCCAGCAGCAGCTCGATGTTCTCGGCGCTCAGCGGTATCTCGCCCAACGCGTCGTCGCTGATGAAGTCTTCCAGGCCGGCCAGACGCTTGGCCATGGTGTCGATATGTTCCTGCGGGATCGAGGCCGTCTTGGACAGGAAGGCCTCGGCCAGGGTGTCTGTCAGGGTTTTGATCTGCGCATCCTGCGGCCCGTCCGTGACACCGACCAGGGCAAGACCCTGGCGCAGCCGCTGCAGCAGCGCCGGCAGCTGCTGAATCACGCGCGCGCGATCGGCGCGGTTGGGCTTGGCGCTGGCGGCCCACACCAGATCGGCCGCGGCGCGCTTGTAGGCGGCGGTTTCGGCATGATGCGGGCCCTCGCGCACGGCCGCCATGGCCAGCACCTCGGCCCAGGACTTAAACAGGAAGTCGCGGATTTCGTCCCGCACCGGCATGCCCTTGAGCATGTTGCGCAGCTCGATGGTGTACTGGATCGCCAGGGTCTCGCGCTGCTCGACCTGCTGGGCGACGCTGATGATGCGCGCGGTGCCCTTGTTCTCCGTCAGGTACTTGGCGAGGAATTTCTCGAACTCGGCCAGCACCAGCTCGAACACGCGCTTGCCGGTCTCGGGATATTGCTCGATGACCTGCACCACGCGGCGCACCTCGGTCTCCAGCGCCGTGCCATTGATGGCGCTGGCGTCAAAGCCCAGCACGCAGGAGCCCATGCGGTCTATAAGCTGGCGCGCCGGGTGGGTCAGATCGCTGAAGAATTCAGGTTCGGCCAGGGCCACCCGCAGCACCGGCACCTGCAGGCGTGCAAACCAGACGCGCACGGCCGGCGGGATGCGATCCTCATTCAGGATGCTCTGGAACATCATGGCCACCACTTCGATGATGGCCTTCTCGTCCGCGGTGCTCGCCTTCTTCTTGAATTCGGCCGCGCGCTCGCGCACCACCTGGGCCACATGCACCACTGCCTGCGGGCTGTAGTCCTCCACCAGCGTGGCCATGCCGCTGTAGTACAGGTCGGCCTCGATGCGTTCATCCGACAGCGCGTGCATCAGCGCCGACGAGGGCGGCCGGGCCCGCACCGCGCCCTGCCCGGCAGGCGCCTGGGGCAGCCAGCGGCGCAGCTGCATCATCACGCCCTGGGCGCGCTGGCGTGCATAGGCCAGGGGATTGGCAAAACCTGCCATCCCCGGGCGCACCCCGGCCATGGGAACCTGCATGCCGCCGCCTGGTGCCATCATGGTGGCGGGAAACGGTGTATGGCGGCCCAGCCCGGCGCCGGCACTGTCGCGCTCCAGCGCCCCGGATCGGCTCGACACCGGGGGGGACGCCGCGCGCAGCTGGCGCGTGCGCAATTGCTCTGCGGTGACGACGCCCTGCTCGTCGTACAGCTTGGTCAGCGCCTGGTACTGGGCCAGGGCCTGCTCGCCAAGGCTGGCCTGCACGGGATCGACCACCAGCTGCAACTCCTCGCGCTTGAGGCCGGCCTCCAGCCAGGACTCCACCAGCCGCAGGCACAGGGCCTCGGGGCGCAGGATGTCGCGGCTGCTTATCTCGCGCCCGTCCAGATGCTGGGTTCGCTGGCGCGCCACCTCATATGCTGCCCCGACATGCTCGGTCACGGTGAGCGCCATGCGCGAGGCCAGCAGCTTGTTCTCCACCGTATCGTCGTCGAGCAGCTGCAGATCGCCGTCCAGCGGCATGATGGCAGAGACCGTTTGCTGCGGCACCAAAGCCTCGCGCCAGGAGCGCGCTACATCCGCCACCCAGGCCTTGCGGTGCGCCTGGTAGCTCAGCCAGGCGTCGCGGCGCAGCTGCATGTCGCGCTGCGTCGCCGTCTGCGCCATGAGATCGGTCAGGAACTCATACAGCTTCTTGTCCAGCACCGCCAAGCCGGTGCACAGGTTTTCGACAAAGCGCTGGCGCGCCAGCTGGGCCAGGCGGCGGTCTGCGGTGCTGCTGGGCTGATTGTCCATAGACCTTCGATATTAGCCGCTGCGCCAACACAAGTGTTGCACGCAGCCGACAGTCAGAGGGTGAGAGGAAATTGCCCGTGCCCGAGGGGTGCGTCAAAACGCCACCAATCGAGGCGCAAAACGCAGCCATAGTCGGGCTATGGCGAGTATTTGCAACGAAGAGTGGGGGTGTTTGGGCGCGCAAAGCGGGCATGGGGGATTGCCTCTCACCCTCAGACCACGGCGCCGGAGTTGGGGTCGTTCGGGTCGCCCTCCTTGCGCGTCGGGGCCTTGACCAGGTCTTCGCGCTTGACGCCCAGCCACATGGCGATGGCCGCGGCCACGAACACGGAAGAGTAGATGCCGAACAGGATGCCGATGGTCAGCGCCAGCGAAAAGTAATGCAGGCTGGGGCCACCGAAGAAGAACATGGACAGCACCATGGCCTCGGTGGAGGCGTGGGTGATGATGGTTCGGCTCATCGTCGAGGTGATGGCGTGGTCTATCACCTCGTGGGTATTGAGCTTGCGGAACTTGCGGAAGGCCTCGCGGATCCGGTCGAAGATCACCACCGACTCGTTCACCGAATAGCCCAGCACCGCCAGCACGCCGGCCAGCACCGAGAGCGAAAATTCCCACTGGAAGAAGGCGAAGAAGCCCAGGATGATGACCACGTCGTGCAGGTTGGCGATGATGGCCGCGACGCCGAACTTCCACTCGAAGCGCAGCGCCAGGTAGATGACGATGCCCAGCACCACCATGCC
>JAFEER010000135.1 GCA_018240985.1 Pseudomonadota bacterium
AGGCAAGGCGTGACGACGCTGCGGGCTACTGCCCGCAAGGAGGAGCAACGCCGCATGGTGCGGCGAGCGCGGTGCTGGCGAGCGCGTAGCGCTCTCACCCAACAGGTGAACGGCAGCGAAGCAGGAAACGGCAATATCCATGCGGCTTTCCAGAAGGTTGCAAGCGGTCAACTGCCGAATCTAGGTTCATGGCGCCGCGCGCAGCAGATTGGCCAGCTCCACGGCCGACTTGACCTGCATCTTGTCGAACACGCGCGCGCGGTGCACCTCCACCGTGCGCACGCTGATGTCGAGTTGATCGGCAATCAACTTGTTGGGCAGGCCCTCGACCACCAGGCGCATCACGTCGCGCTCGCGCTCGGTCAGCTCGGCCAGCCTGTCCTGCAGCTGGTGCTGCGCCTGGCAGGCCTGCAGGTGCCGGGCCGACAGCTCCAGCGCCGCCTGCACGCGATCCACGAGCTGGTTGTCGGAAAACGGCTTTTCGCAGAAGTCGAAGGCGCCGCGCTTGACCGTGGCCACGGCCGTGGGCACGTCGGCATGGCCGGTAAGGAAGATCACCGGTATGCGTGCCGTGTCGCCGCGCGCCACCATGATGTCGAACAGCGCCAGTCCGCTCATGCCGGGCATGCGCACGTCCAGCAGCAGGCAGCAGGGCTGGCGCTGCGCCAGGCCGCTGGCCGCGCGCTCGGCCAGCATGAGCTCGAAGGCCTCGGCACTGGCATAGGTTTCGCTGAGCATGCGGCGCGAGCGCAGCAGCCAGGCCAGGGCCTCGCGCACCTCGGCGTCGTCGTCCACGATGTACACGGTGGCGTTGGAAGGGGGTTCCATCAGTTTTCGGGGCGCTGAACGGCGGGCAGGGTGAAGGTGAACACGGTACCACGCGGCTGGCGTGCCGCATGCCCGAGAAAGCCCCCATGCTGCTCCACCACGGTGCGGCACAGGGACAGGCCCAGGCCCATGCCCTCGGCACGCGTGGTGTAGAAGGGGGTGAACAGGTGCGCGGCCACGTCGGGGGCAATGCCGTTGCCCATATCGGCGACGGAAAACTCCAGCCAGCCCCTGGCAGCATTGGAGGCGGCGCGGCACACGCGCAGCTCCAGGATGCGCGGCTGGATCTGCGGGTCATCCATGGACTGCATGGCATTGCGCGCCAGGTTCAGCAGCACCTGCTCGACCATGGTGCGGTCGCACAGCACCGGGGGCAGGCCGAGGGCGATGTCCAGCTCCACGTGCACGCCCAGCTTGTGCGCCTGCAGGCGGATCAGGGGCAGCACGGCATCGAACAGCTCCTGCGCCGTGGCCGGTGCGCGCGACTGGTCGCGCCGGCGCACGAAGTCGTGCACGCTCTTGATGACGCGGCCCGCACGCTCGGCCTGCTGCGCAATGCGCTGCACGCCCACGCGCAGGTCGGCCAGGTGCTGCGCCGATGGCGGCTGCGGGCCCGGCGCTCGGTCCAGCAGGTTCAACGAGCCCGTGGCGTAGCTGGCAATGGCGGCGAGCGGCTGGTTCAGCTCGTGGCTCAGCAGCGACGCCATCTCGCCCACCATGGCCAGGCGTGCCGTGGCCTGCAGGCGCTCATGCGAGGCGCGCGATAGCTCCTCGGCACGGCGCTGCTCGCTCACGTCCAGAAACGAGCCCATCCAGCCCGTGTGCTGGCCCCGGGCGTTGATCAGCGGCGCCTCGTAGATCATGACCGACAGGCGCGTGCCGTCCTTGCGCATGAAGGTGGATTCATAGCCTTCGCGCGGCGGTTCCAGGAGCCCGGCCATGCGCACGCTCTGGCGCTCGGCATATTCCTGTGCATGTTCGGGCGGCCAGTAGGGCGGCGAGCTCTGACCCACGAGCTTGTCCGCGGCGAAGCCCACCATGTCGCAGAAGGCCGGGTTCACATAGCTGATGCGCCCGCTCAGGTCGCGCGCGCGCAGGCCGGTGACGAGCGAGTCCTCCATCGCCTTGCGAAACGCCAGCGCCTCGCCCAGGTCGCGTTCGGCACGCAGGCGCCGCCGGTTGTCGCGCACCAGCACCACCAGCACCGACACCAGAGCGATCGACATGGCCGTGACCAGCGCCGTGAGCACGTTGGGGAACAGGCTGGGCGCGGCGTGCCAGCCGTCCATGCGCAAGACCAGCGTGTTGCCCGGCAGGTCGAACAACTGCTGCGCGGTGAACAGGCGCGTGCCGCGGCGCATCGCGCCGACCAGGGCCAGGCGCGTGCCGTCCGCCTCGGTGAAGGAAACCTCCCGCGTGCGCTGCAGCCGGGGCACGACCAGATCCTGCAGCACGGTCTGCAGCGCATAGGTGGCCACGACGAAGCCGCGGATGCGCCCGTCGTACACCAGCGGCAGGCAGACCTCCATCATCTCTGCCCCGCCGCCTTCCGGCAGGGGCTCGAAGTGGCTGCTGGAGTAGGACGGCCCGCTGATGCGCCGCGCATTGGTGCAGGCCAGCGCCGCCTCCGAATGGGCGCTGCTGCGCATGGCCGGGTCCCAGTGCGGCGCGCGGTAGGGCGATTCGGCATGGGCGCGCAGCTGCAACTGGGCGTCGCGCCACTCGATGCGCAGCAGCTCGCGGCGTTGCGTCAGCAGCGCGCCGGCACGGCGCTCCCAGGCGGCCAGATCCGGCTCGCCCGCCTGCAGCGCCTGCAGGTTCTGCAGGTTGTGCGCAAAGGCATTGCGTATGTCGGCAACGGCCTCGGCGGTGTCGCGCTCAAGGCGGTTCTGCACCTCGCTGGCCTCATAGCGGCCCGCCAGCCACACCAGCGTCACCAGCATGCTGGCCACCAGCAGCAGCAACAAGGCCCACAGCGACCAGCGCCGCCATGCGCCCATCCAGCGGCGCCAGCGCCGCGGCAGCTTGTTCTGGGGCAACTCGCTGGCCGCCCCCGGCAGCACGCTCTCGACCATCAGAGCACGCGATGCTCAAGCGCCGGCAACTGGCTGCGCAGCTGCCGCAGATGGGCGGCATCGAGCTCGCCCAGCACCACCGCCGGCCCCTCGGCCTGCTGCGCCAGCACCTGGCCCCAGGGATCCACGAGCATGCTGTGGCCCCAGGTGCGGCGGCCGTTTTCATGCACCCCGCCCTGGGCCGGCGCCAGCACATAGGCCAGGTTTTCGACGGCGCGGGCGCGCAGCAGCAGCTCCCAGTGGGCCTGCCCGGTGGTGTAGGTGAAGGCGCTGGGCACCAGCAGCAGATCGCTGCCGGCGCGCGCATGCTCGCGATACAGCTCGGGAAAGCGCAGGTCATAGCACACCGACAGGCCCACATGCCAGAGCCGGCCGTCCCGCGCCGGCAGCGCAAAGCGCGCGCTGGCCTGGCCGGGTTTGATGCTGCGCGCCTCGTCGAAATGCTCGCGGCCGTTGTCGAAGCGGAACAGATGAATCTTGTCGTAGCGCGCCACGCAGCTGCCCGCGGGCGAGTACGCCAGCGAGCTGTTGTAGACGCGCGCCGGTTCGTCGCTCGCCAGCGGCAGGGTGCCGCCCACGATCCACAGCCCGAGCTCGCGCGCGGCCGCCGCCAGGAAGGACTGGACTGGCCCATCCCCCAGGCGCTCGGCAAGCTGCAGCTTGTCCTCGTCGCGCCGGCCCATGGCGCAGAAGTACTCGGGCAGCACGGCCAACTCGGCCCCGGCACTGGCGGCCTGCTCCAGCAGGCGGCGCGCCTGCGCCAGATTGGCCGCAAGGCCCAGGCCCGAGACCATTTGCAGGGCTGCGACTTTCATGGCTTTCCTCCTGGCTGGGTGATGGCTGCGCCGTGCGCATCGTCGTCGCCGGGCTTGGCTTTGCGGGCCTGGATGCGCTCCACGCGCGGCTCGGCCCAGGTGCCGTCGATGTGGAACTCCTGCGTGGCCGCCTGGATC
>JAFEER010000136.1 GCA_018240985.1 Pseudomonadota bacterium
GCTGCGCCGCGGCAGCGGTTTCGTTTGGACTGCGAGGTTTCAACACCTCCTCACCCGCATCCAGCCCGGCTGAAGCCGGCTCGGCAACAGGCCTGGACTCAGCCGCAGCCGGCGTCTTTTGCGGCAGCGCCAGCGGGGCAACCTTGTTGCGATCAGGAATGTCGATGGCAACATCCACCGCCACGGGGCGCGGCTGGGTGTCGAACACCAGGGGAAACCCGATCACGCCGACCAGCACCAACACGGCCGCGCCGATCAGGCGGTGACGCGCACGTCGGCGCATGTCCTCGATGCTTTCGGCCTGCGCGGCAGCACGCGAGCGCCTGCTTGGTTGGTCACGCTCCGCATCTTTGCGTGCCCCAGGCCAGGGAAATTTGAACAATGCCATCGACAGGAAATACCGTTATGCGCTCAGGTGATTGCCCAATAGACGCGGTAGTCCATGCTCAAGCACGCCACCTACGGTATAGAAGGAGCCAAAGACGACAATTCTATCAGCGGGCTTGGCGGCATCGAGGGCCGCCTGCAATGCCTCGTGCGGGCTGGAGTGCACTGCGCTCGTCTTCTGGCTGCGGCCCTTTCCGTCGGACGTATGGCCTGATCCTTGCTTGCTACGACTGACCACCAGCCAGGGCGTGGCCCTGGCGGGCGCCTCATCACGCTCCAGATCGTGATCGTGATCGTGATCGTGATCATCATGCTCCACGCGCGGCAGCAGTGGCGCGCTGGCCGGGGCATGGGCCTGCAGCGCCTGCCACTGCTGCTGCAACACGGCGGCCTTTTCGGCCCGCGGCGTGGGCAGGTCGGTGAAGTACCAGCAGTCGATCAGCGGGCCGATTTTTTCCAGCATCTGCGCCAGATCCTTGTCCTGCATGGCGCCGAAGACCGCGTGCGTGGTCGGGAAGTAGCCCATGGCGATCAGGTTGGCAGCCAGCGCCGCCACCGAATGCGGGTTGTGCGCCACGTCCAGCACCAGCGTCGGCTGGCCGGCCTCGATCTGCATGCGCCCGGGCAGCTCCACATGCGCCAGGCCCAGGCGCACGGCCTGCGCCGTCACCGGCAGGCGGCCGCGCAGCGCCTCCAGAGCGGCCAGCGCGCCCGAGGCGTTGAGGAGCTGGTTCGCCCCGCGCAGCGCCGGATAGGCCAGGCCGGCATAGCGGCGCCCGCGCCCGGCCCAGGCCCATTGCTGCTTGTCGCCGGAGTAATTGAAGTCGTGCCCGAAGCGCCACAGGTCGGCGCCGATGGCCTGGGCATGATCCAGCACGCTCTGCGGCGGCACCGGGTCGCTGACCACCACGGGGCGGCCGGCGCGCATGATGCCGGCCTTCTCGCGGCCGATGGATTCGCGATCCGGGCCGAGAAACTCGACATGGTCGATGTCCACGCTGGTGATGACGGCGCAGTCCGCATCGATGATGTTGGTGGCGTCTAGCCGCCCGCCCAGGCCCACCTCCAGAATCGCCACGTCCAGGCGCGCCTGGCTCATGAGGCGCAGGATGGCCAGCGTGGTGAACTCGAAGTAGCTCAGCGACACCTCGGCGCCGCCCTCGGTGCGGGCGCGCTCCACGGCCTCGAAGTGCGGCACCAGGCTGGCCGCCTCGACGTTGACGCCGTTGACGCGGCAGCGCTCCTCGAAGTGCACCAGGTGCGGCGATGAATACACCCCGGTGCGGTAGCCGGCCTCGCGCGCCACACTCTCCATCAGCGCGCAGGTGGAGCCCTTGCCATTGGTGCCGGCCACGGTGATCACGGGGCAGTCAAAGCGCAGCGCCAGCCGGCGCGCCACCTCGCCCACGCGTTCCAGGCCCATGTCGATGTTCTTGGCATGCAGCTGCTCGCAATGTGCGAGCCAGCCTTGCAGTGTCTGGGGATAGGTTTGCATAGAACCCGCCATTGTCGCCCAGGCCCGCCTGCGCGATGATGAGCACCCATGAGTACCCCCAGCACCATCATCCTCTACGGCATTCCCAATTGCGACACCGTGAAGAAGGCCCGCGCCTGGCTCACCGAGCAAGGCCTGGCCTACCAGTTCCACGACTTCAAGAAGCAGGGCGTACCCGCCGACCGCCTGCCCGCCTGGATGGCCGCCGTCGGCTGGGAGAAGCTGCTCAACCGCCAGGGCACGAGCTGGCGCCGCCTGGACGCAGCCGTGCAGGCCGGCGTGCAAGACGCCGCCAGCGCCGCCGCGCTGATGTGCGAGCAGCCATCGGTCATCAAGCGCCCGGTGGTGGAGTGGAACGGCCAGCCCACGGGGCGCGTCACCGTGGGTTTCAAGGCCGATGTCTGGAACGAACTGGCCGCCGCCGACTCGAAGACGTGAACTGCTTTACGTCAAATTTACCGACTTGCCACAAGAAACAGGCTCAAGAAGATGAAACTGCCAACCGGTCTGGCGCGTTATGGGACTAGCTAGAAGGAGCATCCAATCCATGAACAAGATCTTGATTCTTACGGCCCTGGCCACGGCAGCCATGGCAAGCCAGGCCCAGGACTTGGGCCGCGTGCTGTCGGCCACACCCATCACCCAGCAGGTGGCCGTGCCGCAGCAGGTGTGCGGCAATGAAACCATCTACGGTGGCCCCCGGCCCACCACCGGTGGCGGTGCCGTGCTGGGCGCCATTGCCGGCGGCGCTACCGGCAATGCCATTGGCGGCGGCAGCGGCCGGGCAGCCGCCACGGCGCTGGGCGTGATTGGCGGCGCCCTGCTGGGCAACCAGGTCGAGGCCGGCCGGCCCGGCTACCAGAACGTGCAGCGCTGCCGCACCGAGACCTATTACGACAACCGCGTGGTCGGCTATGACGTGGCCTATGAATACGCCGGCCGCAGCTACACCACGCGCACCCAGACCGATCCGGGGCAGTGGATTCCGATCACGGTGCAACCGGCGGTGCCCGGCGTGTCCGGTTACCAGCAGCCCGGCTACCCACCCGGCTATGCGTCGGGCATTGCCTCTGACGACGGCTACGTGCGCCCCGGCGTGGTCGTTGGCACCCAGCCAGGCCCGCCGGCCTATGTGGTGCAGCCGCCGGCCGCCTATCCCTACCCGTACCCCGCGCCCTACGGCTATCCTCAGCACCCGCCGCGCTACAACTACTGATACACCCATGCATCAACGGAAGGGGGCCATCATGGCCCCCTTTTTGCTGGCGCAGCGCACCCTACCGGCGCGGACGGTGATGCAGCCGCCTAGAATTGCTGGTTTGTCCTCATCGTTCAACGCTCCACCCATGACCACCGAAAAAATCGCCGGCGTGACCATAGCCACCCAGGCCAATGTGTACTTTGACGGCAAGTGCGTAAGCCACGGCCTGACCCTGCCCGACGGCACGAAGAAATCCGTGGGCGTGGTGCTGCCAGCCACGCTCACCTTCAACACCGGCGCCGCCGAGATCATGGAATGCGTGGCTGGCGCCTGCGAATACCGCCTCGCCGGCAGCGATGCCTGGCAAAAATCCGGCCCCGGCGACAAATTCAGCATCCCGGCCAACTCCAGCTTCGACATCCGCGTGGCCGCGGCCTACCACTACATCTGCCACTTCGGCTGACCGACACGCTCAACACCCAACGTTCAACCTGCCATGGCAACCATCCTGCAACACCTCCCCGTCGGCCAGAAGGTCGGCATCGCCTTCTCCGGCGGCCTGGACACCAGCGCCGCGCTGCGCTGGATGAAGAACAAGGGCGCCCTGCCCTACGCCTACACCGCCAACCTGGGCCAGCCCGACGAGGACGACTACGACGCCATCCCGCGCAAGGCGATGGAGTACGGCGCCGAACTGGCGCGCCTGATCGACTGCCGCACCCAGCTCGCGCACGAAGGCATTGCCGCCATCCAGGCCGGCGCCTTCCACGTCAGCACCGGTGGCATCACCTACTTCAACACCACGCCGCTGGGCCGCGCCGTGACCGGCACCATGCTGGTGGCCGCGATGAAGGAAGACGACGTGCACATCTGGGGCGACGGCTCCACCTTCAAGGGCAACGACATCGAGCGCTTCTACCGCTACGGGCTGCTCACCAACCCCAGCCTGCGCATCTACAAGCCCTGGCTGGACCAAACCTTCATCGACGAACTGGGCGGGCGCGCCGAGATGTCGGCCTTCATGACCAAGGAGGGCTTTGGCTACAAGATGAGCGCCGAAAAGGCCTACAGCACCGACAGCAACATGCTGGGCGCCACGCACGAGGCCAAGGATCTGGAATTCCTCTCCAGCGGCATCCGCATCGTCAACCCCATCATGGGCGTGGCGTTCTGGAAGCCGGAAGTTGAAGTCAAGGCCGAAGAGGTCAGCGTCAGCTTCAACGAAGGCCAGCCCGTGGCCATCAACGGCAAGGAAATCGAAGACCCGGTGGAACTGTTCCTGGAAGCCAACCGCATCGGCGGCCGCCATGGCCTGGGGATGAGCGACCAGATCGAGAACCGCATCATCGAGGCCAAGAGCCGCGGCATCTACGAAGCCCCCGGCATGGCGCTCTTGCACATCGCCTACGAGCGCCTGGTCACCGGCATCCACAATGAGGACACCATCGAACAGTACCGCATCAACGGCATGAAGCTCGGGCGCCTCTTGTACCAGGGCCGCTGGTTCGACCCCCAGGCCATCATGCTGCGCGAATCGGCCCAGCGCTGGGTGGCACGCGCCGTCACCGGCACCGTGACGCTGGAGCTGCGCCGCGGCAACGATTATTCGCTGCTGAATACCGAGAGCCCCAACCTGACCTACGCCCCCGAGCGCCTGTCGATGGAAAAGGTGGAGGACGCGCCATTCAGTCCGCTGGATCGCATCGGCCAGCTGACCATGCGCAACCTGGATATTTCCGACACGCGCGGCAAGCTGGGCGTGTACGCGCGCGCAGGCCTGCTGTCGCTGGGCGGCAATGCAGCGCTGGCGCAGCTGGAAGGTGAAGGCGCTAAAAAATAAGAGAAAAATAGGCCTGTAGCCCTTATCAATACTGCGCAAACAGCTATCAAAGTCAAACCGCCTGGCATATCCGTCGGGCGGTTTTTTTTGTCTCTTGCAGCACCGTGATGTGCGCCGTGAATTCATGCACTTGCTGCCACAACGCCCGAATCAACTCGTCCTTTTGCGCAGGGCTGAGTTGATCGAGGTCGGGAAGGTTTGGCATGGAGCGCTATTGTCGCTCACTATTTCATAGCGATTGCGGTGGGGGTTGATTGGGAGCTGAGTAGTTACCAAAAATAATTCTGACC
>JAFEER010000137.1 GCA_018240985.1 Pseudomonadota bacterium
CCCCTGCTCCTCGATCTGGCCCTGGTGCAGGAAGATCACCTGGTTCGACACCTCGCGCGCAAAGCCCATCTCGTGCGTCACCACGAGCATGGTGCGTCCCTCCTGCGCCAGCACCTGCATCACGCGCAGCACCTCGCCGACGAGCTCGGGGTCTAGCGCGCTGGTGGGCTCGTCAAACAGCATCACCTCGGGCTCCACCGCCAGCGCGCGCGCAATCGCCACGCGCTGCTGTTGGCCGCCGCTCATGTGGTTGGGGTAGGCGTCCTCGCGCCCCTCCAGGCCCACCAGGCGCAGGTATTTGCGCGCACGCGCCACGGCCTCGTCGCGCGGCAGCCCCAGCACATGCACCGGCGCTTCGATGATGTTGGCGAGCACCGTCATGTGCGCCCACAGGTTGAAGTGCTGGAACACCATGGACAGGCGCGTGCGCAGGCGCTGCAGCTGCCTGGGGTCTTGCGCATCCAGGGCGCCGTCGCGGCCTGGGCGCAGTTTGAGTTCTTCGCCTGCCACCAGGATGCGCCCCTGCTGCGGGCGCTCGAGCAGGTTGATGCAGCGCAGCAGCGTGCTCTTGCCCGAACCCGAGCTGCCGATGATGCTGATCACGTCGCCCGCATGCGCGGTCAGCGACACGCCCTTGAGCACCTCGTTGGAGCCATAGCGCTTGTGGATGTCTTCCACCTGGAGTTTGACGGGGGAATTGCGGTGCATGGGATGGATTAATGCTTGCGCGGCGCCAGGTAGCCCAGGAAGCGGCGTTCCAGCAGCTTGGAGCCACCGATCAGCGCGAAGGTGATGCACAGGTAGATGGCGGCGGCGAACAGGTAGGCCTCGAACGGCAGGAAGAAGTCGGCATACACGCGGCTGGCGGCGCCCGTCAAGTCCAGCAGCGCCGGCACGGTGCTGGCGAGGCTGGAGCTGTGCAGCATCATCACCACCTCGTTGCCATAGGCCGGCAGCATGCGCCGGATGGCGCTGGGCAGCACGATGCGGCGCATCAGCAGCCAGTGGCCCATGCCCATGGCGCGCGCGGCCTCCACCTCGCCCTTGCCCGTCTCGCGGATGGAGCCGGCCAGAGTTTCGGCGGTGTAGGCCGCCGTGTTCAGGCTGAACGACAGCAGGGCGCAGAAGAACGGCTCCTTGAACTGCGTCCAGGGCCAGACGCTGTCCCAGCGCTGCTGCACCCATTCGAGCTGCGCCACGCCGTAGTAGATCAGGTACACCTGAATCAGGAGCGGCGTGCCGCGCATGAAGTAGGTGAAGGTCTGCGCCGGCCAGCGCAGCCAGGCGCGCGGGCTGACCAACGCCAGGGCGCAGCACAGCGCCAGCAGCGCGCCAACGCTTAAGCTGTAGAGCGTGAGCTGCAGCGTGACGACGAGGCCCTCGGCATACAGCGCCAGCGTGTCGGGCTCAAAGATGACGGCCCAATTCATAAGAGCTGCACCTTGTCGGCGCCCAGGCTGTAGCGCGCGCTCACGCGCTTCAAGGCCCACAGCGACAGCGAGGTGTAGATCAGGTACAGGGCGGCGGTGAACAGGAAGAAGGCGAATGGCTCGCGCACGGCGGCGCTGGACTGCTTGGCCAGGTAGGTCATGTCCTTGAGCCCGATCAGGCTCACCAGCGCCGTGGCCTTGATCAGCACCAGCCAGTTGTTGGTGAAGCTGGGCAGCGCATAGCGCACCATCTGCGGCAGCGTGATGCGCACGAAGGTCTGCGCCCGCCCCATGCCAAAGGCCCAGGCGGCCTCCATCTGGCCGCGCGGAATGGCCAGGATGGCGCCGCGGAAGGTCTCGGTCATGTAGGCGCCGTAGATGAAGCCGATGGTGAGCACGCCGGCCACGAAGGGATCGAGGTCAATGCCCTCGGCGTTGCCCAGCAGCTCCAGCAGGTTGTTGAGGCCGATGGCGCCGCCATAGAACACCAGCAGCATCATGACCAGCTCGGGCACGCCGCGCACCAGCGTGGTGTAGGTGCTGGCCAGCGCCACCAGGGCCGGCCGGCCCGAGAGCTTGGCCGCCGCACCCGCCAGGCCCAGCAGCGTGGCCACGGCCAGCGACGCCAGCGACACGCCCACCGTCAGCAGCGAGCCGTGGAGGATGGCCAGGTAATAGTCTGTCATGGGGGGCACGTTGTGCGTTGAGCGAGAAGACCACGTGCTCGCAAAACGCTCAACGCTCAACGCTCAACGCTCAACGCAAAACTTCATTTCCCGTAGGGATCGAAGTCGAAGTACTTCCTGGCGATCTTGTCGTAGGTGCCGTTGCTGCGGATGGTGGTGATGGCCTCGTCGAGCTGCTTCTTCAGGTCGCCCTGGCCCTTGCGCATGGCAATGCCTATGCCTTCGCCGTAGTACTTGGGCTCGTACTGGTCATGGCCCACGTAGCCGTAGTCCTTGCCCTCGGGCTTGCTCAGGAAGCCGCCGTTGACCTCCACCTTGTCGGCCACGGTGCCATCGATACGGCCGGCCTTCAAGTCCAGGTAGACCTGGTTTTGCGACTGGTAGGGCACCACGGTGACGCCGGCGGGCTTCAATTCGCCCAGGGCCCATTTCTCCTGCGTGCTGCCCTTGAGCACGCCGATCTTCATGCCCTTGAGCGATGCCGGGCCGTCGTACTTGACCGTCTTCTTGACCACGATGGCGCTGGGCGTCTTGTAGTAGCGCTGGGTGAAGTCCACCACGCGCGCGCGCTCGGGCGTGATCGACATCGAGCTGATGATCACGTCGTACTTCTTGGCCTGCAGGCCGGGGATGATGCTGTCCCACTCGGACTCCACGAACACGCACTTGCGCTTGATCTGCTCGCACAAGGCGTTGGCGATGTCCACGTCAAAGCCCACGATCTCGCCCGCGGCGGTCTTGGACTCGAAGGGTTCGTAGGCCGGGTTCAGGCCCACGCGCAGGTCGGCCGCAAGGGCCGTGCCGGCCAGCATGGCGAGCGCCAGGGCGACGATGCTCTTTTGCATGATGGAATTCCTTGTTCGGGCGCAAAGGAGCTATTGTCGCCGCAGCCGGCCGCGCCAGAGGCAGACCGCCCTATTGCACGGACGATGACACCGGCGGCTGCTGGCCCGGCGCGGTGAAGAGCTGCACGGCATCGACGGCGTCGAAGTGGTACTGCTGGCCACAATATTCACAGCCGACGTCGATGGCGCCGCGCTCCTGCAGAATGCTCTGCACCTCCGGCTCGCCCAGGCTGCGCAGCATGGTGCCCACGCGCTGGCGGCTGCAGGTGCAGGCAAAGCGCGGGCCGTCCTGACCCTGCTGGGGCACGAAGCGCAGCAGCTTTTCCTCCCAGAACAGGCGGCGCAGGATGGTGTCCACATCCAGCGTAAGCAGCTCCTCGCGCGTCAGGCTCGCGGCCAGGGTGGCGATGCGGTTGTAGTCCTCGTTCTGGCCGATGCGGTCTTCGTCGCCATGGCCGGCGCCCGCCGCCAGGTTGCCCTCGCCCTTGACGGGCATGCGCTGGATCAGCAGGCCCGCGGCCACCTGGCCGTTGGCGGCCAGCACCAGGGTGGTGTCGAGCTGTTCGGACTGCAGCATGTAGTGCTGCAGCACCTCGCTCAAGCGGCCAAGCTTTTCCTTGCGATCTCCGTACAGCGGCACCACGCCCTGGTAGGGCTGCTGGCCGGGCAGGCGATCCTTGGGGTCGAGCGTGATGGCGCAGCGCCCGGCGCCGCCGGCGTTCACCATCTCGGCCAGGCCGGCCTGGGCCGGCAGCTCGCCCGTCACCGAGGCCGTGGCGCGCAGGCTCAAGTCGGACTGCACCTCGGCCACGGCCAGCTTGACCGGGCCGTCGCCAAAAATCTGCAGCACCAGGGCCCCATTGAACTTGATGTTGGACTGCATCAGCACGGCGGCGGCGGCCATCTCGCCGAGCAACTCGCTCACGGGCCCGGGATAGGGCCCGGTCTCGGTGTTGCCGGCGCGGCGCGCCAGCAGCTCGGTCCAGGCGTCGGTCAGGCGCACGATCATGCCGCGCACCGGCAGGCCATCAAACAGAAATTTGTGCAGTTCAGACATCCAGCGGTATCAATCCAGTTTGCGCAGGCCGGCCTTGAAGCGGCGCGCGTTGTCCATATAGCTCCGCGCACTGTTGCGCAGCCCCTCGATCTGCTCGGGCGTAAGCTGGCGCACTACGCGCGCGGGGCTGCCCAGGATCATGGAGCCGTCGGGAAATTCCTTGCCCTCGGTGACCAGCGAGCCTGCGCCCACCAGGCAATGCTTGCCAATCTTTGCGCCGTTGAGCACCACGGCGCCGATGCCGATCAACGACTCGTCGCCAATGCTGCAGCCATGCAGCATGACCTTGTGGCCCACGGTGACACGCTCGCCAATCACCAGTGGCTGGCCGGCGTCGGCATGCAGGACGCTGCCATCCTGCACGTTGCTGCCGGCGCCAATGGTGATGGTCTCGGTGTCGCCGCGCACCACGGTGCCGAACCACACGCTGGCGTCTGCACCCAGCACCACCTTGCCCATCACCTGGGCACTGTCCGCCACCCAGCTTGACGCCGCCAGCTGCGG